>NZ_CP124543.1:312092-624184 GCF_029953635.1 Halotia branconii CENA392 | reverse complement strand
TTGTCCTGGATTGATAATGATAAAGGAATTAAGCCCAATTAGCACTATTATTGATACCACAATTCCCAAAAGTGTGGTTTGCCAATTCCCCAATTGCTGATTTTTCAAGGTTTTATCTCCTTTTGCATCTTTAGGCAACTCCTGTACTATGGTGACACGTTATCTGCCTACGCAGGTTTAAGGCTACAAAAGTAAGATATTTCTCCCTCTCGTGGTAACATCAGTTTCACGCAATTGTAAACGGCCAGATAATGAAAAAACGTAGACATTCAGTGCATCCCCTCCAGCGCCTGCTTGACTACGGACATCAGTATCGTCAGCAAATTTGGCTGGCTACTGGTTGTTCTATCCTCAATAAACTTTTTGACTTAGCACCGCCAGCATTAATTGGGATTGCGGTAGATGTAGTTGTCAAACAGCAGGATTCTATCATTGCTCAATTAGGAGTTAAAGATGTCTTTGGGCAGTTTTTGATTCTTTCGGTTCTCACTGTGATTGTTTGGATATTAGAATCAGTGTTTGAGTACGCTTATGCTAGACTTTGGCGCAATTTAGCACAGAGTGTTCAGCATAACTTACGTTTAGATGCCTACAAGCATTTGCAAGAGTTGGAATTGGCTTATTTTGAAGAACGTAGCACTGGCGGTTTAATGTCCATCCTTAGTGATGATATTAACCAATTAGAACGATTTTTAGACACGGGAGCCAATGATCTGATTCAAGTTGCTACAACTGTGGTCATTATTGGTGGTGCTTTCTTCGTTTTGGCTCCTAGTGTAGCGTGGATGGCCTTGTTGCCAATGCCGTTTATTCTTTGGGGTTCTTTAGCTTATCAACGACTGCTTGCACCCCGTTATGCTGATGTTAGAGAAAAAGTCGGTTTCCTCAACTCGCGTTTAGCCAATAATATTAGCGGTATTACTACAATTAAAAGTTTTACAGCCGAAACTTATGAAGCCTCGCGTTTAGAAGTAGAAAGTGAAAGTTATCGTCGTAGTAATACTAAAGCAATTAAACTTTCAGCCGCTTTTATACCATTAATCCGGATGCTGATTTTGGTAGGATTTACTGCACTATTATTATATGGTGGAATGGCAGCAGTTGCAGGCAAAATGTCTGTAGGAACTTATAGCGTATTAATATTTTTAATTCAGCGCTTGTTGTGGCCGTTAACAAGATTAGGTGATACCTTTGATCAATATCAAAGAGCGATGGCTTCTACCAATCGAGTCATGAATTTATTAGATACGCCGATCGCGATTCATCCAGGAAGGATAGCTTTACCAATTGAAAAAGTCCGCGGCGAAGTGAAATTTAAAAATGTCACTTTTGCCTATCAAGACAGATTTCCTGTAATTGAAAATCTGTCGTTAGATATTCCCGCAGGTAAAACTATTGCGATTGTTGGTTCAACTGGTTCCGGTAAAAGTACTTTAGTTAAGTTGTTATTGCGGTTGTATGAAATCAAAACAGGAATGATTACCGTAGATGGAATCGAAATACAAGATTTGAAATTACAAGATTTACGCCGTTGTATTGGTTTGGTGAGTCAGGATGTATTTTTATTTCATGGCACAGTAGCCGAGAATATTGCTTATGGTAGCTTTGATGCTAGCGAACCAGAAATCATGAAAGCGGCAAGAGTGGCTGAAGCTCATGAATTTATTATGGAATTGCCCCAAAGTTATGAGACAATTGTGGGAGAAAGAGGACAAAAGTTATCTGGTGGACAAAGACAAAGAATTGCGATCGCTCGTGCAGTATTAAAGAATCCACCCATTTTGATTTTAGATGAAGCCACCTCCGCAGTAGACAACGAAACAGAAGCCGCTATCCAGCGATCGCTCGAACGAATTATAGTAGATAGAACCACAATTGCGATCGCTCATCGTCTTTCTACTATCCGCAATGCTGATTGTATCTATGTCATGGAACATGGGAAATTAGTAGAGTCAGCAACCCACGAACAACTACTAGAACGAGATGGCATTTACGCTAATCTCTGGCGTGTACAAAGTGGGTTGAAATAATATAGGGCATGGGGCATGGGGCATGGGGCATAGGAAATAAATATGTGCTGAATTACTTCAAAAATTACGAATTACGGATTACGAATTATTTATGATGTTTGGTAACACTCAGTCAGAATTAGGTGATCACAAGTGGCGTGGCCAGTTGGATAGATTTGTGAAAGCAAATCAGCAAGATTTAGCGGCACTGTTTTGGGGATTGTGGTTAGAAAATGGTAATAGCAAGGGTACTATTGGTATTGATTTACAACCAACTCCACATTTTGTATATTGTCCCCAAGAAGCAATAGAAAATTTAAATGATCAAGTTGAAAATCGGCTTCAGGAAATTTTAGGAATTGTCGAAAATCATCAACCAGAAATAGAAGTAGTGATGATTGGTATTGGTAAAGGTGAAATTAAATTAATTCAGTTTGCACCAGAACCAGCACCACCGGATTGTTTTAAGCAGGTTGATAAGGATGTAGAGGGGTTACTGGATTTGCTAGAACAGCGGATGAGTGAAAGCTTGGACAGTTAACAGTTATCAGTTACCAGTAGAAAGACATATATAGCAGTCCTAAATCATTCATAAACATCTCTGTGTCCTCTGCGCCTCTGCGGTTTTAGGCTATTAAATAGCGTTGCAATAAACCAATAAAAACTTCTGGTGTTTCTAAATGAGGTAAAATTCCTGTATTGGCGATCGCCTGAAAATCTGGAATCGCATTTATATTTAAATTAGCCAAACGTCGCCCTAATTTAACACTCGTAAATTGCGCTTTTTCTCCCCAAAACATCACAGTAGGAATTTGCAATTGCTGAATATACAAACTCAAGTCAAAATAAAGATCGCCTCGTAAAAATGCCAAAGCTGCAAACTTAGCATTTGGTTGTTGTGCAGAAGTTAAATAAGCTTCTACCATTTCTTGTGAAACTCGTTCTGGTTTAGCAAACAGAAAACTTTGTAAAAAATTTCTGACAGCGAGGGCATTTTCAGCACCAAGAGCATAAATTATATTATCCAACAAGGGTGTATTGATAATAGGTAGTGGAAGTCTGCGTCCAGCACCTTGGCCAAAATCATCAAAGCCAGAAGGACATACTAAAAATAATCTTTGGAATAATTCCGGCTTGTTAATGGCTAGGCGGATAGTCAAAGCAGCTGTCAGAGAAGAAGCTACTACAGTTACAGCGTGAGTACAAGTCTGGGTGATAAATTCGGCGATTGTAGTCAGATAGTCACTAATTTGGTAATCTTGCACCGGATGAGCAGATTCTCCCCAACCGATTAAATCTGGGGCTAATATGCGGTATTTAGGGGCAAAAGCGGGATAAACTTTAGACCATTCATAAGCTGATGCTCCACCACCGAAGTTATGCAAGAACAATAATGGCGGTAAATCTTCAGCAGCATTTAACCAAGGTGCAGTGGTTTGTGTATAGTAAACCATTGCCCCCAAAGATGTATGGATGATTTTATGCCCAAAGCCAGGAGGTAAAAACTGAAGCATAAAACTATATTTTAAGTATGAATACAGAAAATTTCACTACTTTTGATCTCCTGTAATGTGAACAAGTTGATTGAGGCGATCGCCATTAATTTGATAAGCTGTACCAAAACCAATCACAAAACGACCTGATTTAGGAGTTAGCTGGAAAATCCGAAAGTCGTTTAAGCCACGCAACATCTCGATAATTTCGCCAAAACGCTGGTGAAATTTATCGACAATGCTATTCCAAGTCTCAGTTTCACGCTCTATTAAAGTAGCTGTACAATCAAAACTCAAACGGCGACGAGCAAAAATTTGTTTACTTTTAGATTCATCGTCAATAAATAAGACGCTTACTTGAGGATTGGCATGAATATTTTGGGTATGAGTTGCTAATCCACTAACGTAAATATAAATATTTTTGGCATCATCAATCACGAAAGGAGCATAACTAGCATTGGGTGTTCCTTGCTGATTAATTGTGCTAATGATTACACTGCCCAATTCTTGAGGGAAAGTTTCATATTCAGCTTGAGCTTTTTCAAGTTGGCTCATAGTAAATTTCTATTTGATTGATAGCACTCTTAAGTATCTTAACGTTCTTGAGTGATATTAGCTGACAGCTATTTTTAGGTAAGCGAACCACGTTTTTCTTATCCCACGCAAAGGCGCAAAGATGCAAAGAAAGAAATGTAATATTTCGTTATTATGTAACTAAGAATAAATTTTATGAGGACGCAGTTGTGAGTGACAAAAATCGTTCTCAATGGGACTTGGGTAGGTTTGTTGAAACTTTGACCTACTTTGAGGTTATTCCTTTGCTTAACTGGGTACAACAGTTAATTCCAGGTTGGTCCAAAGGAAATCAAGATAAACCCAAGGGGGGCAAAAATATGGGTGTAATATTGGTAGCTGGTGCGACTGGTGGTGTCGGTAAACGAGTAGTCAGGCGACTTGTAGAAAGGGGTTATAATGTGCGATCGCTTGTCCGAGATATAGACAAAGCACGTTCAATTTTAGGTGATGATGTTGACTTGGTAGCTGCGGATATTACTCAACCAGAAACATTAAATTCTGTCGTTATGGCTAATATTCAAGCTGTAGTTTGTTGTACAGCAGTGCGTGTACAACCTGTAGAAGGAGACACAGCAGATAGAGCTAAATATTACCAAGGTGTTAAATTTTATCAACCAGAAATTGTGGGGGATACTCCAGAAAATGTGGAATATCAAGGTGTGAAAAACTTGGTACAAGCAGCAGCAAAATATCTACCCCAAGCCAATGAAAAAATTATATTTGACTTTACTAATCCCTCCGCAGAGTTAAAAAATACCTGGGGTGCAGTAGATGATGTCGTCATGGGCGGTGTCAGTGCAAGTAAGATTCAATTATTAGAAAACACAGCTTTGTTTACTGGTAATGTTTCCACTGCTAACTCTGGTGGTTTTGCGTCTGTTAGAACTAGAAATTTTGATCCACCTTTTGATTTATCTGGCTACGAAGGTGTAGATTTACGTGTAAAAGGTGATGGTCAGCGTTACAAAATCTTTCTGCGGACAGATACAAAATGGGATGGTGTTGGTTACAGCTATTCTTTTGACACGGTAGATAATACTTGGATTAATATTCGTGTTCCTTTTGCAGATTTGACTCCTGTATTTAGGGCAAAAGTAGTTAACGATTGTCCACCGATTGAAACCAGCAAAGTTAGCTCATTTCAGTTGATGTTGAGCAAGTTTGAATATGATGGCGCTTTAAATCCTCACTTTTCAGCTGGTAATTTTGCTTTGCAAGTGGAATCAATCAAAGCTTATGGTGGGAAAGTTTTACCAAAGTTTGTCCTTGTCAGTTCAGCAGGTGTAACTCGTCCTGGACGACCTGGAATTAATTTAGATGAAGAACCACCAGCAGTCAAATTAAATGACCAGCTAGGAGGAATTTTAACCTGGAAGTTGAAAGGAGAAGATAGTTTAAGAGCAAGTGGTCTACCTTATACAATTATTAGACCTTGTGCTTTAACTGAAGAAGCAGGAGGTAAGTCATTAATATTCGAGCAAGGTGACAATATTAAAGGCAAAATCAGCCGTGAAGATGTGGCAGAACTTTGTATACAAGCACTACAACAATCAAAAGCGTGTAATGTTACGCTTGAGGTAAAAGAAGGTGAAAATAGTATTAACTCCATCAATTGGTATCAACTATTTTCTCTTTTACAACCAGATCAATAAAATTAGCAGCAGGGAATGAAGAGATAGAGATGTAATTTGTCTACTCTATCTCTACCGAAGGAGTAATTGAAATGTTTCGCAGGTTATTGTTCGCCGTCAGTTTGGTAATCGTTATTTGGATGGGGCTATTGTCTAACAGCGCTTCATCGCAGCAAGTCGAATCACGTATCAATAACTTAGAAGCGGACTTTAATCGTGTCGAATCACGCCTGAATCAAATAGAATCTCAACTAGGAAAAAACAGCCAGCCATCATCTTCAAGGACAACACTAACACCGCGATCGCCTAGCTCTAGACAAAGTTTATCACAGTCTGACCGGATGTTTGACCGACTAGCAACTTTGGTGATTGAATTAAAACAACAAGTCAATAAATTAGAAGAACGAGTATCTCAATTAGAGAAAAGTTAAGCTTTATAAGATAATTTTTATGACAAAAAATACTCAAGAATCAGTCACTTATGAGGGCGGATGTCACTGTGGCGCAGTTCGATTTCGAGTAACGACTGAAGACCATAAAGCGGATGATTGTAACTGTTCAATTTGCAGAAAAAAAGGATTTTTACATTTAATTGTGCCGCGATCGCAATTTACTTTGCTTAAAGGCCAAGATGAATTAACAACCTATAGATTTAACACAGGAATAGCCCAACACAAATTTTGCCGCACTTGTGGAATGCATCCTTTTTATATTCCCCGCAGTCATCCTGATGGCATTGATGTAAATGTGCGGTGTTTAGATGGTGATGTGATTGATAATTTTCAGATTATACCTTTTGATGGGCAAAATTGGGAGACAAATGTTCATACACTACATTCCTGATTGGAGAAACTCATAAACGTGGAGTCAGTATTGCCGACACCAGCACTGACTCCTACCTTTTATAGGGGTTTTCTTATGGATAAAATATACCACTTTAGCCTCTAGCCCCTAGCCCCTAGCCCCTAGCCCCTTGTCTTTACTGGAGTGTATTGCATACAACCAAGAAGCGCTATATAGTAACTATTTTATTTTTTGAAAGTACTTAATCCTGAATCGGAATCCTAAGCATCAGCGCGCCTACCCAATCTGATGTGGGGCCAGCGGGGAAATTAACGTGACAAAGCGCACATTCTGCCCTAAAGTTGCTGAGAGGGATTGAACGCCGATAGTACCATTTATTATCCAAGCGCTGGACAGATGTATATGTCTGCCCTGTCATTGCCAGCATGTTTGCTTGGCGCTCAAATTTATCGTTGGGGCGATCGTTTTGTTTGAGGGGGCTAACAGTGCCGACTAGCCGCATATCTTTGTTACTATCATTAAATATTAGCGAAATGGACTGCTTACCCTGTTCGACATTATCCGGCGTTGTCTCGTCGAACTCCTGTGTCAGCGCCGCAAACAATGTATTAAGCATCAGATCGCTTGTTTGTTCTGCAAACGCAATCTTTTGAGTTGGGGGTGGAATGTCAAAACCACGGGCAATTCCCGTGAAACTTACCCCAATGACGATAATAAGCACAAAAATCCCATAGCTGACTAACTTTCTTAGACGCATTTTTTTATTCCTTTGGTTTTATATTATTCCTTACTCAGGAATTTCACATCATGGATAGAACTTAGGTACAGCAAAGCTTCAGCCTATCCAGACAATCCCTACTCAGGCTTTGCCAGCTTATAAGACAACATGCCCCCTCTGTTCGTGGGAGTCTGAATAATCTATAGTAAGCCGCAGTAAAAAGAAAGAAAACTTCGATGTATTGATGAAGAAAGCTTTTATCCACTTAGCAAGCTCAAATTTAAAGCTTGATAGCAAAATCTTATCAGTTTATCTGGGAAAATACAACTATGTTGCTTGTTTATTTGATACCGCAACAAACCAAAATATCTTCTCTGACCAAGGCGATGCAACACTAGACTTTTGACCTGACCTATATTCCATCAAAAGTCAGGTCTCTGGGTTAGGTAAATTCACCGGAATACATACATCTGGCGCACACAAACCAGGAAATTGCAGTGTTGTTACCTCAAAATTATTCAAATCTGCACAGCGAATAGCATGATTATTAGTATCAGCTATATATAAATGTGAATCTATAACGCTTAATCCTGAAGGTTCAAAAAACCGAGTATTCTTACCTTGGCCATCTTGTAAACCCGCTGAAGCATCTCCCAAAACTGTTTGACAATTACCTGTATTAGGACTAACTAATTTAATTTTGTGGTTATAAGTATCTGCTACCCACAGATAATTCTGGGCGTATTCCACTCCTAAACAGTGCTGTAATCGAACATCCTCACCTTGTCCATCTATGTCGCCAAAACCGAATAACTCACCGCTACCGCATACAGTTCTAACTTGAAATGGTTCTATTAGTCCTACAGCCCGAATTGAACTAACTTCACTATCAGCAATATATAATTGTTGTCCATTGGTGGTGATACCACTGGGTTGAGCAAAAGCAGATTCAGTCAACGAACCGTCAACACAAGCTTCTGCACCAGTTCCAGCATAAGTTTTGATAATGCTGGTTTCTAAATCCATTATCCAAATTTGATGCAACCCCGCGATCGCAATAAACAAAATATTTCCTACTTTCACTAAATCCCAAGGAGAATTAAGGGCAGTTTCTAAGCCAAAACCCTCATGAGGACGAATATTGCGGCTTTGTTCACCTGTTCCGGCGATCGTTTTTACTACCTGACGCTGAAAATCAACTTGTCGCAGTACATGATTTTCTGTATCAGCGACATAGAGAATTTGTTTATCTGCATCAAATGCCATTCCTTGGGGTGCAGAAAACTGAGCTTCACTAAAAGCACCATCAGTTAAACCAGATTTACCAGTTCCAATGATGTGCAGAATCTCCCCGTCAAAATTACTCATAACTAAACGGTGGTGTCCAGAGTCAGCGATAAATAAACCTGCCGGGGTGGCTAGAACTTTACCGGGAAAAGCTAAAGGTGTAATTAATGGTTGGCGTTGCTTTTCTAAAGTCAGGCTAATTTCTTGAAAATTAATTGTGCCTTTTTCTTGGTGTTGGCTAACTAGCTTTTCAATCAATTCATCTAAAGCATCACGTTTACCTTCGCCAGAAAAGTAGCCAACCACGTAACCTTCTGGATCAATTACCATCAAAGTAGGCCAAGCACGCACAGTATAATCTTGCCAAACTCGAAAACCACTATCCACTAAAACTGGATGTTCAATGTCGTAGCGCAGAATAGCTTGACGGATATTTTCAGTTTCTTTTTCGTTGTCAAACTTGGCAGAATGAACACCAATAACCGTAAGACTATCTTGATATTTGTGTTCTAAATATTTCAAGTCTGGCAGGATATGCAGACAATTAATACAGCAATATGTCCAAAAGTCCAAAATTACGACTCTACCCTTAAGTTGTTTCAAAGACAAGGGTTTATCTGTGTTTAGCCAAGCGTAATTTTGTGGTAATTCCGGCGCTCTCACACGAGGAGTCATAGGCTATTCTTTGCACTTAATACAGCTTTGCATTAATTCGGATGCGATCGCTCAATTAAAATGTTGCCAAAACTGTAACGTCAGTAGTTATCAACTGCTCTAGTGCCACATTGGAAACACACAAAATTTTTCATGCAGTTATGAATTATTTTCCTTCGTTAAATTTTAGACTCAACTCTGGAAAAACATGGCAATTTTTATTATTGGCTTTTGGGTTCTTAAGTTTAGTAGGTTGTCAAGCAGCTCAAAGCCGAGTTGAACCAAATACGGCATTCCCATCGCAAACACTTGTGGTTTCTGGACGAGGGATGGTAGATATTCCCAAAACAACTGCACGAGTCAGCTTAGGTGTGGAGGTGCAAGCCCAAACTTCTGCACTTGTACAACAGGAACTTGCCAAGCGATCGCAAGCAGTGCTTGACTTATTAAAAGCGCGTCCAGATGTAACGAAGTTAGAAACGACCAGTATCAGTCTTAACCCTCGCTACAGCCAAAAGGACGGGAAACAAGCAATCTCTGGCTATTCTGCAACCAACCTTGTTCGCTTCCAAATAGCCCCAGAAAAAATTGGCTCGTTGTTAGACGAAGCAGTTAAAACCGGAGCTACAAGGATTGATGGTGTAACATTAGTCGCATCAGATGAAGCGATCGCTGCTGCACAAAAACAAGCAATCAATGCCGCCTCGAAAAACGCTAGATCTCAAGCAGATGCAGCTTTGGGCGCTCTGGAATTAAAGCAACAAGAAATTGTCAATATTCAAATTAACGGTGCTAGTCCACCTATGCCAGTTGTAATGCAGATGAATGATTTGATACAAAAAGCGGCTCCAACAAATTCATTTAATACATCTGTTGTTGCTGGAGAACAACGGATAGAAGCTTTTGTGACGCTGCAAGTTCGCTATCAACCAACTGTTCGGTAATCGTAAACTAGAAATAGTTTGAGCGCAGATCCTCTTTGAAAGCACTTGTAAGACTAACTAATACCGAGTTATTAACTTGGATACAGCAAACTAAATCTCTGGCTGACCAGGGAAAAGTGTGCGATCGCATTCCACAATTAGCTTTAGCTAATCCTCGTTGGTTTGCAGCTCACATCTGCTGTGTTTCAGGACAAACTTATAGTTTGGGGGATACAGCTTGTGTGTTCCCCTTAATGAGTATTATCAAATCTTTTTCTTTTCTGTATCTGCTAGAAAATATGGGAGCAGATGCAGTTTTGCACTGGGTTGGCGTTGAACCATCGGATACTGCTTTTAATTCTTTAGATCAATTGATTGCCGATCGCGGATATCCCCGCAACCCGATGATTAATAGTGGGGCAATTACCATTGCTGATAAATTACCAGGAAAAACCGCCAGCGATCGCACCCATAATTTATGTCAATGGTTAAACAAATTGGCAGGTTGTCAATTATATTTAGATGAAGTCATGCTAGCTTCGGTACGTGCGTCTCGTGCAGCTGCTAACCAAGCGATCGCCAACTATCTTGCAGAAACTAAGCATATAAAAAATCTAGAAATAGCTCTTGACACTTATGAGCAGATATGCTGTTTATCTGGGCGAGTTGAAGATTTAGCTTCACTAGGAAAACTCTTAGCTTGTAACAACGACTCTTTATCGCTACAAAACCGCCAGATTGTGAATGCTGTGATGTTAACCTGTGGACTTTACGAAGCTTCTGCCAAGTTTGCAGTTCAAATTGGTTTACCGATGAAATCTGGAATTGGCGGCGGACTTTTAGCAATAGTACCAAATCAAGGAGCGATCGCTTGCTACAGTCCCGCCTTAGATAATATAGGTAATCCTGTAGCTGCGATCGCTTTTGTTGAAGCTTTATCAAAACACTTACAGTTGAGTATCTTCAGCTAAAGATATGAGAACTCTTAGGAGGATTAACTAATGTTGCTCGAACTAAGGCGATTGAGTATTCCACCAGGGCAACGAGTGCTGCTTCGTGATGTCAGTTGGCAAGAATTTGAGTTGATTTTAGACGAGTTAGGGGAACATCGTTCAACTCGTGTTACATATAACAATGGAATTTTGGAAATCATAACTCCTTTGCCTGAACATAAAGACGACAAAGAAATTATTAGTGATTTAATCAAAGTTTTATTGGAAGAATTGGACATTGAGTTTAGAAGTTTAGGCTCAACAACATACAAAAAACAGTCGATGCTAAAAGGAATCGAACCCGACCAATGCTTCTACATTCAAAATGAACTAGCCATTCGTGGTAAAAAACGACTTGACTTGACAGTTGATCCTCCCCCAGATTTGGCTCTAGAAATTGATATCACATCTCGCACCCATCCCGATATTTATCAAGCACTTGGAGTTCCTGAACTTTGGCGATTTGAGCAATCAAGCTTACAAATCAATGTGTTGCAAGATGGAGAGTATATAGAGACACAAACAAGCGCCTTATTTCCAAGTTTGCCACTGAAGGAGGTAATTCCTCGCTATTTAGAACAAAGCAAAACGATGGGTCGCAATGCCGTAATCAAAGCTTTTCGACAGTGGCTCAAGACTTTTTGCTGATAGGACTTATGTACTCTTAACAAAAAACGAAGCCTTTGCAATTACTACTCTTCTCCTTACGGAGACGCTACGCGAACGAGAAGCCCTCTGGGTGATGCTCTCTACGAGACGCTACGCGAACGCAAGCTTGCTACCGCTACGCTAATAGTAACAGCAGTCGCTCATGGGGAGCCACTGCGCCCTTGCGGTTTCCCGACTTGTAGCAAGCGGCGTGGAAACCCCCAAGACCGCGCTGCTTCACTGCTAACGCGTCTACGCTTTGCTCGTAATGACGTAAAATCGTAATTTGCGCGTAATACCATTTCACGAAATATTTGAAACAGATAATTGGTCTTTAATTCTTTCCCCCTGGTCACCTAGCGTGTACACACAAGTCTTTTAGAGTTGCTGTGTAACGTCAGGTGGGTTAATTTTTGCAGGCCAGTACAATCGCATTGTTAGTCGAGACATTGGCATTGTCAGCCGATACAATCGCATTGTTAGTCGAGACATTGGCACTGTCAGCCGATACAATCGCATTGTCAGTCGAGACATTGGCATTGTCAGCCGATACAATCGCATTGTTAGTCGAGACATTGGCACTGTCAGCCAATACAATCGCATTGTTAGTCAATGGGGCAGTTTTAGATGACTTGTGTGTACACCGTAGCCTGCTCCCGGTCACTGAGCGTAGCCGAAGTGCTGCTCCCCTGCTACCTATTAACTTGGGTTGGCGTGAGTGTAGTTTCTGGTACAGGTGAAACCGTTGGACTGGGACGACGCTGAAAATATTTGCTAAATCTTGAGGCTTGAGGTTGAGTTATTTGTTTTTCAGGAACTTCGCTACTTTCAGGTGTCGGTGATACCTCTGGTTGTGGTTCTATTGGAGTTTCTGGTAGCTGTAGAGTTGGTTCTGGTACAGCAGGCTCAATAATTTCAGGTAATGTCGGAGGTAAATTAGGCGATGGTTGGGCGCTAGGGCTAGGACGATTATTAAAAAATTCGTCAGATTTTGGTTTTGCTGGTTCAGGTGTAGGCGTTACTTCGGGCTGTGGTTCTGGTGCAGGTGACTCCAAAATGTCTGAAGGAGTAGGAGTCACACTAGGAGACGGTTGAGTGCTAGTGCGGGGGCGGTTAAAAAATCTGCCAAATCTTGGTTTTTCTGGTTCGGGAGCTACTTTTTGCGGTAGTTCAGTCGCTTCTGGTGTAGGTGTTACTTCTGACTGTGGTAAATCGTTTGACTGAGTTGGAGGTATTTCTGGAACTTCTGTTTCAGGAATGATTTGTGGTTCTGGCGTTTTTTCAACAGTCGGTACTGGTACTTCTTGAGTGTAATTTTGATCTACAATCCCACGCACCTCATCAGCTTGTAATTCGCCTCTGACAATCCTTGAGAGAGTATCTTTGCCTTTTGGCTGGTAATTGATTAGTCTAACTGTCGTGTTAAATACATTTTTGACTGGGTTTCCTTGATTATCAAGAAATTCTAGTTTTACCCAGTTTTTCCCAGGCTTAAAGCCTTTAAGATATATTGGTTGCCAGCGGTCAAGAACAAAGCTTTCACCATTAATTGTGCAGCGAATGCGCCAGTCCCCAATTTGGTTGTTAAGGTTGTCTTTAGCAACAAGACGCAGGGGAGCATTCGTTAGATAAAAGTCCAACAGAATCGGTTCTGCACCGTAGTCACCTTTAGGACGGCTGTAGGTTAATACAGGCAAAGTCGGGTCGGGATTATGATCGTCGGTTTTGGTAAGAATATGAAATGTTGTCTCAGCGTAAGCACCTTCATTTTTAAAGCTTTCATGCCAGGGACGAGAGGCAAAAACGCGTAGAGTATGAGTCCCTGGGGATAAGTTTGGTAAAACCAAGGGCTGACTTAAATCGTAAACAGCTATATAAGGTTGGTTATCAAGAATTACATGGAGATGGGGGCCTAATTCCCATTGGGAGTTTTTGAATATGGGTAAATCTTTAACCTGAAAGCTGACTGTAACTGTATTTTCTGAAAGAACTTCATCAGCTTGAGGTGTAACTATTGTAACTTGTGGTCGATAAACTTCTAAAGTTGAGCGCAATTCTTGAAGGACATCTGGTGGAGAAACTTCGGAAAATTGCTGCGAAATTTGGGAATTTTGTGGAGGCTTTTTTCCATAGCCAAGGGATACTTCTTGGCTTACAGCTTTTTTACCACAACTGGTCAAACTTAAGATCAAGACTAGTGTGATTAGCCACCTAAAAATAGTGAAACTCTTAGGAAAGAGCTGATCTAAAACTTTCTTTTGCCAAGAATTCATGCCTTACACCCAGTTATAGTCTTCAACAACTGACAGATTATTTTTGCTTAAACCGTCTATCGGACACCATAGACCAAAAGGTGAGATCTTCTAGCTTTTGGTGGTTGTATATCAGAGTTATTGCGGAAATAGTAATCCTTTTTACAATTCTTACCAACAATTATTTTAGTAAACATCAAAATATTGGATGGGTAAGGGTAACAAAAACTAAAACTATTGGTGCATCGAATTTAAACTATAAATTTTACGAATTGTTATTCTTTGTAAATTATATGGATAAACTATTGACTTTTTGTACAGGAGTTTAAAGTTAGAAAGCAGAACAGATAATAATTTCAGGGATTTTGAATTATTGTTAAAATGTGTCTAACAATGTACAAGTTAAGACTCTATAATTCAACGAGAAACAACTCTCCATGTAGGGTCTTAATCGCTGCTCCAGAATTTTTCTGGAAAAAGCGGCTAAAGTTCACCTTGTGGTATTCATGATTCCTCATTCCTGATCATAGAGAGGAGGTCGAATGACAATCAGTCCTCCGGAGCGAGAGGAGAAAAAGGCCAGAGTAATTGTCGATAATGATCCGGTTCCCACTTCCCTTGAGAAATGGTCACAACCGGGGCATTTTGACAGAACTTTAGCTAGAGGTCCCAAAACCACCACCTGGATTTGGAACCTGCACGCACTCGCCCACGATTTTGATACACATACAAGCGATTTAGAAGACATCTCCCGCAAGATATTTGCAGCCCACTTTGGTCACTTGGCTATAGTGACTATCTGGTTGAGCGGGATGATTTTTCATGGCGCTAAGTTTTCTAACTACGAAGCCTGGTTGACCGATCCCTTGAACGTTCGACCCAGCGCTCAGGTTGTTTGGCCTATTGTTGGTCAAGACATTTTAAATGGTGATGTTGGCGGTGGTTTCCACGGCATTCAAATCACCTCTGGTTTGTTTCAAGTATGGCGTGGCTGGGGTATTACCAACTCATTCCAGCTGTACTGCACCGCTATTGGCGGTTTGGTACTAGCAGCTTTGTTCCTATTTGCGGGTTGGTTCCACTACCACAAGCGCGCTCCTAAACTGGAATGGTTCCAGAACGTGGAGTCGATGCTAAATCACCACTTACAAGTGCTGTTGGGTTGTGGTTCCTTGGGCTGGGCTGGACACTTGATTCATGTGTCCGCACCAACTAACAAGCTGTTGGATGCAGGAGTTGCTCTTAAAGACATACCCTTGCCCCAAGAGTTTATCCTGAACAAAGACTTGTTAACGGAGCTGTATCCCGGTTTTGCTGCTGGTTTAACACCTTTCTTCACCTTGAACTGGGGTCAGTACGCTGACTTCCTCACCTTCAAGGGCGGTCTAAACCCAGTCACAGGTGGCTTGTGGATGACAGATATTTCTCATCACCACCTAGCGATCGCGGTACTGTTTATCATTGCTGGTCACATGTACCGTACCAACTGGGGTATCGGTCATAGCATCAAAGAGATCCTAGAAAACCACAAAGGTCCCTTTACCGGGGAAGGTCACAAGGGTCTTTATGAAAACATGACCACATCCTGGCACGCTCAGTTGGCAACTAACCTTGCCTTCTTGGGTTCCTTGACAATCATCATCGCGCATCACATGTACGCGATGCCCCCTTATCCATACTTGGCAACGGATTACGCTACGCAGCTGTGTATCTTCACTCACCACATGTGGATCGGTGGTTTCCTGATCGTTGGTGGGGCTGCTCACGCTGCCATCTTCATGGTTCGGGATTACGATCCAGTTGTTAATCAAAACAACGTATTGGATCGGGTGATTCGTCACCGGGATGCTATCATCTCTCACCTCAATTGGGTGTGTATTTTCCTCGGCTTCCATAGCTTCGGACTGTACATCCACAACGACACAATGCGTGCCTTGGGTCGTCCCCAAGACATGTTCTCCGATACAGCAATTCAGTTGCAACCAGTATTTGCTCAGTGGGTGCAAAACTTGCATACCCTAGCTCCTGGCGGCACTGCTCCCAATGCCTTAGAGCCAGTTAGCTATGCTTTCGGCGGCGGTATTTTGGCTGTAGGCGGTAAAGTGGCAATGATGCCCATTGCTTTGGGTACAGCGGATTTCTTAATCCACCACATCCACGCCTTCACCATTCACGTCACCGTTTTGATCCTGCTCAAAGGTGTCTTGTTTGCCCGCAGCTCTCGTCTGATTCCAGACAAAGCAAATCTAGGCTTCCGCTTTCCTTGCGACGGTCCTGGTCGTGGCGGTACTTGTCAAGTATCTGGTTGGGATCATGTATTCCTCGGATTGTTCTGGATGTACAACTCCATATCGATTGTAATTTTCCACTTCAGTTGGAAAATGCAATCAGATGTTTGGGGAACCGTAGACGCAGCTGGTAATGTATCTCACATTACTGGTGGTAACTTTGCCCAAAGTGCCATCACTATCAACGGCTGGTTGCGTGACTTCTTGTGGGCGCAAGCTTCACAAGTAATCAACTCCTATGGCAGCGCGCTATCTGCCTATGGACTAATGTTCTTAGGCGCTCACTTTGTCTGGGCATTCAGCTTAATGTTCTTGTTTAGTGGTCGCGGCTACTGGCAAGAACTTATTGAGTCCATTGTTTGGGCACATAATAAACTGAAAGTAGCACCAGCAATTCAGCCTCGCGCTCTGAGCATCATTCAGGGTCGGGCGGTAGGTGTAGCTCACTACCTCCTCGGAGGAATTGCTACTACCTGGGCATTCTTCCACGCACACATCCTTTCAGTAGGGTAGCAATCAGCAAAATTTTGGATTTGGGATTTTAGTTAGATCCAAAATCCCGAATCCAAAATAGAACTGATACCTGATGGCTAAAGGTCAGAGGATTTATCAAACCTATGGCAACAAAATTTCCCAAATTTAGCCAGGATCTCGCACAGGACCCGACTACTCGTCGGATATGGTATGGGATCGCCACAGGCAACGACTTTGAAAGCCACGATGGCATGACTGAAGAAAATCTTTACCAAAAGATTTTCGCCACTCACTTCGGTCACTTGGCAATCATTTTCCTGTGGGCTTCCAGCCTCCTGTTTCATGTAGCCTGGCAAGGTAACTTTGAACTGTGGATCAAAGATCCCCTTCACGTCCGTCCCATCGCCCATGCGATTTGGGACCCCCACTTCGGTAAACCTGCTGTTGAAGCTTTTACCCAAGCTGGCGCTAGTAATCCTGTAAACATTGCTTATTCTGGTGTTTACCACTGGTGGTACACCATTGGTATGCGGACGAACGGTGAACTGTATACAGGTTCAGTGTTCCTGCTATTGTTGGCAGCACTGTTCTTGTTTGCTGGTTGGTTGCACTTGCAACCCAAGTTCCGTCCTAGCCTCTCTTGGTTCAAGAGTGCTGAACCCCGCCTCAACCACCACTTGGCTGGTTTGTTTGGTGTTAGTTCTTTGGCTTGGGCTGGTCACTTGATTCACGTTGCTATCCCCGAATCCCGCGGACAGCACGTAGGTTGGGATAACTTCTTAACCACTGCGCCCCACCCAGCAGGCTTAACACCTTTCTTTACAGGTAACTGGGGTGTTTACGCTCAAAACCCGGATACAGCTGGTCATGTATTCAGCACATCTGAAGGTGCAGGTACAGCGATTCTGACTTTCTTGGGTGGTTTCCATCCTCAGACAGAGTCTCTGTGGCTGACTGATATGGCTCACCACCACTTGGCGATCGCAGTGCTTTTCATTGTTGCCGGTCACATGTACCGCACTAACTTTGGAATTGGTCACAGCATCAAAGAAATGCTGAACTCCAAATCTGGTTTAGTACCCGGTAGCAAGAGTGAAGGTCAATTTAACCTGCCTCACCAAGGTCTTTACGACACCATTAACAACTCGCTGCACTTCCAATTGTCCCTAGCTTTAGCGGCATTAGGAACTATCACTTCTTTAGTGGCGCAGCACATGTACTCTTTGCCTCCCTACGCATTTATTGCGAAGGATTACACGACTCAGGCATCGCTGTACACCCACCACCAGTATATTGCTGGCTTCTTGATGGTTGGTGCTTTCGCCCACGCTGCCATCTTCTGGGTACGTGACTACGACCCCGAACAAAACAAGGGCAACGTACTTGACCGCGTATTGAAGCACAAAGAAGCGATTATTTCTCACCTCAGTTGGGTATCGCTCTTCTTAGGTTTCCATACTTTAGGCTTGTACGTACACAACGACGTAGTAGTTGCTTTCGGTACACCTGAAAAGCAAATCTTGATTGAGCCTGTGTTTGCTCAGTTCATTCAAGCTTCTCACGGTAAAGTACTGTACGGTTTAAACACCCTACTGTCTAACCCCGATAGCGTTGCTTATACAGCCTATCCTAACTACGGTAACGTTTGGTTAGGTGGTTGGTTGGATGCCATCAACAACAGCACCAACTCTCTGTTCTTAACAATTGGCCCTGGTGACTTCCTGGTACACCACGCATTCGCTTTGGCTATTCACACCACCACCTTAGTACTTGTTAAAGGTGCTTTGGATGCCCGTGGTTCTAAGCTGATGCCCGACAAAAAGGACTTCGGCTATGCCTTCCCTTGCGACGGCCCTGGTCGTGGCGGTACTTGCGATATCTCCGCTTGGGACTCTTTCTACCTCGCTATGTTCTGGATGCTTAATACCATTGGTTGGGTAACTTTCTACTGGCATTGGAAGCATCTAGGTGTCTGGCAGGGTAACGTTGCTCAGTTCAACGAAAACTCTACGTATCTCATGGGTTGGTTCCGTGATTATCTCTGGGCTAACTCTGCTCAGTTAATTAACGGATACAATCCCTACGGTGTGAATAACCTGTCTGTCTGGGCTTGGATGTTCCTATTCGGACACTTAGTTTGGGCTACAGGCTTCATGTTCCTGATCTCTTGGAGAGGTTACTGGCAAGAGTTGATTGAAACTCTTGTTTGGGCGCACGAGCGTACTCCTCTAGCTAACTTGGTTCGCTGGAAAGATAAGCCCGTTGCCATGTCTATCGTTCAAGGTCGTTTGGTTGGTCTAGCTCACTTCACTGTTGGCTATGTCCTTACCTACGCAGCGTTCTTGATTGCCTCTACGGCTGGTAAGTTCGGTTAATCTGGCTGCTAGTTTTGTAGGTAAGTGATAAAATCCCCTGCCGCAAGGTAGGGGATTTTTTTGTGTAATTATTAACGTTGAATAGTACAAGTCAAAAAAACTTTCTTTAATCTCACGCAAAGGCAAGGCAGCGCGTTGGGCGGGTTCCTCGACTTGTAGCGACTGCCGCGCTAAGATGCTAAGAAGAAATTTATTTGTTTTGTAAAAGCTAGTTTTCTACTTTTCGAGTATATACAAGAAGCTTGTCTGTAAAGTAGTACTTATGTAGTGCAAAATGGTACAATTAGCTTTATTTACTTAGTAGAAAAATGCCAACAAATAATTTACAAGTTCCTAATCGGTTACATATTGATGAAAAATTTGGGTCTTGGTTCAGTGGTTTCTTTGATGGTGAAGGTTCTTTGATAGTTAATAAATGCCCGAATGGATTATGGTCTCCGAGAATAAGAATTGGTCAAAGAAGTGATGATCAATAAGTTCTGAATTTCATTCAAAATACTCTACATATAGGTTATGTTACTCGTCCTTACGCAACACAGAAAGGAAAGCCAGTAACTTATTATCAAGTGAGTAACAATAAACAATTAGTAGAGATAGTTGTTCCCTTATTTGAACTTTATCCTCTGCGTTCTAAAAAAGCTAAAGAGTATTTAATATGGAAAGAAGAAGTTCTGCGTAAGTACAGCTATTTCCTCAATGGAATCCCTATAAAAGCAACAAAAGAAGAAATAGAACTGACTCAAAAGTCTATTTTAATGCTAAATAAATTGCGTGAATATAATGATTTTGAACTATAACAGAATTTAAAATTTATTAAATATGAATACTAAACTTGTTGAATCGTTATTGCAAATAATCCTATCTCTCTCTGATGAAGAGCGCATACTCTTAGAAGAAAAACTATTTTTTGATTCATCGCAGCCTTTAACCAGTGACTTAATGCACCTTGCTCAAGCTGGCGGAGCTTTTGAATTTCTTAATGAAGAACCAGACATATACACTTTGGATGATGGGGAACCTATCTAATGTCTTTGCAAAAGGGAGATATTGTCTTAGTTCCATTCCCTTTTACGGACTTGAGAGAAACTAAATTACGCCCTGGTTTAGTTTTATGGGTAGATGGAAATGGTAATGATGTTACTCTATGTTTCATTTCATCTCAAAATGTCACTAAGATAGCTCCAGAAGAATTTATTTTGGATACTTCAGATTCAGATTTTGCTACTACTGGATTACGAGTAATTTCTAAGGTAAGAGTGACTCGAATTGTTACAGTTGAGCAGAGATTAATTACCAGACGTATAGGTAAATTAGCAATAAGTCAACTTCAGCAGCTAAATACAGTGATGAGCCAAGCTTTTCAGTTGACATAATCTTAAAGTTATCGTAACGCTAGCTAAAAGAGCGATCGCAGCACCACACATCCTAAAATAAAATTAACTAAAATTTCCAACAAACCCAACCATGACTAACTGGCAAGAACGCATCAGCATCAACCCAAATGTGTGTCACGGTAAAGCATGTATTAAAGGTACACGCATTATGGTATCTGTAGTCCTTGATAATCTTGCTGATGGGCTGACCTTTGAAGAAATCGTCACAGATTATCCACCATTAACTTTAGAAGATGTCAAAGCTGCTATTGCCTATGCAGCAGAACTAACCAGAGAAGAGGAACTGTTACCACTACGATGACAAAAATGTTAGTGAAACTTGACGAAAACATGGCACAAAGCCACGTTGAGTTTTTACAACAATCTGGTTATAACGCTGAACGTGTCACGGATGAAGGGCTATCTGGTGCGAAAGATGAAGTTGTTTGGCAAGAAGTCTGTGCTGAGGAAAGATTTTTTATTACTCTTGATTTAGATTTTTCTGATGTTCGCCGTTTTCCAACAGGTTCGCATCCGGGTATTCTATTATTGCGATCGCGCAATCGTAGCCGTCAAGCTGTGGTAAAAATTTTAACTCGCGTTATAAATGAACAACCTTTAGAAGCTTTAAAAGGTTGTCTTGTGGTTGCAGATAAAATCCAGACAAGAATCCGTCGTCCATTTCAAAACTCATAAATTTTAATGGAAAAAGAAAGCTACAGATTTAAGCGTGGGAACTAAATTAAATCTGTAGCTTTCTTAATATCAATTTAGTATGACTAAACTGTACTTAGCTGTTCTTGTTTAGCATCTGCTTCTGCACTACTTGCTTCTGAAGGCGGAACCAATTGCCAAAACTTAGGCAAATATGCTTGCCAATTTTGCAGAATCATCTTCGCTTTTGGTGAACCTGTACGTATTGCATGAGTTTCGATTAACTCTTGTAATTGTTTTTCACCTGCTTCTGTAGTTACCCGTTGGATTTTGACAATTTCTGGGTTAACTAACTCAGGGAATGAGTTATCTTCATCTAAGAAATATGCCAGTCCGCCAGTCATGCCAGCTGCTACGTTACGTCCTACTTTGCCAAGAACAACAATCACCCCACCAGTCATATACTCGCAACAATGATCTCCAGCGCCTTCAAGGACTGCTATGCCTTTAGAGTTTCGCACAGCGAAACGTTCTCCTGCTAAACCATTGGCAAACAACACACCACCTGTAGCACCATAGAGGCAGGTATTGCCAACTATGACATTTTGTGCAGGGTTATAGGTAGCATTGGCAGGAGGTTTAATAATGATTTCGCCGCCGTGCATTCCTTTACCTACATAGTCGTTGGCTTCTCCTTCTAGGGTAAGAGTCATACCTGGGAGGTTGAAAGCACCAAAACTTTGACCAACGCTACCTGTAAATTTGAGATTAATTTGTCCTTCAAAGCCGCTATCGCCATACTGAGAAGCGATCGCACCTGCTAATCTTGCACCAACTGTTCTATCAGTGTTGACTATTGGTAGTCTTTTAGTAACACTAGACTGATTTTTAATGGCAGCTTGAATTTCTAGATCAGCTAGCAATTGATCGTCTACAACCACACCGTTGCTATGAACTTCTTCATGGATCAACCAGCTACGGTTTTCTTTAGTATCTGGTAGCTGAAGCAAACAATTGAGGTTCAACGCTTGCGTTTTGGTAAGTTTGGCATCTTGTCGTGCTGTCAATAAATCCGCACGCCCAATAATTTCTGATAGAGAACGGTAGCCTAGTTTAGCTAGAAGGCTACGCACCTCTTGCGCCACGAAATAGAAGAAATTGACAACATGTTCTGGTGTACCACTAAAGCGCTCACGTAGTTCTGCTTTTTGGGTAGCAACGCCCACAGGACAGGTATTCAGGTGACAAACTCGCGCCATCACACATCCTTCGGCAATCATGGCGATGGAACCGAAGCCAAATTCTTCGCCGCCCATCAATGCACCGATGATTACATCCCAGCCAGTTTTGAAACCGCCATCTACACGTAAAATCACGCGATCGCGCAGACTATTTTGCATCAAAACACGATGCACCTCACTCAACCCTAGTTCCCACGGTGAACCAGCGTGTTTAATCGAACTTAGTGGTGATGCCCCTGTACCTCCATCGTGACCAGAAATTTGGATGATGTCGGCGTTTGCCTTAGCCACACCCGCTGCGATTGTGCCAATGCCGATTTCTGCAACTAACTTAACTGACACCTGCGCCTTGGGATTAATTTGGTGCAAATCAAAAATTAGCTGTGCTAAATCTTCAATAGAATAAATATCATGGTGGGGTGGTGGTGAAATTAGCGTCACACCGGGCTTAGAGCGTCTTAACGTTGCAATGTACTGACTTACTTTCGGCCCTGGCAGTTGTCCGCCTTCTCCAGGTTTTGCACCTTGAGCGATTTTGATTTCAATTTGTTTAGCACTGCTCAAATATCCTGGCGTTACCCCAAAGCGCCCCGATGCGACTTGCTTGATGAAGCTAGAAGCAGTATCACCATTCCGCAATCCTTTTAAGTGCGGTAGAGTGGGCGAGTGACCAGATTCGTCTACATCATCCAAGACTTTGTAACGGACTGCATCTTCACCACCTTCTCCAGAGTTAGATTTACCACCCATGCGGTTCATCGCGATCGCTAATGTTTCATGGGCTTCCCGCGATAAAGCGCCTAAAGACATGCCGCCAGTGCAGAAACGCCGGACAATTTCCACTACTGACTCTACCTCTTCTTCAGGAATTGGTGAGCGATCGCTTTGAAAGTCTAACAAGTCACGCAATGCTGTGATGGGTCTACCTTGCAGGTATTGTTTATAAACTTCGTAGTGATCATAGTTTTTGGCATCCACAGCTTTATGCAACGCCTTCGCCATTTCTGGGCTGTTCATGTGATATTCGCCACCACGTCGGTACTGGACAAAGCCCAAGTTTTCTAACTTCTGGGTTGTCAGTTCCGGGAAAGCCTTACTGTGGAAGGAAAGCACTTCCACAGCTAGTTCACTAATACTCAAACCACCGATGCGGGAAGCTGTACCACGGAATCCCAGCTCTAATAAATCTCCACCGATGCCAATAGCTTCAAATATTTGTGCTGCTTGATAGCTGGAGAGTAGAGAAATTCCCATTTTGGAGAGAATTTTTAATAAACCTGACTCTACAGCTTGGCGATAATTACCTATGGCTTGTTCTTGGGAACAGGCGGCAATTTTACCCCGTTCCATAAACTGTTGTGTTTTAGGATCTAACCACCAATCACGTACAGTATCTAAAGCCATATAGGGACAAACTGCACCAGCCCCATAGCCAATCAGACAAGCAAAATGATGGGTACTCCAGCATTGAGCAGTGTTGACAATCAGGGATGCTTTCATTCGCAAACCTTCACGGATCAGGTGGTGATGTACAGCACCTACCGCTAACAAAGGAGGAATATAAGTATGTTCAGTACTGAGTGTAAAACCTTGACGATCAGAATCGCTCAAAATCAAAATTTTCGCTCCAGCCCTAACCGATTCTGCTGCTTGTGCTTGCAAAGACTGTACGGCTGCTTTTAATCCTTCTGGACCGCTGGCAATTTCAAATAAAGTTGACAACTCAGCTGTTGCAAAACCTGACAATTTAATCGCGTCCAATTCTGCCTCTGTCAACACTGGTGATTCCAGCTTTAACCTGCGAGCATATTCTGGCTTTGGTTCTAATAAGTTACCTCGTTCACCTAGTTCAACTTTCAAGGACATCACCAGCTTTTCCCGTAAGGGATCAATTGCTGGATTTGTCACTTGAGCAAAGCGCTGTTTGAAATAATCATAAAGCAGGTGAGGTTTTTGGGACAGCACAGCTAAAGGAATATCATCCCCCATACAGAAAGTCGGCTCTTTGCTTTCTGCGGCCATTGGTTGAATGACCATTTCTACATCTTCTGTGGTGTAGCCAAAGGCAATTTGATGGCGGAGTAAGTTTTGTCTATCAATAGTCAATTGTCCTTTGCCGTTGCCATTACCATTGCCATTGGCTAATGCAGAATGATCAATGATTAATGACTTTAATTCTTGGCGATATTTTTGCAACCATTCCCCATAAGGTTGTTGCCTAGCGATACGCTGCTTAATCTCCCAGTTCTTCAACACTTCATGGCTGACTAAATCCACCGCAATCATTTGTCCAGGGCCAAGTCTGCCTTTTTCAATAATGTTGGCTTCTGGAAAATCTACTACACCTGCTTCTGAAGCCACGACGATGTAATCATCTTTAGTGATTGCGTAACGAGCTGGTCTTAAGCCATTACGATCTAGTGATGCACCGACTTTTTTTCCGTCGCTAAATACTAAAAGTGCTGGCCCATCCCACGCTTCTTGTAAACCGCTGTAATATTCGTAAAAATCGACAATTTCTGGATATTTACTTAAAGATGGCTGATTTTGGTAAGCTTCTGGAACCATAAACATCAAAGCTTCCAAAGGGCTACGTCCAGAACGCACCAGTAACTCCAGCACATTGTCTAAAGTGGCTGAATCGCTGTTATCGATATGGACTAAAGGCTTGAGTTCGCTAATGCGATCGCCCCATACTGGATGATTGAGACTGGCTTCTCGCGCCATCATCCAATTGATGTTACCCAACAAGGTGTTAATTTCGCCATTGTGACCCAAAAGCCGCATCGGTTGAGCTAAAGGCCATTTGGGCATGGTATTGGTACTAAAGCGGCGGTGATAAACTGCAAACGCACTTTTGTAAGCCGGATTTTTTAAATCTTCATAAAAGTTGCCCAACACAGCAGAACGCACCATGCCCTTATAGACAATTGTGCGACTTGACAACGAGCAAACATAAAAGTCTTCTGAAATATCTTTTGCCGCTGTACTAATACGGCGGCGGGTAATATACAAATGCCGTTCTAGTTCATCGCCACTTTTTTCAGCAGCAGCTAAAAAAACTTGTTCTATCTGGGGTTGATTTTCTTTGGCTTGGACTCCCAGTAAATTAGGCTGCACTGGTACTACTCGCCAGCCCAGTACAGTTAATTTTTCTTGCTTGGCTATTTGCTCAACTGCTAATCTAGCTTTTTGAGCTAATTCTGCATCTGGCGGTAAAAATATCATCCCCACAGCTAAATTGCTAGGAGATAAATCTTTGATCTTAACTGGAGAATAATCTAGTTGGAACAACTCCCAAGGAATAGCTGTCAAGATCCCTGCACCATCACCAGAGTCTTGGTCTGCACTACAACCGCCCCGGTGTTCTAAGCAAGTCAAAGCAGCTAAAGCTTTAACCAAAACTTCGTGACTCTCATGATTTTGGCGATGAGCAATGAAACCCACACCACAGGCATCTCGTTCATCTACTAACCATCTTTGTCCTTGGTAGGTATCCGAAAATGTCATTGTTTGTAATTGATTCATCGGTTGATCATTCATAGCCCATCCCTGAAATAATGTGGAGTCACAAATTTTGCCAGTACTTGTGAGGAAAAATTACTAAATTTCGTTCTTAAAAAAAATACATAAAGTTACCGAAATTTAGGGAAAAAAAATTTTAACTTCGGTTTTTCTTTTTGATTTACCCGTGTTAAAATAGCTGCGTTATTTTTTTGTGTGTTTATGCTGTGTAAAACAAACTACCTTTGCCCTGACAGTCTTTTATTTATATCGTGAAGCTATGTATTTTCTCAATTCTTTATTTTCCAGATGAAAGCTATTTTTTAAATAAAGGATGTTTTGCCTTACCTGTAACAAAACTCAAACTAAACGCTTTACTGTTTTTAAAACTTACAATTATCCTGATTCAGCAATAAAATCAGCGTATTACACTAAATGGCCATTTGACAATTCCTAAATATTTCTCTTGTCTATAGTTTTGCTGTTTATTTGTCGTCATCGGTGTTAATAAAAACTAAACTTCACTTCAGTACCCAACAATAACAACTATTGTCTAGTAAGAAACAGCTTGATCAAGCTGCTATAACCAAGACTAATTGTGTATAGTCTGGTAGGAAAATAATCTTAGTCAAAACAGTTACTTACTGTAGTTTCTATAGCGCAAGTGGTTGGCTAAATTGGATGAGAGACAATAAGCCAATATATATAATATCATTTTTATTCAAAAGTTAAATCATGATTTTTTAATATTTGCCAATAACTTTAGTTAACCTATTTTTTGGGCGATCGCTTTCAACAATACCTAGTAAATTATGGTAAAAATGCCGAATTACTGCTGCCAACAAGACCACAGTGCTTTGACTAATCAAGGTAATGCCAACAACAAACCGCCAAAATGGCGTGTAAGTAGGTTGTTTTGGGCTATTGTGCCGCCAATAATTGCCACAGTATTATGCTTATCTAGCACCCATACTACAAACGCTCAAAAGCCTCCAACAAACGCCAAACCAACTCCAGCAAAAACTCCACAATCTTTTGCCGGAAATCAAATTTCCCTCAATGGTCGTATCGTACCAGGAGCTTGGTTACAGCGATCGCTAACCACAGGTAAAGTTAAAACTCATATCAGTGACGGAGTACTCAGACAATTAATCGGCATAGATTTATTAAGTAGCAGTAATCCAGCTAGGCAACCAATAGATTGGTTTTCATCAACTAAGCGACCAATTTTAGCTGCCCAATTGTTGGGAGGATATCGCTATTTAGACATTACTAATTTTGCTCAAACAGCCGGATGGCAGCTGCAAGCCAATGGCAATATTTTGGTAATTGCCATCCCTAAAGCACAAGTGAAAAATATTCTTCAAAGCCAGCAACCCTCAGAGAAAAGCGTTGCACCTTTGCAGAGCGATCGCATTGTTGTAGATTTAGATCGCCCAACTCCTTGGCAAGTTTCACAAGGTTTACCCATCAAAAAGCCTCAACTTCCAACCTTAGATCCCGATATTCCCACCCCTAAATCTACTACGCCACCGAATAGAGAGTGGACAGTTACCTTAGATGGAATAGCCGATCCCCTCTTAGTTCAACGCTATACTCCCCTACCACCACCGCCGCCATCACTGCCAGATTTGCTCAAACAACTACCAGCAATACCAGATCCTGATGCATTAATTCAACAAGTAGAGGTGGTCAATAACCAAACAATCATTCATTTAAGCGTTCCCTTCGGCATGTCTCCCCGGATTAGCACTGTAGCTAACCCCAATCGCCTGATGATTGACATTCGTCCCGATGCCATGCTGCCGCGGGATATTACTTGGGCATCGGGATTACGCTGGCGACAACAATTTATCAATTTAGATGCAGAAAGCTTTCCTGTAGTTTGGTTAGAAGTCAATCCCCGCAAAGTTGGAATTACATTAAAACCTATTCGGGCAAATTCCGATACTTTAACAGGTATTGCGCCCTTAATTCAAACAGCACAGCAGTACTTAGCAGCAGCGGCAATTAATGGTGGTTATTTTAACCGCAATAATAAATTACCCTTAGGTGCAATTCGTCGAGATAATCAATGGTTATCAGGCCCTATTCTTAATCGGGGCGCGATCGCCTGGAATGATTCTGGACAATTTTATTTCGGTCGTCTGACTTTACAAGAAACTTTAGTTGCTCCCAACAACCTGCAATTACCAATTTTGTTTCTCAACAGCGGCTACGTACAAAGTGGTATTGCCCGCTACACTCCAGCTTGGGGAGCTAGTTATACGCCCCTGAGTGACAACGAAATTATTCTTGTAATTAACAAAAACCAAATTATCCAACAGTTACCAGGAGGTAAAGCTAGTGAAACTGCCGTTCCTATTCCCCCAGATGGCTATCTATTAACTTTACGCAAAAATGCTGCTAGTACTGCATCACAGTTACCAATTGGTACTACAGTCAGTATTTCTAGTAACACTACCCCTGCTGACTTTAACCGTTACCCTTACATTGTCGGAGCCGGGCCATTGTTAGTACAAAACAATCAAATTGTCCTTGATGCCAAAAGCGAGAAATTTAGCGATGCTTTTATTGCCGAAAAAGCTATTCGTAGCGGTATTTGTACAACTGCAACAGGCACACTAATGATTGCTGCGGTGCATAATCGCGCTGGTGGGGCAGGCCCTAATTTGGCAGAACATGCTCAACTGATGAAGCTTTTAGGTTGTGTAAATGCCCTAAATTTAGACGGTGGTAGCTCTACCAGTCTTTATCTAGGAGGACAACTACTCGACCGTTCTCCTAATACCGCTGCTCGTGTCCACAACGGCATTGGGATTTTCCTACAACAAAAGCAATGAATGAAGAGCAAGGGGAGCAGAGGAGCACGGGAGCAGGGAGCAGGGGAGAATAACAAATAATAATTAATCTCCCATGCCCCATGCCCCATGCCCCATTCCCCATTTCTCATTTCCAATCATTTTTTAAAGTTTAGAACAAGCAGCCATTTTGCTGGATGAAGACTTGATGTAGACTCGACAGTTTTAGTAGTAATTCTTTACACCACAAAGTCTGATTTTGCTATCTTTAGCAAGGTGGAATTGAATTGCTGATTTTCACGGTTGCAAGATTGCGCCAGATTTTTCCATCAGTTGTTAAGAATAATGACGGTTTGTTATGTCTTTAAATGAGGTAACTATGGCTCAATATCAAGAAACCACACAAATTAACACTCTGCCCCTACCCACCGCGCTCACTGCCAGAGGCGTTGCTGCAACTGAACTACGTCCTTGGGGTTCTTTTACTGTGTTGGAAGAAGGGCGTGGATATAAAATCAAGCGTATCGAAGTTAAGCCAGGACACCGTCTCAGTCTGCAAATGCATCACCACCGCAGCGAACATTGGATTGTCGTCTCTGGTACAGCTAGGGTAACTTGTGGCGAGCAAGAAATTCTGTTGGGCAATAATCAATCAACTTATGTACCTCAGTGTACATCTCATCGTTTAGAGAATCCTGGCGTAATTTCCTTAGTTTTAATTGAAGTGCAAAATGGCGAATACTTGGGCGAAGATGATATTATCCGCTACCAAGACGACTATGCCCGTACCGGAAATTAAAACTGATATAATATTCATAGGGCTACAATTGGGAGCTAAAAATTAAATATTTTTTTGTGCAAATTATCTGAATTAATCACAGCACGTCAAGTATCCCTGCCTATTTTAGGTGGGGATATTTAGTGCGATATACTTTTTAAGATGGGGTTTGAATTGCCAAAACAAGTTTTATGATTAATCTAAGTCAAACAGCGGCAAATGAAATCAGAAGATTAAAGTCAAACCAACAGCCAAATATCTTATTTAGATTAGCGGTTAAAGCGGGTGGTTGTTACGATTGGTTTTATGATATGTCTTTTGATGAAACAGTAGAAATTAGCGATCGCGTTTTTGACTTGAATGGC
This sequence comes from Halotia branconii CENA392, assembly GCF_029953635.1. NCBI lineage: Bacteria > Bacillati > Cyanobacteriota > Cyanophyceae > Nostocales > Nodulariaceae > Halotia > Halotia branconii. Next base: position 594,344 of record NZ_CP124543.1, on the reverse strand, counting down.
ATTCAAGTAGTCGTAGATGCTGAAAGCTTAGATTACGTCAACGGTTTGGCCGTAGATTATTCAGAAGACTTGATAGGCGGTGGTTTTCGCTTCCATAATCCCCAGGCGATCGCCACCTGTGGCTGTGGTAATTCTTTCTCTATCACTGCACCAAATGCTATTGATTGAGAAAAAATTTAAAAATAACATAATAATTTGACATATAGTTAAAAAAAAAGATATAATCAGGATTTGTTAAAACTTAGACCACTAAGCAGCTTCACGCGCTGTAACTCATGCCAACAATACAGCAACTCATACATAATCAACGCGAGAAAGCGCGTCAGAAAACCAAGTCTCCAGCTCTGAAGCAATGCCCACAACGCCGGGGTGTTTGTACTAGAGTATACACGACTACACCGAAAAAACCTAACTCAGCTCTACGTAAAGTAGCGAGAGTCAGGCTTACTTCTGGATTTGAAGTCACAGCTTACATCCCCGGAATTGGCCACAACTTGCAAGAGCATTCTGTGGTAATGATTCGTGGCGGTCGGGTTAAAGATTTACCAGGCGTAAGATACCACATTATTCGTGGCACGCTAGATACAGCCGGAGTCAAAGACCGCAAACAAGGACGTTCCAAGTACGGAACGAAGCGCCCAAAAGAGGCTACAAAATAAAACAGAGACGATTAATCGTGATTGATGCGATTAACCGTTCTCTAAAAGTGTGAGCGAAGAAACAAAAACTAGCTGTGCTGACTTTTTCAATAAAATCCAGCTACACCCTTGAGTTAAGTGAGCAAGTGTAGGTAATTTTTAAGTAGTATCCGATCAGTGCTACAGCATTTTAATCCCAAATATAAGGCTTTTAAATGCTGTTGCCTTGTATGTCCAGTTGCAAGCAGCCAGACCATAGCTCACCTTTGCTGCAACTGTAGAGAAAAATTAACTAAGTCTAGACAGCGATCGCTGCCTAAAGATCCAGTGTCTGATAGCATATAATTTCGTTGCCAAATCCGCATTAAAGGTTGAAGTATGTCTCGTCGTGGTGTTATTCAAAGGCGGCCAGTTCCGCCTGACTCTGTATACAACAGTCGCCTTGTGAGCATGATAATCCGGCGAATTATGCATCATGGGAAAAAATCTCTAGCCGCACGTATTGTTTATGATGCTTTAAAAACTATTGAAGAACGTACCGGCAGCGCTGCTTTGGAAACCTTTGAAAGAGCAGTGCGAAATGCCACACCTTTAGTAGAAGTCAAGGCTCGCCGAGTTGGTGGGGCAACCTACCAAGTACCAATGGAAGTACGTTCAGATCGGGGTACTACTCTGGCGCTACGTTGGCTAGTACAATTTTCTCGGTCGAGACCAGGCCGCACAATGGCCAGTAAGTTAGCTAACGAGTTAATGGATGCAGCCAATGAAAGCGGTAACGCAATTCGTAAACGCGAAGAAACACACCGGATGGCGGAAGCCAACAAAGCCTTCGCACATTATCGTTACTAAGGGAAAAAGCGATATATCGCGAATTTACAAAAACCAAGACGGTTTTCCGTAAAAGTATAGAATCTTAACAAAGAGTAATATACAAGATATCATGAGGCAAAAACTATAGGAGGCTACTGTGGCACGTACGATCCCGCTAGAGAGAGTACGCAATATCGGTATTGCGGCGCATATAGATGCGGGCAAGACAACGACAACCGAGAGAATATTGTTTTACTCTGGCATAATTCATAAAATTGGTGAAGTTCATGAAGGAACTGCCGTAACCGACTGGATGGATCAGGAGCGGGAAAGGGGAATTACTATTACTGCTGCTGCTATCAGTACCAGCTGGAAAGATCATCAAATTAACATTATCGATACTCCAGGTCACGTTGACTTCACAATTGAAGTTGAACGTTCCATGCGCGTGTTGGATGGTGTAATCGCAGTATTTTGTTCTGTGGGCGGTGTGCAACCGCAATCAGAGACAGTGTGGCGACAAGCAGACCGCTATAAAGTGCCTCGAATCGCTTTTGTTAACAAAATGGATCGTACAGGCGCGAACTTTTATAGAGTTCACGAGCAAATGCGCGATCGCCTGCGGGCTAATGCTATTGCCATTCAACTACCAATTGGTAGTGAAACTGAGTTCCGAGGAATCGTTGATCTAGTACGTAATTGTGCCTATATTTACAACAACGATCAAGGAACTGATATTGAAGAAACAGAAATTCCAGCAGAATTGCAAGAAAAAGCAAAAGAATACCGCACCAAGCTGATAGAAGCTGTGGCGGAAACTGATGACAATCTGATGAATAAGTACTTCGAGGGAGAAGAACTTACAGAAGAGGAAATTCGTTCTGCTCTGCGTAAAGGTACAACGGCGGGAACGATTGTACCAGTACTTTGTGGTTCTGCATTCAAAAACAAAGGCGTACAGTTGATGTTGGATGCAGTTGTAGATTATCTACCTGCGCCAACTGAAGTACCACCAATTCAAGGCACACTGCCGAATGGCGAAACTGTAGAGCGTCGGGCTGATGATGACGAACCTTTGTCAGCGCTGGCATTCAAGATTATGGCTGACCCTTATGGCCGCCTAACCTTTGTTCGCGTTTATTCTGGTGTGCTGAAAAAAGGTAGCTATGTCCTCAACGCTACCAAGAACAAGAAAGAACGGATTTCTCGTCTGGTGATTTTGAAAGCAGATGAACGACTTGATGTCGATGAAATGCGGGCAGGAGATTTAGGAGCAGCATTAGGATTGAAAGACACCTTAACAGGTGACACTATTACTGATGAAGCATCGCCAGTAATTCTGGAATCTCTATTTATTCCTGAGCCTGTAATCTCAGTGGCGGTTGAACCCAAAACTAAGAATGACATGGATAAGCTCTCCAAAGCTCTGCAATCTCTCTCAGAAGAAGACCCAACCTTTCGTGTCCACGTTGATCCGGAAACCAACCAAACGGTAATTGCCGGAATGGGAGAGCTGCACCTGGAAATTCTGGTAGACCGTATGTTACGCGAATTTAAAGTGGAAGCAAATGTCGGTGCGCCGCAAGTAGCATATCGCGAAACAATTCGTAAGCACGTCACCAAAATAGAAGGGAAATTCATCCGTCAAAGTGGTGGTAAAGGCCAATACGGTCACGTTGTTATTGATCTGGAGCCAGGAGAACCTGGTAGCGGTTTTGAATTTGTTTCCAAGATAGTCGGTGGTAGCGTACCCAAAGAGTACGTCGGCCCCGCAGAACAAGGAATGAAAGAAAGCTGCGAATCGGGTATTTTAGCCGGTTATCCACTGATTGATGTCAAAGCAACACTGATTGATGGGTCATACCACGATGTAGACTCTTCAGAAATGGCTTTCAAAATCGCTGGCTCAATGGCGATGAAAGAGGCAGTAATGAAAGCCTCACCAGCTCTCTTAGAACCTATGATGAAAGTTGAGGTCGAAGTTCCCGAAAACTTCCTTGGGGATGTTATGGGCGACCTCAATTCACGTCGTGGACAAATTGAGGGCATGGGATCTGATGATGGTCTTGCCAAAGTAACTGCTAAAGTCCCATTAGCAGAAATGTTTGGTTATGCCACTGATATCCGGTCGAAGACCCAAGGTCGGGGTATCTTCTCTATGGAGTTTAGCCATTACGAAGAAGTGCCTCGCAACGTGGCTGAGGCAATCATTGCAAAAAGCAAAGGGAACGCTTAATTAGAAAAGGAAACGAGCATTCATGGCACGCGCAAAGTTTGAAAGGAATAAACCTCACGTTAATATCGGTACTATTGGCCACGTTGATCATGGTAAAACTACATTAACAGCAGCTATTACCATGACCTTAGCGGCTCTTGGTCAAGCGGTTGGTAGAGGTTACGATCAAATCGATAACGCACCCGAAGAAAAGGCGCGGGGTATTACCATCAATACAGCCCACGTTGAGTACGAAACCAGTAATCGGCACTATGCTCACGTAGACTGCCCCGGACACGCTGACTATGTGAAAAACATGATCACCGGCGCTGCCCAAATGGATGGTGCAATCCTTGTGGTTTCGGCTGCTGATGGTCCCATGCCCCAAACCCGCGAACATATCCTGTTAGCAAAGCAGGTGGGTGTACCTAGTCTAGTTGTCTTCTTAAATAAAGAAGACATGGTAGATGATGCTGAACTACTAGAGTTAGTAGAACTAGAAGTCCGGGAACTATTAAGTGCCTATGATTTCCCTGGCGACGATATCCCCATTGTTACAGGCTCCGGTCTCAAAGCACTGGAAAAAATGACTACTAACGCCAAGACACAACGGGGAGAAGATGAGTGGGTAGATAAAATCTATGCATTAATGGATGCTGTAGATTCATACATCCCCACACCTGATCGCGCTGTTGATAAGCCCTTCCTAATGGCTGTAGAAGACGTATTCTCGATCACAGGTCGGGGTACGGTCGCTACCGGTCGGATTGAACGCGGTAAGGTAAAAGTCGGCGATACAGTGGAATTGGTGGGTATTAGAGATACTCGCAACACCACTGTTACTGGAATCGAGATGTTTAAGAAGAGTCTTGATGAAGGTATGGCTGGAGATAATGCAGGTGTACTACTGCGGGGTATCCAAAAAACTGACATTGAACGGGGTATGGTAATTGCTAAACCCGGTTCGATTACACCTCACACTCAATTTGAAGGTGAAGTGTACGTACTGACCGAAAAAGAAGGTGGTCGCAAAACTCCATTTTTCTCTGGCTATCGTCCTCAGTTCTACGTGCGGACAACCGATGTAACTGGCACTATCAAAGCTTTCACTTCTGATGATGGCAGCGAAGCAGAAATGGTAATGCCAGGCGATCGCATCAAAATGACAGTAGAACTAATTAATGCGATCGCAATCGAGCAAGGAATGCGCTTCGCTATTCGTGAAGGTGGTCGTACCATCGGTGCTGGTGTTGTCTCCAAAATCTTGAAATAGCACTTTTTGCCCCGATAATAAAGGAGTAGAGATGGTACAAAACCCTTTCTGCTCCTTTCTCTTCCCTCTCCCAATAAAATGACAGGTTACAGCTTTATGTACGTAACCTGTACCCTTAATATCAGAACCTAGAAAATTAAAGATGGCAACTCTACAGCAGCAGAAGATTAGAATACGTTTACAGGCTTTTGACCGTCGTTTATTAGATACATCTTGCGAGAAGATTGTAGACACGGCTAACCGGACTAACGCTACAGCTATAGGACCGATTCCTTTACCAACAAAACGCAAAATCTACTGCGTACTGCGATCGCCTCACGTAGATAAAGATTCGCGAGAACACTTTGAAACCCGTACCCATCGTCGGATTATAGACATATATCAGCCTTCTTCTAAAACTATTGATGCTTTGATGAAACTTGATTTACCCTCAGGTGTAGATATTGAAGTCAAATTGTAATTAGTCAGTGGTCAGCGATGCACTGAGTTTCGACACTTCGACAGGCTCAGTGCAGCGCTGCGCGGCAGTTGAGCGTAGCCGAAACTCAACTACCGCGTAGTCGAAGTGTGGTCAGTTGTTAGTTACAGAAAAGCAATTGACCACTAACAACTGAAATTTTTTAGTATGAATATTTACCTAGCTCTGAAGAAATTTCTTTAGGGCTTTTTATTGCCTAGGAAACAAATGATAGAATGTAAACAGAGTACGGGAAAAGCAGAGAAGAATAAATTTGTTAAAGATTAAATTTATACCAAGGTAACAATGACATCCTCTTCTAAAATTGCAGTCCGCGAACTACCTCTGTTCCCGTTACCCGAAGTAGTTCTTTTTCCGACTAGACCATTACCCCTGCACATCTTTGAATTTCGCTACCGAATCATGATGAACACGATTTTGGAAAGCGATCGCAGGTTTGGGGTCTTAATGGTCGATCCAGTTCAAGGTACGATAGCGAACGTTGGTTGTTGTGCAGAAATCATTCATTACCAACGCTTGCCAGATGACCGGATGAAAATGTTGACTTTGGGACAGCAAAGGTTTCGTGTCTTAGAGTATGTTCGGGAAAAGCCTTACCGCGTTGGTTTGGTAGAGTGGTTAGAAGACCAGCCCCCAAGTCAAGACTTACGACCTTTTGCTTCTGAAGTAGAACAACTACTGCGGGATGTCGTGCGTCTTTCAGCTAAGTTAACCGAACAAAATATTGAATTGCCAGAAGAATTACCCGATCTACCAACAGAGCTATCTTATTGGGTAGCCAGTAATCTCTATGGTGTAGCCGCAGAGCAACAATCACTATTAGAAATGCAAGATACTATTGCTCGGTTGGAAAGAGAAGCAGAAATTTTGACTACTACTCGTAATCACTTAGCAGCTCGTTCTGTGTTGAAAGATACTTTTAATCAGAATCCATGAGGAGTCATTAGTCATTAGTCAGAACTTTTCACAATTGACTGATTACTCCTTACTGCATAGCGCCAATTGATAAAACATTATAAGCGCCCAAAATTTTTAAAACTTCTGTGTAAATATTTAGTTCTGCTAAAGCCGATTGGACTCGTGCTTCCCTTGCATCTGCTTCTATATCAATAAAAAACAAGTATTCGCCTAGCGATCGCTTGGTTGGACGAGACTCAATTCGGCTAAGATTAATTTCTCGTTGAGCAAATACTTGTAGGAGTTTAACCAATGCTCCTGGTACATTGGCTGGTAGGCTAAAAGCCAGCGAAGTATGGGTTGCATGAACTGAAGATGTTTGTTTAATAGCCTCTGCTCCTACCTTACTTACCACCCAAAAACGAGTACAGTTTTCTGGGTAGTCGTTAATATTACTAGCTAGTATAGGCAAATTGTAAAGTTGGGCTGCTCTAGTAGATGCGATCGCAGCTGTTGTTAATTCTTGCTCTAGTCTTTGTAGGGCTTCAGTTGTAGAATTGGCAGGAATTAGCTGTACATTTGGCAGAAACTGCTCTAACCACCCCTGACATTGGGCTAAAGCTTGTGGATGTGAATAAACAGTTTTAATGTTATCTACACCAGTTGCACAGGAAATTAAGGCATGAGCAATAGGCATGACTAAAGCTAACTGAATTTGCAGATTTTCTAACTGCCAAAGTGTATCCATCGTCATGGTTACACTGCCTTCAATAGAATTTTCCACTGGCACAACAGCTAATTGAGTGTGTCCAGCCGCAACAGCTTGGAGTGACTGAGCAATACTAGGATAAGGGCATAAAGTAGCTGCAATTCCTGTATTTTCAGCTAGCCAGTTAACATAGAAAACTGCTGCTTGTTCTGCGTAAGTGCCAGGAGGCCCTAAATGGGCAATAGATATGGTCAAGTCGCTTTGCTCCAATTAAAAATTATTAATTAAAAATTGTAAAACGCTTGCGGACTCGCTACCGCACCGAGAAGCACTATAAAGTTATTCTTCTCCAAAAGTATTTGTTTCCGTCTTATTGCTTTTCATCAGCAGTTCTTTAATGATGGCGGAATGCTGACGAGTAGCTTTCGCCTTTTGGGTTAATGGTTTTGCTGACAGGGTTTGTTTATGTTTATTCATCCGTGCTGCTAGGCGGTCTGTGAGAAAAGCTTTCTCCTCCAATGCTCTAAAAGCGATCCACAGCGCTTCTTCAACAGAATCAGATCACAATAAGATCATGTCTGATCATTTTTTGATTTCAATATAGCAGTGTTGGTAACAACAGATCATAAAATATGTCATGTTGCACAATGATAAAGTTTGTAACTGTATTCACCAGCAGATTTACCGTACTGGTTGTCAATAACACAGTGCTGCGATTCCAGATCAACTTGAGTCCGGAACTCGACTAACCATAAATCTAAAGGTCTGGGAATTTCAGTAAGTTGTTCATCAAACGTTTGTATCGCCTGGGTATAATCTTGTGTATCTGAATCTTGGTGAGCCAAGAAAAACTGGACATTTTGAGCAGGTAGGTGTAAAAATTCCCAGGCTAACCCCATCATTCTGCCGGTTTGCCCATGATGTAAATGAGTAGTGGCAATTAGTACATTGGAGTGAGATGCTTTTTGGATCACAGCTGCAAGAAGATCAGGGCGTTGATTTTGCAAGTAGCCTAGATTCCAAGTTGCTGTTACTCCTCCAAACATTGCCATTAGCCAAATTATACTGACTACTACTTTCCCATTTACCAACGGATGCAGTTTGAAATTTTGTAATCGCTGCCAACAGCCTGCTAATGCAGCACCTAATAGTAAAATTATGGTTGGTGCACAGATAAATTGGAAACGAGCAGCCAAGGTTAAGTCCATCTCTAGACCATAAGTGAAGCATAAGCACAAAGCGATCGCCCCAATTACATATCCAATCAATATTTGTATTGCTAGATCAGTATCATGGTTATGCTGCTGGATTTTTAGCCCATTTACAAGATGAGGCAGACTCCAAAGCAAAAATAGCAAGGTGACTACACCAGAAACAATCACAATTGCCACGGGTAAGTTTGTGATTGCTGAAGGTAACAAAAATAGCATACTAAGTATCCAAAGTAGTAGCCGTCCTATTGGTTCTAACCATCTCACATGAGGATTGCTACTTGCTACCCAGGTTGTCAGTTCATTACCAGGAATATTTTTGATAGTTGGTATCCAGACAAGACATCCCATCAGAGTACCTACAGCAACTATTCCGATACGCCATAAATTAGATTGCATCGATTCTTTCTGTTTTCTGTTGTGCCAAATTTGCCTCAATAATACAAAGCCTTCAGCACAAAGAGTTAAAGTAAAAAAGTAATGGGTTGCTACCCCCAAAGTATTGCTTACTACCCAGGCAAATACTATCCAAAGTGGTAAAGATTGTTGGCGATGAAGACTTTGAACTGTTTTAACAAAACAACATAGAGAAGCAATTACTAACAAAATTACCAAGGTGTAATGACGTGCATCTCTAGCCAAGAAAATAGTGTAGGGTGAAACTGCCATCATTGCTGCCGCCATCTGCCCAATTAATTTGGAACGAAAGGCTAAATAGCCAAAGCCAAACATAGCAGGAATTGATACTATCCCAAATACAGCACTGAGCGATCGCGCTGCCCAAATAGAAGTTAGCTCTCCTATGGAAGAAAACCATTTCATCCAAAAGTGGGACAATACAAAATAGACTGGGGGATGAGTACTTTCATGCAATAAATGCTCGATAACTGCATTGATTCCTACAGTAGGTATAGCTTTTAGTGGCTGTAACAACACATCCGAACTAATGACCTGATTAAGTGGTACTGTATGAAAACTATTACCTAAGCTAAAAACTATCGTTGCACACTCATCAGTCCAAGGAGGTAGAGATGTCAAACGCCAAAAGCGTAGACAAGTGCCAATAGCCAACCATAGTAGTATTAGCAATAGATGATAGCGGTTTTTCATTAACGCGATGTCAAATTAATTTAGTTCAAAAATTACTTTTTTCAACAACAGTAAAGCCTGATTAAATCGTGATATAAGTTATGTTTTAAAGTAATTGCCATTAGCTAAATAATTACCTATCGGTTGATTGATAATTTATCTCTCTAAAGTTAGTAAACATAATTTTTAAATCTATCTAAATGATGAATGAGAACTATAAATAAATCTACTTATTCAAATAAACCAACCCAAGATAAATATTTTTGCTCAATTAAAATTAATAAATATAAAAAAATCATGAATAATAGAGATATATAACAATTACTTCCTGCAACTATGGCTACCAAGTTCACAGCCTCCCAATCGGTAGAAATTACTGTTCCACAGCAGCCTATTCCTATCCAGCATTACTTGCGTCAGCCTCAACGTTTGGTTAATACCTTGGTGGACAGTCGACGGATTCAGCAGCTTTCAAAGGAAGTATTTCGTTTGAAAATGCGTCCTCTGACTTTTATGTCCCTAAGTCTTCAACCTACTGTAGACATGAAAGTCTGGGCAGAATCAAATGGAACAATTTTTTTGCGGTCAGTAGGTTGTGAAATCCTTGGTTTTGAGTATGTTAATCAGCGCTTTGCTTTAAATTTACAAGGACATTTGTCTCCCTATCAGTTCAATACTGGTACTCGTCTACAAGGAAAAGCCGATTTAGAAGTGCAAGTGGAATTGCCACTACCATTTTCTTTAACTCCCAAACCCCTTTTAGAAGCAACTGGCAATGGTTTACTCAAGAGTGTGTTGTTGACAATTAAACAACGGTTGCTACATCAACTACTAGCAGATTATCGTCACTGGGTAATCTCGCAAACAAAAGAAAAAGCTTTAGATGATGAAAATGGTGAATTACCAATTTTTAACATAGAGTAATTTTTGTAATCAATGAATTGGTTGTAGGGGCGTACATGTATATGTCATGCCCCTACTGAATTTGGCAAGGACGAAAGGACTTGCGATGTAAGGGTGAGGGACCGTATTCTTGCAGTGCCACCAAATGCTTTTGACTACCATAACCCTTGTTATGTATTATGTCGTATTTAGTGTACTTGGATGCCAGACGCATCACCAAAGCGTCACGCCAAACTTTAGCCATAATACTAGCAGCAGCAATATTAAGCGATCGCTCGTCTCCCTTAACTATTGTTTGTTGTGGTACAGGCAAGTCCTTCATTGGCTGATTGCCATCAACCAAGCAGATTACAGGCTGTACCTTGAGTTTGAGTACAGCCCGCTTCATTGCTAACAATGTAGCTTGCAAAATGTTTATTTGGTCGATTTCGGCAGTGGAAGCAAAACCGATTTTCCAATCAATTGCTAGGGTAGAAATTAGCTGTGCCATTTGAGTTCGACGAGAACTAGACAACTTTTTACTATCTTTAATCCCAGCTGCCATTAGCTCTGATATAGCACAAGGTGGTAGTATCACTGCTGCTGCTACTACAGGGCCAAATAAAGCACCTCGTCCGACTTCATCCACCCCCACAATTAAACCTGAAATGCCTAATAAATTAGAGGACAACTCCAGCCAATTTGATCCACTTAAGGATGCTAGCGAATGAAGAGCGTCATGCCGTGTCTCAACCATAAAATAAATTAATTATCATCTGCGGTAGATGTATCGTCTAGCGCAGATGAACGACGACGGCGACGACGGTTGCCTATAGAAGTGCTGCTAGCTTCAGTTTCCTCTGTATTGGTGAAACCTCCAACAGGGTTAGCTTCAAACTCTTCTGGCTTTAATGCATCTTCTGGTAAAGATTTCTGCTTTGTTTCAATTTGTAATGTGTTCGTATTTACATCAATACTTTCTCTTTTTGTTTTAGTAACAGTTGATTCTGCATCTAATTCAGCAGGCACATTTGGTAGTTGTCCAGGCTGAACAATGTTAATAATTACGGACTTAGGATTTTTGACCTCTTGCTCTAACTTCACTAAAGGAGAAACTCCCATCAAGGCAAAAACATCCTGTTCTGGAATGGTCATTTCTACAGTCCTAATCTCCGGTGGTTCTACCACTGGTTTAATTGGCTCTACCTTGGTAACTTTATGACGTTCTGCCCGTTCAGTCCAACCGGATTTACCAAGATTAGGTAAGGGGATATCTGGTGTAGACTCTAGCTCTGCCTCAGCATCTAAGTCTAAATCTGGCTCATTATCAAAAGCTAATGGATGAGTATTAATCCGGGTTTCATCTTTTCCGTTCGTCCCATTGATGCCAATCCGACTACGGCGAGTGCGAGTACGACGCTTGTTGTTATCGCCGAGTTCTTGATAACTAGGATGATTGATTAAATTCAAGGCGCTCACGTCAGAGTCACCATCAAATCCTTCTTGGAAGGCATCGTAGTTTTCCCGTGTTTCTGTGATGCGAGCAGCGGGTAAACGTGGTTCTTTATGAGGCAGAGATACAAAGCGCTCTGGTATTTCTACTGGTGTTGGTAATCGGTTTTCGTTTTCTCCAGGTAGATGCACAATATGTCCTAAACCGCCACAAGTAGGACATGTTTCACCGAACAATTCGTAAATATTTTGACCTTGGCGCTTACGGGTAAGTTCTACCAAACCCAATTCAGTCAATTGGGCAATTTGGGGACGAGCTTTGTCTGCTTTCAGCGCTTTGTTAAAATGCTCTAGAACTTGCAATTGGTCGCGCCGCAATTCCATATCAATGAAGTCAACAACAATTACCCCAGCAACATTTCGCAGACGTAACTGACGGGCAATTTCCGTGGCAGCTTCACAGTTAGTCCATAAAACTGTTTCTCTGGCTGTTGCCGATCGCGTAAAAGAACCAGAGTTCACATCAATTACCGTTAATGCCTCAGTCGGCTCAATAATGACATAACCTCCAGAGGGCAAGTCTACCCTGGGTTTGAGGGCTTCTCGAATTGCGGCATTGATGCGGAAGTACTCTAAAATTCCAGAGCGATCGCGATGATGGTCAATTAACAATCCTTGCGGTGTTTGACCTCCACTCCAATTCTGCAAATATTGCTTGACCCGCTTCAAGCCAGTACTAGAATCCACAACAATCCGATTGACATCTGCACCATACATATCCCGTAATACACGCTGGATAAAGTCATCATCTCGATTGAGTAATGCCGGGGCACGAGTGGAGTGTGCTTCTTGCTGAATGGCTTCCCATTGCTTTTGCAGCACCTCCAAATCTTCCATAATCGCTTCTTCTGGTTTGCCTTCTGCTTCTGTACGCACTAGCAAACCCATTCCTGCCGGCTTAACCAAAATTGCCAATGCCCGTAAACGGTTACGCTCACTTTCATTCTTGATCCGTCGGGATAAATTTACACCTCTACCATAAGGCATCAGCACTACGTAGCGTCCGGGCAAAGTAATATTACCTGTGAGCCTAGGGCCTTTCGTTCCCGTTGGTTCTTTCATCACTTGCACCAACACTTTTTGTTGTGGTGCTAATAGTTCTGTAATTGCGGCAGCTGTACGCTTGAGCTTCAAAGGCCCCAAGTCAGTCACATGAATAAAACCGTTACGCTCTGGATCACCAATATTGACAAAGGCCGCATCTATCCCAGGTAAGACATTTTCTACTACACCTAAATAGATATCACCTATTTGGTGATGACCGGTGGCCACAACGAGTTCTTGTATTTGATCTTCAGAAAAGACAGCGGCAATTTGATGCTGCTCCGCGATAATAATTTGTTTTGGCATTCAATTTCCTCAAAAATTGGCAGCACTAATTGGCTTGGGGGTTTGTTATGCCTCTCACCCCTGCCAGCCCTAAAAGGTGCCGCTTGTAATAAATATTGTGGATTCAAGCTCAAAGTTAAGGAGCTATTGACTAAGAAATTGCGTTTACACGCCTGATTATTCCAGAACGGCTGCATATTGTTTAAGCAAATAAATCAACCGTCTGTGGTTGATTTTTGATGCGATACCTTCACCATCTAGGGATTAGGTATTCAGCAGTTGTTTTAAAAAGCATAGAGTCAGAGGTGCCGACGGAGCTTATTGTTAGTTACTAGTTCACAAGATAGCTATCAAGAGAGAGTGTTCTTTGATCTGCCTGCTGTTTGTCTGGGATAAAATCCTAGAAGTTACACTCTAATATCTTTGCTTCCGCACCCTGAGTACCAGAGTAGTGAACCAGTTCATTCAATGCAGCGCCAGAAAATTTCTCTTCATCTGATTCTAACGCAACCTTACTGAAAATCAATTCCCATGATCTTCCACATTAAGGGAACTACTAGCAAGTTACCCTTCAGGGATTATACTCGCGAACTACTACACATTGACCTGCGGTACAATGGAAGTTTTCCAATTAATCAGGAACTGCCTTTAGAACTCCATAGCTTTGTTGGTCTTATATTCCCTCCAAGGGCAAGAGTCCTTCCAAGACACAAATTTTGGTAACAATCATAACTAGCTACTTTGACCGTTTAGTTTTCACGATACTGATTGCTTAACTTTCGCAATCGTTGCCGGGTTTATGTTGCTTTACCAAGAAGTATATCAGAACGATCGCTGCGTTTGCGAGAGATTTGTGTGGTTGTCACAGGCTTGCATAGCCTCAACTTACACGCATTCCGATGCTCACTTTTTAGTTAGAGTGCGAGTCAGCTAAAAATAACTGATTGCGATGAATGTGCAGAAGTTGAAATTCTACACCTGTTACTTTTTCCAGCATAAACAGGATTTGTTCAGGACGCAACAGCACCCCATCAGGACGATAGCTACCTACATAACGCAGGACAACTGTAGACTCTTGGGCTGTATTATCGTTAGTCTGTACTAATTCTAGTGCAAACAAACGCGAGCGCAGATTTACTAAGTGGCTTTTACCTGACTTGGTTATTTGCTCCCACCAGAGTTCGTCTTTTGCTTTGATTGTTTCAATCCATTCTTGCCATTGTGCAAATGTAACTGTGCTAAGTGTTGCCACTGTAATCAAATACTCTGCTGCTTCCATGATTTGGCTAGCAGCGGGAACTTTTAAATCCAACTGCACCACATTATATATAGGTATATCTGTGGGTAGTTCGTGAGCCAGCAGTTCTCGAAAAATATCTACTGCTACTGGTTGTGTTAACTCAAAATCCACAATTTCGCCACTGCTGGTAATTCCTAAAGCCAAGGCGTTGGCTACAGAAATACGTGGACTTGGATGAAACCCACCAGTAAAAGCAATAGGCAAGCCTGCTCGCCGTAAAACTCGATCAAATAGGCGCATTAAGTCTAGATGACTTAACAAAGCCATATCGCCTTGTTTACCAAACCAGACACGCAGTCTTTGGGCTTTAGTTGTGTTGGGAACAAACTCACCAGCAAATTGGGGAATAGCAGGTGGCGAGATCACGATATTGTGACCAAAATCTGTGCCACAAACGCCACAGTGAGAACAACCTTCAAAGGAACAGTCTAAAACAGTTGCAGCTTCTAAAGCACGTTGTAAATCTTCCTTCAGCCACTTTTTATCTATACCTGTATTTATATGATCCCAAGGTAGGGGAGCATCAAATAAAGCATGAAGGTTATTTTCCTTCATACTTTCTATCAAATTCCATTCGCCGTTTTCCACTTGGCGATATTTCCAGTCTAAGCCGGCTTCTGCGATCGCCGATTCCCAAGCACCAAAAGCTTGATCCAAATTTTCGTACCAGGAATCCATGCCAGCGCCTAATTCCCAGGCTCGGCGTACTACCTTACCCAAACTGCGATCGCCCCTACCCACAAAGTCTTCCATTGCCGAAATCCGGACATCGGTGAAATTCACTTTCACTCCTCTAATCCGGCGAAATTCGTACCGCAACAAATTTTGCTTACGTTTAAATTCCGTAGTAGAAACTGAGTGCCACTGAAAGGGAGTATGAGGTTTGGGCGTAAAGTTAGAAATTGTTAAGTTAAAGTTAAGCGGTTTTCTTCTTTGACCCCGACATTCTCTTTGCAGCCAGCTGACTGTTTCTGCTATGCCTACAATATCGGCATCTGTCTCACCCGGCAAGCCAATCATAAAATACAGCTTGATCTTGTCCCAACCTTGCTCCCAAGCTGTTTTCACGCCTCTTAGCAATTCTTCATTCGTTAAACCTTTATTTACAATGTCGCGCATCCGTTGGGTTCCAGCTTCTGGAGCAAAGGTAATGCTACCTTGCCGTGTACCGCCTAGGATGTTGGCAATATTTTCATCAAATCTATCAACTCGTTGACTAGGAAGAGTCAAAGAAATATTTTCATTTTTTAATCGATTTTTAATTTCCATCCCCACCGCAGGTAAGGACAAATAATCGGAACAACTTAGAGATAACAAAGAAAATTCATTGTAACCAGTTGCCCGCATTCCCTGTTCAATTGCTTCTACAACTTGATTAGGTTCTACATCCCGTGCTGGTCGGGTCAGCATTCCTGGTTGACAGAAGCGACATCCGCGAGTACATCCCCGCCGAATCTCAATTGTCAAACGGTCATGTACAGTTTCTACGTAAGGAACTAACCCAATGGAATAAGCTGGTATCGGGGTGGAAACTCGGCGCAAAATTTGCTTTGGGACATTTGAATGGTGAGGATGAACTGAGCCATCTGCTGCCATGTCGTAAAACTGAGGAACATATACGCCTGGTATTTGTGTCAAGTCCAGTAAAGTCTGTTCCCGGTTTAGTCCTGCTCTTTTGCACTCTTCTAAGACCAAGCCAATTTCTGGCAAAAGTTCTTCACCGTCTCCGAGGGCGAAAAAGTCGAAGAAGTCGGCATAAGGTTCAGGATTAGAAGTTGCTGTTTGTCCACCAGCAAAAACCAAAGGATATTCTCCCTTTGCCCGTTCTCGCCATGTGAGGGGAACTCCAGCCAAATCTAACATTTCTAGAATGTTAGTTGCACCGAGTTCGTAACTGAGGCTAAAGCCTAAGATGTCGAATTGTGTGAGCGATCGCTTTGACTCTACAGCAAATAAGGGTGTATCTGTCTGTCGGAGTTTAGCTGCCAAGTCTGTCCCTGGTAGATAAGCGCGATCGCATAACTGTCGTGGTTGGGCATTCAAGATGTTATATAAAATGATATGCCCTAAATTGGACGAGCCTACTTCATATACTTCTGGGTATGTTAGTACCCAACGTATTTCTGCCGTATCCCAATTTTTATGCACTGCTAGGCGTTCGTTACCCAGATAACGCGCTGGCTTTAAAATTTCCGGTGTGATTAATTTTTCAACTGCAACAGCCACTGTGCTATCTTCTAGCTACCTTAATTACAGCTAATCACTTGTAACCTTAACATTGATTAGTTCGTTCAATCAGGTTTATCTGGAAAACTTACAATTTTGTTACACAAGTTTGCTGAATAAGCTACATTCAATGGTAGTATAAAAGATTATATAAAATTCATACACCTGACAAATTGGTTTAGCTTTTAAATTATCTCAAAAATTCCATCAAGCTGTGTAAGTTCAAAAATCATTCTCACTGATGGAGAAACAGAATCCAACTGTAAACTCCTTCCTAAACTCTGAGCAAGCTTGAGCGCAGAGACCAATGCCATTAAGCCAGCACTGTCTAAAGATTCTACTGCGGCTAAATCTACTAGCAAGATTGAAGTATTATCTTGGGTTAACGCTGTTGTCAAATCTTTTTCCAACTCCAAGGCATTGGCTGCGTTTAAAATGCCTTGAGGACGAATAACAGTAGTTTTTGGACACTCCAGTACTGCTTGCATATCAACATCCTAATTGAAGTTATTGAACTGTGAAGCCCATATTTATCTGAACATAAACTGTTTTCCCTAGCATCGACCATAGGTTTGGTCACTCTTTGCTGAATCTTTATTGCTTTAGTGGGTCTGTTTAAAGATTGTCATAAATACAGGGTAAAATGTATTCATATATACTTTTTTTCAGCATCGGTTCCAAAACAATCAACAGATACAGCCGTAAAGAAGATCCATCAAGCATAACTATGCTGAGAAAACTTGATTGGTCTATGACTTAAAGCTGATTTGATCAAGATATAGTTTTAGGTCAAACGCTTTGAGTTTCAGGGTTGCTTGTGGCAGATAGTAGGGTTGATATCAAATTAACTATCTCATCAGCTTGTGATCTATATCACTCAGATACTAGTATGTAGATCACATTTTATACCAGACTTAATCTCGGATAATTAGTACCATATTTTAAAGTTGGATGATCTATTTATGAGAACTAAGCACGCTATTCGTCAATTGGTAGAAAAAGCTCTTGATATTAAAAAACTAACTCCTGAGATAGAAAATGAGATCAACTCAGAACTCACTGAAAATGGTTATATATCTGATGTTGATTACGAAGCTCTAGAGTTACTGATGGCAGAGATGGATGCAGGTCGGGTTAAATTAGTCCCTAGCTGGGTATATTAGTTCTAGGTATGGGTATTACCAGTTTTCTCGAGCCAAAGTTTTTTTTACAAGAAACTAATACCGCTGCCTTGGAAGTCAAAAGACTTGTATTATCTACAATTTTTTGCCATTTTTAATGGTCTGCTTATTTATGCCGTACTATACTAGAAAGATTAAGCTTTAAAATAGTTAACTTTATTTTGGTCTACAGTCTTGCTGCCTTGAGAAATTTTATCTTTCATCCGTTATCCTTATAAGCTTGCCAAAGTTGGTAAATAAATTGATTAAGTTGTTGCTTGGCAGCTGAGTCAGTCTCAGCTTTTGGGTCTTTTGCCAATACCTGGCTTAACAAGGTAATTACTTCTGTATCTAAGGCCGGTCGAAATAACTTGTCAGGCCAAAGCAAGTCAGAAGCATCTCTTAAGTCAGTAACTAACGGTAGCTCTTGGGTGTAGGTGACTAGCAATAAAGGACGTACCCAACACAACTGACGGGAAACCACAACTTGAATGACTTCTGCATACAGATTCCTGTCACCATATTCTAAAGACACAATTTGTCCTGGTTGAAAATCTAGGCTCATGTCCATAATTATGCAGCTAGTTTAGTGGCAAGGATTATCTTGCAGCTTTCTTAATTTTATGTATATTTTTTGTAGTATTAATGTAGCATTGTCGCATCTGTAATTAATTATCTAAGGCAAATGCCTCAAAATTATCTCTGTAGCATTCATTACCTCAATCCTTTGCCGCAAAATATCATATAGGATTCCTATATTTGGTTTTTGAAAAAACTCAGTACACCCCTAAATCCTTTTTTTCCTGCGATGCACTGAGTTTCGACTGCGCTCAACTACCGCGTAGCCGAAGTGTTCCCCGTTAAGAGTTCCCTGTTTCCTCCCTACGCAAATATGTTCATTAATCAAATCGGATTCCTATAGTCCTATAAAGTTGAAATGAAAATGCTATAGAATATAGTGAATAACTGTTAAGCAAACGCAAGACAGAAACAAAGTATGTTGTAGTAAACCATCGCAGAAAGAGCAAGAGCAGTGTCAGTCGAAACTATTGAGAAGCGTTCCACGTCCCGCAAGCTCGCGCCTCGGTATCGCGTTTTGCTTCATAACGACGACTACAACTCTATGGAGCATGTGGTTCAAGCATTATTAACTACGGTGTCGAGTCTTACTCAACCCCAAGCTGTGAGTATTATGATGGAAGCCCATACTAATGGACTAGCTTTAGTCATTACTTGCGCTCAAGAACACGCTGAGTTCTATTGTGAAACATTGAAAAGTCACGGTTTAAGTAGCACTATTGAACCTGATGAATAGTCTATTAGTTAGTGGTCAGTAGTCAGTTAAAAAGCGAACAATTAAGCTATTGCGTATTTAATTTGTATATGGGACGCAAGCAAGACTTTGGTGTGAGCGTTCAGTCGAACCCTGCCCGCACTACAATAATTTTACGTTTTCGCCTTATACAATTTAGCTGCACATCAGCTTAATAATCGACTACTGAGTGGTATGAAAATAAACTTTAACCGTGTAGCCCAAAACCCTGCCCCTATTAGGCTGGGTTATTTTATTACAATTTTATTACTGCTATGGTTGCCCTTCGCTGCACCAATTTACTTATTAGTGCATGATGCTAATTTAGTAAGTATATTGACAATGGTATTGTTATATACAGAGTTTATTTTTCTTTTGAAGCTATGGGGAAAACATGTCTATCGGCAACCCCAGATACTGCGGCAGTATGGCTTAGAAATCACACGGAAAAACGGTTTAGATTTGTTGCGTGGCTTGGCTTTGGGATTAATTAATATTCTGATACTTTTTGGTGTACAAGGCTTTTTGGGTTGGTTGGTATGGCAACAACCAAAGGTTTTTTTGTTAAAAGTGATTTTAGAGGGTTTAATAGTTAGTTTAGCTATTGGTTTTGCAGAGGAATTATTATTTCGAGGCTGGTTACTAAATGAGTTACAGCGTGATTACAGTCCGCGTGTGGCATTGTGGACAGATGCCGTTGCGTTTGCTGTTTTGCACTTTATTAAACCTTGGGAAGTTATTATTCAAATACTGCCACAATTTCCAGCTTTAGTATTGCTAGGGCTAACGCAGGTATGGGGAAAACGCTGGCGTAGAGGACGATTAGGTTTACCAATTGGTCTACACGGAGGTTTAGTTTGGGGTTACTACATTATTAATGTTGGGGAATTAGTTAAATATTCAAGTCAAGTTCCTGATTGGATAACTGGCGTGAATCAGAATCCCCTGCAAGGAGTGATAGGGGTATTGTTTATGAGTGTGTTGGCGTTGTGGATTAGGGGGCGAATCAGTAAAAATTACATATAAGTAATGCGATCGCTTGTGATTTAAAATCTCAGAATAATATTTTTAACACTAATTAATGTAAAGTTGATTTTAACAAGGAAGTAAGATGCATTCCTAAGAGCAACTGCATAAAAAGCATAAAATGTAAAGTGTCCCAAGCTTTTGAGCAATCAATTCAAATTAATGCCACACCTACGGTAGTCGAGAGTTGCATTACCGACTTAAATCTCATGCACCGTTGGCTTAATCCTGTCCTGCGTTGCGAACCTGTAGGCGGAGCCTGGAGTACAGATATTGGCAGTCAAAGTCGCTTTATAATTCAAATTCCTTTTTTTGAACCCACGCTCAAAAGTGTTGTTATAGAACGTCAATCAGGTGTGGTAGTGTGGGAATTTCAAGGTTTTTTCCAAGGATACGATCGCTGGGAATGTCAACCATTAGAACAGGGAACGTGTTTATTGAACCGTTTTGAGTTCAATATTCCCAACTCCCTCGTGAGTTGGGGCTTCAAAACCTTTGCAGCATCTTGGACTCAAAAAGATATGCAAGCTCAGCTGCGTCGCCTTAAGCAAGTAGCAGAGTCAGTAGTCAGTAGTCAGTAGTCAGTTGCTATTTATCCCTTTCCCAGTTCATCAAGTAACCGCCTAATCACTGGTGCATCTTCAGCATCAGGGACTTTTGCTAGATAAGTTTGCAAATCATCAGCAGCTTGCGGGTAATGACCAAGTTTATAGTAAAGTAGACCGCGATCGCGCACTTCTAAAATCGCGTTAGGAAACAACAACACAATTCGTTCAACCGCAGCTAAAGTTTTCGCTAAATTTTGCTGTTTCAGGTAGATATATTTCAAATTTGTGAGGATTCGCATCAGAAATTGTCCATTACTGACGGGAGCTAAAAATTCCGGGTTTAAGTTTACGGGTTGTTGAAACATTTGAGTGAGTCGTTCTTGACAATCTTGTGCAAACATCACCTCACCCCGGTTAAATGCATCAACAAAAATTTCCACATCTGGAATATCTGGGCGAATTAAAAAGTGTCCTGGCATTCCTATCCCTACCATTGGAAAATCAATTCTGTGGGCAACTTCTAGATAAACTAGTGCCAAGGTAATAGGAATCCCTAACCGATGGTCGATTACATCATTTAAAAAACTGTTACAAGGATTATAGTAGTCTGATTGATTACCAGAAAATTTTAAATCTTCGTAAAAATACTGATTTAGGCTTTGAATTAACCGTAGAGGATACCGTGATGCAGGTAAGCGTTCTTTGACTTCACTTGCCATCGTATCAAGGGCATTAAGGTATTCTTCTGGGTTAAGGTCAGGATATTCTTCCTGTGCAATATACAAAGCTGCCTTTGCTAAGTTGATATGCTCGTCAGGTTGATGAATTTCCTGATAAAAATATTGTCGCGCTGACGATAAATTCATAAGCAATTGCTCAGTAGAGATGTGAGGATGAGGCGGGTCTAATGACACCATTTTTGTGTACTAATTTTATTTTAGAGATATTTAAGAAAATTGGGAAACATAATTTTTACAAAGTCTTCAGGATTTTAAATTGACTAAAATAAACATTTACTGTAAAAGAATTGGCAAATACCTACTTTTATTAATGCAGAGTGTATAGCCTCAGATTACTAATATAAACCTGTTTTAAAGAGACAATATATTTTTACAAAGTTTTATTTATTTATTGATCTAGTGCTACAAACGTAAGCCTGATTGAAGATAAGTTTTCATTCATTTTTAATCCAAATTCAAGTGTATTTTTTGTGTAAATACACGTAGAAACTATAGTCAACAAAAAAAATCGCCAGTAAGCTATGTAAATACACAGGTGAGGCAAATACTGATAAAAATCTCACCTCTAATTTGAGGACTAAAGCTAATTAAATGCTTTAGTCATTTTCATCATTTCTTAAATCTGCGATCGTCACAAAAGGCTGCTTAATAGCCTCTTGGACTCCAGACAATATGTAATAATTTCACCCCCTTTATTACGAGGAGTTAGTAAAGCTCATCTCATAGTTTTTCCATGTCAAAAAATACTTCTTTGGAGATTTTATAAATGTTAAATTCCATGAAAAAAATTTCAAAATTAGCAGTTGGCGCAGTATGCACAGTTGGCATCACTGGAGTGCTTGTACCATCTGAAGTTCATGCTGTCAGCTCAATTACAAATATTACTCCAGCACCTGTAGGCTCGGCAATTAGTCCAACTAAATATGATGTATTTTTAGATGCTAATAATCCCCTTTCTATAACCGTCAATGTGACAGTCCCTAAATCACCTAACAAACTTGACTTGTTCTTGTTGCAAGATCTAACAGGTTCTTTTTCGGATGATTTACCTGTAGTCAAAGCCTTAGTACCAAGTTTAATTAGTTCTGTAACAGGTACAGTTGCTGATACCCAATTTGGTCTTGGTTCTTTTGCTGACAAACCAATTAGCCCATTTGGTTCTTTTAGTGACTATGTTTACAAAACCGATTTAGGTTTAACTGCTAATACAACTGCTTTTCAAGCATCTGTTAATGGACTTACTCTTAAAGGTGGTAGCGATTTTCCTGAATCACAGCTAGAAGCATTGTTGCAAACAGCAGTACGAGCTAAAACAGAAATTGGTTTCCGCGATGATGCATTTAAAGTAGCTGTTATTACTACAGATGCTACATTCCATCAAGCTGGTGATTTTTCTTCTCGACCTGCAAATAACGGAGATGCAGTTCTTGACGGTAGTCCAGCAGGTACAGGCGAAGACTATCCCAGTATCGCCCAAGTTAAAGCTGCGTTACAGGCTGCCAATATTATCCCGATTTTTGCAGTTACCTCCAATGTGTTATCTACCTATCAGAGTTTGGTAAGTGATTTAGGATTTGGCTCGGTTGTGACTCTTTCAAGTAATAGTTCCAACTTGGTAAGTGCAATAACCGCTGGTCTAACAGATGCCTTCGCTAACATTACTCTGACCGCAGTGAGTGATGATTATGGTTATGTACAAAGTATTACACCAACTTCATTCAGTGGCGTACCGCAAGGTGCAACGAGAACCTTCACAGTTAACTTACTGGCTGATGGTATCGATGATGCTGATGATGTCTTAAAACTTGTTGCCCCAGGCTTTGGTGAAACATTAGTTAACGTTGATGTCAAAGACACAAAGGACACAAAGTCTGTACCTGAGCCTTCTGCTTTGCTAGGGTTGTTGGTTTTGGGTACTGGTGGAACCATACTCAAGCGTAAACAAAAACAGAAAGCTGTAGCCTAAATTCAGCTTAAATTCTAAATTGATCCAGCGTCTTTTTTAATATTACTGCCGTGTCTGCAATTATAAAGACATGGCAGTTTTTTATTGTGAGCTTGCCAAGCTTTGGAAGCTAGCTTAACTTTACTTGCAGACCCCAGTCTTAAGAATCAATTTATGGCAAAGAGTAGGGTCGTTAAGTGCTAATGTGAAAGATGACATTGCTAAATTTTATGTCTTTTACGACCTTATCTGAAATATAGCTTCAATCACTAGGCGCAGCATGGTCACCACCGCAGAAAAAACAAACATTGGTTACATTACCCAAATCATTGGTCCAGTTGTAGACGTTAAGTTCCCCGGCGGGAAATTGCCGCAAATCTACAATGCTCTGACCATCAAAGGCACGAACGAAGCTGGACAGGAAATCAACCTCACTGTTGAAGTACAGCAATTACTAGGCGATAACCAAGTACGAGCTGTTGCGATGAGCGGCACCGATGGCTTAGTGCGTGGTCTGGAAGTCGTTGATACTGGCGCTCCCATTAACGTACCAGTTGGTAAAGTCACCTTAGGTCGAATTTTCAACGTCCTTGGCGAACCTGTAGACAATCAAGGGCCTGTAAACTCTGAAGAAACCTTACCCATCCACCGTTCTGCTCCCAAATTCACTGAACTGGAAACTAAACCTTCCGTGTTTGAGACTGGGATTAAAGTTGTTGACCTTCTAACTCCCTATCGACGCGGCGGTAAGATTGGTTTATTCGGTGGTGCTGGTGTTGGTAAGACCGTGATCATGATGGAGTTGATTAACAACATCGCTACCCAGCACGGCGGCGTATCTGTCTTTGCTGGAGTAGGTGAGCGCACCCGTGAAGGTAATGACCTCTACAACGAAATGATGGAATCTGGGGTAATCAACAAAGATAACCTCAATGACTCAAAAATTGCTCTAGTTTATGGTCAAATGAACGAACCACCCGGAGCAAGAATGCGGGTTGGTCTGTCAGGGTTGACAATGGCTGAGTATTTCCGGGATGTGAATAAGCAGGATGTGCTGTTGTTTATCGACAACATTTTCCGGTTTGTGCAAGCAGGTTCAGAAGTATCAGCGCTGTTGGGTCGGATGCCTTCTGCTGTGGGATATCAGCCCACACTGGGAACCGATGTAGGTGAACTACAAGAGCGTATTACTTCCACTACAGAAGGTTCTATTACCTCAATTCAAGCAGTATACGTACCTGCGGATGACTTAACTGACCCCGCACCTGCAACTACTTTCGCCCACTTGGACGGAACAACAGTACTATCTCGTGGTTTGGCAGCTAAGGGCATTTATCCCGCAGTTGACCCCCTAGGCTCCACCTCGACGATGTTGCAGCCCAACATTGTTGGTGAAGAACACTACAGTACTGCTCGTGCTGTACAGGCGACTCTACAACGTTACAAAGAACTTCAGGATATTATCGCCATTCTTGGTTTAGATGAATTGTCTGAAGATGACCGTTTGACCGTAGCTAGAGCGCGGAAGGTTGAGCGTTTCTTGTCTCAGCCTTTCTTTGTAGCGGAAGTATTTACAGGTTCTCCTGGTAAGTACGTGAAATTAGAAGACACCATTAAGGGTTTCCAGATGATTTTGTCTGGTGAATTGGATGATTTACCAGAGCAAGCTTTCTACTTAGTGGGCGATATTAACGAAGCTAAAGCTAAAGCTGAAAAACTCAAGAGTTAATTAGTCAGTAGTTAGTGGTCAGTGGTCAGTCATAAAAAATAAACTGACAACTGACAACACTTCGACTACGCTCAGTGCAGCGCTGACAACTCACAAACGATAACTCTCAAACGACAAATGACATTAACCGTTCGTGTAATTTCCCCAGACAAAACAGTGTGGGATGCTCCGGCTGAAGAAGTAATTTTGCCCAGCACTACTGGTCAGCTTGGTATCCTTAGTGGACACGCGCCACTGTTGAGCGCTTTGGATATTGGTGTGATGCGCGTGCGTGCTGCTAAAAATCAGAACTGGCAAGCGATCGCTCTTTTGGGTGGTTTTGCCGAAGTCGAAGAAAACGAAGTGACAATTCTGGTTAACAGCGCTGAACGTGGCGACAAAATTAACCTTGAAGAAGCTCGTGCTGCTTATACCCAAGCAGAAACACGTCTTTCTCAAGTGCCAGCAGGCGATCGCCAAGCTCAAATCCAGGCAAATCAAGCCTTCAAACGCGCCCGCGCCCGCTTTCAAGCTGCTGGTGGTTTGGTCTAAAATTTTATTTTTTACTGCTGCTTTGTGGGGTGGGCTATTTGTTTGTCCACCCCACAGTATTTATATAAGGGCATAGGGCATAGGGCATGGGGCATAGGGCATGGGGCATAGTTAATAATGATGTCAGTGCCTCAAGTTGGGAAATTGCCTATAAAGAAAGATTCTACCGTCACTTTTTATAAACTTGAACAAAATTACACCAAGTTTAAGAAATTTGGCACAACCAAAGTGAAGTGTTAATTTGGGTGATTAGTTGCCCAAATGGGCACAAATTATGAAAAATCTTCTGTCTTCCTTTGGTAAACGTAAACAAAATAAATTAGCTGGTGTTGCAACATCGCTCATAGCAACATTAGCGTTAGCTAGCAGTATCAATTCTGCTAATGCTAGTTCCCTAAAAACAATTACTGCACAAGAAATTAATTCTGTATCCGTTCAGCTAGAGCAGATAAAACCTGTAATTGCTCAGTTACAAATCAATAAAACTCAATATCAAGCAATGCAGTTGTCGCCGTGGGGAGTCATCCCTATTGTGGTAGTTGGTGGTCTTATCATATTTGTCCCTTTATTCTTTGGTGGACTTGTAGTTATTGGCGAACGTGAAGTTGGCATTGTAGTCAGAAAATTTACTGTTTCTGGTCGTGGACTTCCAGCCGGCTCTTTAATTGCCCTTAATGGTGAAGCAGGTTTGCAGGCAGATACTCTGGCTCCTGGTTGGCATTGGGGCTACTGGCCTTGGCAGTACTCAGTTCGTAAAGAACAAGTAATTGTCGTTCCCCAAGGTGAAATCGCTTTAATTGTGGCAGCTGATGGTGCATCCAACCCGCCAGAACGTATTTTGGGAAAAATTATCGATTGTGATAATTTTCAAGATGCCCGCAAATTTTTGACCCAAGGTGGGGAAAAAGGTCGGCAAATGGGTTTTTTGACTGCTGGTACATACCGGATCAACACTGCTCTATTTAAAGTGATCATGGCAGCCAATGCTACTGCTCATGGCATGAGTCCAGAACAGTTACGGGTGTATAGCATCGCGTCTGACAAGGTTGGCGTTGTCACTACTCTCGATGGTGTACCAATTTCCGGTGGTGAAATTGCTGGCCCCGTGATTGAAGGACATGATAATTTTCAAAATGGTCAGAAATTTCTCAATGGACAGGGACGACGAGGTTTACAAGAACAGATTCTGCTTTCTGGTTCTTGGAATCTAAATCCTTGGTTTGTTCAGGTTGAACAAGTCCCAATGACAGAAATTCCGATTGGGTATGTAGGCGTGGTAATTTCTTTTGTAGGGAGAGCTACTGAAGATGTTAGCGGTGCTGCCTTCACCCACGGTAATTTGGTGAATCCTGGACATAAAGGCGTGTGGGTTGAGCCTTTGTATCCTGGTAAACATCCGTTGAATACACGCATCATGAAAGTAGAACTAGTACCAACCACTAATATAGTGTTGAACTGGTCAGGGCGCACCGAACGGCACAAATATGATGTCCATTTGGCAGCTTTAACTGTACGTTCTAGAGATGGGTTCGCTTTTGATTTGGAAGTGTCTCAAATTATCCATGTTGGTGCTTTAGATGCTCCAAAAGTAATTTCTCGTGTTGGCTCAATGCAGAATTTAGTGGATAATGTGCTAGAGCCAAGCATTGGTAATTATTTCCGTAACTCGGCTCAAGATTACACAGTGCTAGACTTTTTGAATGCCCGGAGTGAGCGTCAAACTGAAGCATCTGAGTATATCAAAGCAGCACTGCGGGCTTATGATGTGCAAGCGATTGATACCCTAATTGGTGATATTCAGCCACCAGCATCATTGATGGAGACACAAACTGACCGAAAAATTGCTGAAGAGGAACGCAAGACTTATGAAGTGCAAAAGATGGCACAAACCCAGCGGCAGCAACTAGTTCGGGAAACAGCTCTGGCTGATATCCAACAAGAAATGGTGAAATCAGAGCAAAGTGTGCATATTGCCGATTTGAAAGCCCAAGCACAGATTAAGCAAGCAACCGGTGAAGCAGAAGGTACAAAATTGCGGGCAATTGCCGAGGCTGAAGGGATTCGGGCTACAGGTAATGCTAAAGCTGAGACATATCAAGCTGGTGTGGAAGCTTTAGGCTCATCAGGTTATACAGCGATGCAGCTAATGCAGATTATAGGCGATCGCAATGTCCGCTTGATTCCAGATGTGCTTGTGGGTGGTAGTAATGGCAGCACTAACGGTTTGGTAGATGGTCTACTATCGATGATTTTATGGAATCAAACAGCCAAACCAAGTGAAGACATACCAACGCCATTGTATCCACAACCAATAGTTACTAAAACACCACCAATCACGCCAAATGGTGCTACTCAGTTTGTTGTAGAATTGCCTGAAGATAATTAAAGTAAATAGTTGGCACTTTAGCAATTAAAAAGGACTAAAGTGCTATTAATTCGATATTTTGTTTTGTGCGATCGCGCGTAAGTTTTTCCAAAAGATATTCTATAAAATACTCTTCTTAGGGATTCTTAAATAAAGATTTTAGGTTACTTTTACCACCAATAACCCAATACAGTTCAGTTAAGACTGAAATCCTTTGCCAAAGTCAATTTTTTTAACGAACCGCCAAGGACGCAAAGGACGCAAAGAGAAGAAAGAAAGGGTGCATCCCAGTTTTTATTTTCCAATGAGATAATAACTGTCATTGCGAGGAGGAACGACGAAGCAATCGCATCGACTCGCTCTTAGTTGGAGGATTTTGCGATTGCTTCGCTTCGTTCGCAATGACATTCAAAAAAGTGGGATGCTCCCAGAAAGAAATGCTTAACTGAACCGTATTGACCAATAACCCTCTAAGATTTTTTGACCTCTTTTTAGATATGAACTTGCAGAAGGATTAGTACACAATCAGGCTACATTGGTGCTATATCGGTTGATAACTCTGACAGGAAAATTTTGCTAATCCAAGAACGTTATCGTTTACTTAAGCAGATTGGTAAAGGGGGATTTTGTAAAACCTTTCTCGCAGTTGATGAAGGTCAGTTTCCCCCAATTCCTTGTGTAGTGCAACAATTTTCGCCACAAAATACAACACTTACAGTATTTGAGCAAAAAGCACAGTGCCTCAAAGAATTAGGTAAACATCCTCAAATTCCTGCTTTGATAGCATATTTTCAAGATGATGAGTACTTTTATTTAGTACAGGAGTTTATTGAAGGCATCAATTTAGCTCAAATAGTTGAAGAAGAGGGCGCTTTTAATGAAAGTCAGATTTGGCAACTTTTAGCAGATATATTGCCAGTGATTACATTTATTAGCGATGCCTGCGGCGGGCTACGCCTACGCAATCTCATCCACCGTGATATTAAACCAGAAAATATTATTCGCAGATTTCCCCAAAAAAATAAAGAGGGGAATCTAGTTTTAGTCGATTTTAGTACAGCTAAAGTCTTTACAGACATTGACCTGCTAATTGCTGAACATAGCATTGGTAGCCCAGAATATGCAGCACCTGAGCAAACAAAAGGAAAAGCAGTTTTTGCTAGTGATCTTTATAGTTTGGGTGTGACTTGTATTTATTTACTTACCCAAATTTCTCCCTTTGATTTATTTGATGTTGCTAATGATTGCTGGGTTTGGCAACAATATCTCACCTCTAGAATCAGCGAACATTTGGCACAAATTCTTGATCGTCTCCTTCAAAATTCTGTTAGTCAGCGCTTTCAATCAGCAGATGAGGTCATGAAAGCGATGGGTATAGAGTCTAAAATTCAAAATTTTAAATTTAAAATTTCCAGTTCTTCGTGGCAATGCTTACACACCATAACAGAAAATTCTATTACGTTAAGCAGTGTCAATGCCCTATCTATCAGTTCTGATAATAATACTTTAGCCAGTGGCGATGATAAAATCATCAGACTATGGGATTTAAATACGAAAAAATTATTAACTAGCCTAGAAGCGCATTCCCAAAGCGTGACATCAGTTGCTTTTAGTCCCGATGGCAAAACATTAGCCACCGCTAGCGACGATAAAACTATTAAATTGTGGAATCTCAATACATTTCATGAAATAGTGACTTTGTGTGGACATTCACACGCAGTCAAATCAATTGCTTTTAGTCCTGATGGACAGATTCTCGCTAGTGGTAGTTGGGATAAGAAGGTCATACTCTGGGATATAAATACTAATACAGAAATTTACACTCTCACAAAACACCAATTACAGGTGAGTTCGGTAGCTTTTAGCCCCCAGGGAAAACTATTAGCCACCGCTAGTTTTGACAGAACGATTCACCTGTGGCAATTAACAACACAAAAGTCTGAGGGACAATTTCAAAACCACCCATGTTGTACCTTGTTAGGCTCCCTTTTAGGGCATACACGGGCGGTTTTGACGATCGCTTTTAGTCCAGATGGTAAAATTCTGGCGACAGGTAGCGATGATAACACTATAAAATTGTGGGAAGTAAGTACTGGTCAGCTAATTACTACACTTTCAGGCCATTCTTGGTCAGTGGTGGCAATAGCTTTCACTGCCGATGGCGAAACGGTAATTAGTGCCAGTTGGGACAAGACAGTTAAACTTTGGAGGGTAAGCACAGCAGAAGAACTTGCTACTCTCTTTGGTCATGTAGACTCAGTATCTGCCGTTGCTGTCAGTCAAGTTGCACAACTAATTGCTAGTGGTAGCAAGGATAAGACCATCAAACTGTGGCAACTTGTAGAACAGCAGGAAAGCTAATTAGGCAATATCAAGCACTACCTGTAAAAGCAACTTCGGGAAACTTCAACTGAGCTTCAGCCATTGGGCGATTTCTGCCTTCTTCTTGCCAGTAATTAATCACTTCGGTTGCCTTATTAAGCAATTCGACGCGATCTACATCGGTAATCCAGTGTTTGGATTCTAGTTCCTTTTTTAACTCTTCCCAAGCATCGTTTCTAGGCCAGAAAAAGTACTTCGTCAAAGGACTTGTGCCTTTGCCTACAATTTGATCAACTGCAAGGGCGACGTTTTCGTCTAACCACAGAATTTTTAGAATAAATTTGGTCAATCACACCTCCGGGGAATATCCGGGCATTAATTACTAAGATTGCGATCGCTTATTTTAACGCAATACTTACCAAATGGGAAATAGGGCATGGGGCATGGGGCATGGGGCATTGAGTATTTGACGTTGGGTGTTGGGCATTATGAGGTATGGGGTGATTTGACTTAAGGAAATATTGTGGGGAGACCTGATTTTGAGGATCTGGAAGTTTATAAACTTTCTGAAAGGTTAGCTAATGAAATTTGGGAGATTGTGAAGAAATGGGATAATTTCACTAAGGATACATTGGGTAAGCAAATTGTGCGGTCTGCTGATAGTATTTGTGCGAATATAGCTGAAGGTAGAGGTAGGTACAACGACCAAGACAATCGACGTTTTGTCAAGATTGCCAGAGGATCTTTGTATGAAACAATCAGTTGGTTGAGATTAGCCTACGCTAGAAAGCTATTAACAAGCGAACATATAAACAAATTTAAACCCCTCCTTGATGATCTTTTACCTAAGCTCAATGCCTATCTAAAATCCATAGGCAACAGACATTAGGGACTAAGTAATAAAAAATGGGTCACAAGTTTTACTATTTCCCATGCCCCTTGCCCAATGCCCCATGCCCCATGATTCAAAAAGCAATTGTTATTTTCGATATTGATGGTGTTGTACGCGATGTTAGCGGTTCCTATCGTCGAGCGATCGCAGATACAGTAGAGTATTTTACGAATAAAGCCTATCGTCCGACACCCCTAGACATTGATCAATTAAAATCTGAAGGTGTTTGGAATAACGATTGGGAAGCCTCCCAAGAATTAATTTACCGCTACTTGGCAGGACAAGGACAGTCCCGCGAACAACTGCAACTGGACTACAAAGCAATTGTGGATTTCTTCCAGTCCCGTTACCGAGGTACAGATCCCGACAATTTCACTGGGTATATCTGTAATGAACCTTTATTGTTACAAGCCAGCTATTTAGAACAACTGACACAAGCCGGAATTGCTTGGGGATTTTTCAGTGGTGCAACTCGTGCTTCCGCTAACTATGTTTTAGAAAAACGTTTGGGTTTGAAGTCTCCAGTGTTGATTGCAATGGAAGATGCACCAGGTAAACCAGACCCTACAGGACTTTTTGCTACTGTGCAACAGTTAGAGAATAATCTGGATGAATTGTCAGTAATTGTTTATGTCGGCGATACAGTCGCTGATATGTACACAGTAGTCAAAGCGCGAGAAATCAATCCTCACCGGATTTGGATTGGTGTGGGAGTTTTACCGCCTCATGTACAAGAAACAGCACAGCGCCGTGATGCATACGCCCAAACACTCCTAACAGCAGGAGCAGCAGTAGTTTTAAGTAATGTCGAGCAACTAAATCCAGTCAAAATTCAAGAAATAATGCTTAGTAGCTAGAGTGAGGAATTATTATCTTTCCATGTTAAATGCCCCTTGATTTTACTCCCTCTGCTCCCTGCACCCGGTCACTGAGTTTCGACTGCGCTCAACTACCGCGAAGCCGAAGTGCTGCCCCCTTGCTTCTTTTAGCCCCATGCCCAATTACCTACTTACCAAGTTGCTATTCAAACATAAATAAATTTGGATAATACATTGGTTGTGTGATCAAAACGACTTACCCTAGCACCAGATATTTTTAGCAGGAAAAGGCGATCGCATGAGCAACGGTGTAATAATGCAGTATTTCCATTGGTACGTCTTAAATGAGGACAACCTGTGGAACCAGCTGAATAAAACAGCCAATGATCTAGCTAATGCAGGCTTTACTGCCTTATGGCTGCCGCCAGCATACAAAGGTAGTGGCGGTACATGGGATGTGGGATACGCAGTTTACGATTTGTTTGATTTGGGTGAGTTTGATCAAAAAGGTACTGTTCGGACAAAATACGGCACACGGGAAGAATATTTAAAAGCCATTAAAACAGCCCAAGGTGTTGACCTTCAAATTTATGCTGATGTAGTTTTTAACCACAAAGACGGCGGAGATGAAATAGAACGCATTTTAGCCCAAGAAATGGATTGGAATGATCGCAACCGCGCTATTAGTGACTGGTACGAAATTGGTGCTTATACCAAGTTCAATTTTCCTGGGCGTGGAGATAAATACTCCAGCATGAAGTGGCATTGGTGGTGCTTCGATTCATTGTCTTACAATGCAGATACCCAAAATACAGACAAGCTCTACCGCATCAAAGATAAAAATTTTGAGACGGAAGTTAACTACGAACACGGTAACTATGACTACTTACTAGCCAATGATTTGGATTCGAGTAACGAACTGGTACGCGGCGAATTGATGTATTGGGGACGTTGGTTTATTGACAGCACCAACGTAGATGGTTTCCGTATTGATGCCGTCAAACATGTCCGTTCTTCATTTTTCCGCGATTGGCTCAACCACTTACGAGTTCATTTTAGTGGACGAAAACTGTTCAACTGTGGCGAGTATTGGTCTCAAAATATCGATGATTTACATGGCTACCTGGCTGCAACCGAAGGGCTGATGTCTTTATTTGATGTGCCGCTACACTTCAAATTTCACCAAGCCAGTCGCCAGGGTAGTAGTTTTGATATACGGACTATTTTTGACAGAACCTTAGTCAAAGAACAACCAGCCTTAGCAGTCACTTTTGTAGAAAATCACGATACTCAACCATGTCAATCGCTAGAATCGCCTGTTGAACCTTGGTTTAAACCATTAGCGTATGCACTGATCTTATTACGTCGTGAAGGTTATCCTTGCGTTTTTTATGCAGACTATTACGGGGCGCAATATCACGATAAAGGACGCGATGCTACTCTATATTCTCACCGTTTCCTAATTGAAAAATATTTGAAAGCTCGTAAAGAATATGGTTTTGGCGACCAACACGATTACTTTGATCACCCCAATACTATCGGTTGGACGCGTTTGGGTAATAGCGAACATCCTGGAGCAATGGCTGTAGTGATGACCAACGGCGAAGCCGGAAGCAAGTGGATGAATATGTTCCGACCCGATGCAGCTTTCTACGATGCTACAGAGCATATCCAAGAAATCGTTTATACGAATGATGATGGCTGGGGAAATTTTCCTTGTTCGGGTGGTTCAGTGTCAGTTTGGTTACAAAAGTAGTGCCAAACAAAAAGGTAAAGTTTATTTACCTTTTACCTTAATTGGTTGACGAGGCGATCGCCTACATCCATGTTCTAAGATCAATCAAACAATGGTTGCATAAAACGCTAGTTTTGCTCCAATTATTGGGAGATTAATAAAAATGTCTGTACAGCAACTGCCCAAAGGCCCCCAAACTCAACCCTGGCTTCAGACACTCCAATGGTTAGTTAGCCCCTTGGAGTACATGGAAGATTGTGCCAAACGCTACGGAGACTTATTTACTCTCCAATTAGGACAAAATTCTACCCCTCAAGTATTCGTTAGCAATCCCCAGGCAATTCAGCAGATTTTTAATACTCCTCCCAAACAGTTGGACTCCGGTGGGGCAGCAGGTATTAAATCACCTTTATTGGGGCAGCAATCACTGCTGGCGTTAGACGGAAAGCCCCACCAACGACAAAGAAAGCTATTGACACCTCCTTTGCACGGAGAACGGATGCTTTCTTATGGTCAATTAATTGGTAATATTACTACACAAGTGACTAGTCAGTGGCAGATTGGGGAACCTTTTACAGTTCTACCGTTCATGCAAGAAATCTCTTTCCAAGTGATTTTAAAAGCTGTTTTTGGTTTGGAAGACGGGTCACGTTATGAAAAGCTCAAGGAACTTTTAATTGCAATACTGAATCCCAAAACACCTATTATCAGGACAGTTCTGCTTATTTTCCCATCACTAAGGCACGATTTAGGTGCATGGAGTCCCTGGGGAAAATACCTGCGTTTACGACAGCAAATTGATCAACTTATCTACGCCGAAATTCAAGAACGCAAAGCGCAATTTGACCCGTCTCGAACTGATATTCTATCTTTGATGATGGCTGCTCGTGATGAAGCAGGAGAGCCAATGACAGATTTAGAGTTGCGAGATGAGTTGATGACTCTTTTAGTAGCAGGTCACGAGACGACTGCAACCTCCTTGTCATGGGCATTGTACTGGGTTCACCATCTGCCACAGGTGCGAGAGAAACTACTGCAAGAACTGGATAAGTTAGGTGAAAACCCCGATCCAAATGCTATTTTCCAATTACCATACCTGAATGCTATTTGTTCTGAAACGCTACGCCTTTACCCAGTGGCAATATCGGCACTAAATCGAGTGGTCAAATCACCGCTACAAATTGGAGAATACAAGTTTGAACCCGGTACTCTGCTGATTCCTTCTATTTATTTAACTCATCATCGAGAAGATTTATATCCTCAACCAAAGCAGTTTAAACCAGAGCGTTTTCTAGAACGTCAATTTACTCCTTATGAGTACATACCTTTTGGTGGTGGTAATCGCCGCTGTATTGGTATGGCACTAGCTTTGTTTGAGATGAAACTGGTTTTAGTGACAATCCTTTCTCGCTGGCAAATGGAATTAGCTGACCATAAACCAGTGCAGCCAGTACGTAAAGGTTTGCTGTTTTCGCCAAAAGGAGGTGTAAAGATGGTGGTGAAAGGAAAAAGACATCCTCAAAGTCAGCCCATTCTTCAGACTAGTTTTAGTTAAGTTGTGTTTAAGCCAAAACAGGCTTACCCGTAGATACAGCTTGCTCAATAATATCAGCGGCTCGACTTACCCCCCCAGCCCGGTGAGTAGCTGCTTGTAACCTGAGAGCATTCTGTTTGTAAGATTCTTTTGTTAACACTTGCTCTACAGCATTTCGTAACCCAGGAACATTCAATTTCTTGAGGGGGATAAACTCACCCACCCCTGTCCAAGCGATACGGGCTGCTACTCCTGGCTGGTCGTTGGCAACTGGGATTGCCACCATTGGCACACCTTTCTTCACGCATTCCATAGTGGTATTCATTCCTGCATGAGTAATCATCAGGGTGGCTTTTTCTAGCACTTCTAATTGAGGTGCATACTCCACTACTAAAGGATTTCCCGGCAAGTTTGGCAGTGATTCTGGTTTGGCGGAACCTCCTAGAGAAATTACTAACTGAGCATCTAATTCTTCACAAGCCGAGGCAATAGTTTCAAAAACCCAAATCAAACGATTTTGTAATGTTCCCATCGAAGCATAAATTAAAGGTTTATCCGTAAGTTTTTCATCAGGAAAAGCAACAGATGCCCGATTGGCTGAAGTATGGTAACTGCCTGTGAAATGAAACCAAGGAGGTAATTCTTGCCTAGGATATTCAAACTCAGCAGGTGCATTACTGATTTGAGCTAACTGAGAATAACCATCATTAGGTTGAGAGTATAAAGGTAATTTCCACTCTTGACGATACTCATCTACTAATTCTTGAATTGGCTTAGCAATGCGATTGAGTAACGTGTAACCTGCTTGGTTGCGTAAGCGTGCCCACCAAGCTGGACTATACTTCCAACTAGTAAAAAAAGGAGGAATACTAGGTTCTCGGTTCAGTACCACCGCACTACAAACAGAGACAAAAGGGATTCCCAGAAAATCGGCAATTGTTCCTCCCTCCACTGAACTTTGGTTGACTAGCAGAGCTTCTACACCTGCGGCTTGCAGTGCTGCTGGAGCGTCCCGCAGCGTTACAGCCGATATCTGTTTAAGCAATTCAATCGTATATTGAAATGCAGCTATTCCACGCAGTTGTCCTAACTTGCTAAGAGATTCTGCTGATGAGCCAGCCGGAAAATCTTGCTCTCCTATGGGCGAAAATTCTATTCCTGCTGCTAATACTTTGGGTTGAGTGTCGAGGGTTCCAAAGTGAGTAACGCGATGACCACGCCGTTGAAGTTCTTGCCCTAGAGGAAGCATGGTATTGAGTGGGCCTGTTGCTGCACCAGGACTGAGAATACCAAAATGAGTCATGGTAAATTCATCTAGTTTTGTTCCAAAAACCTAAACCAAAAATACTTCTATAGTAAATACCTCCGTTGGGGGTGGAAAAAATAACCTAAACGTGCATCTACTGTAATTTCAAGAACTTATCTAAAGCTGCAACCATACTGGGAGGCCAACGGCGAATATTTTTCACCCAGTTCATGTCTTTGTAACGGCTATCCAGTCCATAAGCTGCTACCCAGTTACTTTCTGCTTCGCCTTTGTTGCCACTAACCCAGTAAGCAGCTGTGAGAGCAGCACGCATATCAGCAAATTTGGGATATTTACGAATTATATTTTTCATTTCGCGAATTGCTGAATCGGTTTGACCTGTTTCATAAAGAGCGAGGGCATAATTGGCACGAGCAAAGGCAAAATTTGGGGCAATTTCAGTTGATTTTTGATAGTCAGCGATCGCATCTTGCCATTTTCCTAAACCTGCTTTAGCATTACCACGATTGTTATATGCCATTGCATCTTGAGGATCAAGCTCTAGGACATGATTATAATCTGCGATCGCATCTTGCCATTTTCCTAAGCCTTCTAAGGCTGTACCCCTATTCAAATAAGGATCGGTAACATTAGGTGCTAGTTCGATGGCTTTATTGTAATCTGTCAAAGCGGCTTGTAACTTGTTCTGACTCACCCGTGAATTTCCTCGATTACTCCATGCACCAGCATTAGTAGGAAACTGCTCAATAATCTTTGTCCAATACTCTTCAGCTTTGGCAAAGTCGCCCTGATTTGTGGCTGCAAAGGCTTGATCTGCCCACTCATCTCCTTGCTGGAGTTGCTCTTGAGTTACGCTAGCCTGTTGAGATACTGCCATAACTGGTCTACTCCAGCCAAACACAAGTACGAGACTGAGAACAATACCAATCAATTTAATCATCTGGGTTTATGAATAAGGGCATTGGGCATTGGACACTTGTACTGAGCGTAGCCGAAGTATGGGGCATAAGGCATGGAGAAGAGGAATTGGGGCAGCACTTCGGCTACGCTCAGTGACCGGGTGCGGGGTGCAAGGGGGATAAAGAAAAATTACCTCTTTCTCCTTTTCTCCCTGCTCCCTGCCCCTCTGCTTCCCCTGCCTCCCCTGCTTCCTAGTCTCTAGCCCTTAGCTCTTAATTACAGCAATGATAACTGTTCATTATTGGGCGGTTTAAAGCCCAAATGCTTATATGCTGCTTTTGTCGCTACTCGGCCACGGGGAGTCCGGCTTAAATAACCAATTTGCATCAGGTAAGGTTCGTAAACTTCTTCAATGGTTTGGGTATCTTCACCTGTAGCAGCAGCAATTGTTTCTAACCCCACTGGACCACCGTTGAATTGTTCAATAATCACATTCAACATTTGGCGATCTGTCCAATCTAAACCACGAGGATCTACTTGGAATAGTTGCAGTGCTTCGGCTGCGATACTTTCGGTAATCTCTCCTGATGATTTTACCTCTGCATAATCACGTACTCGCTTGAGTAACCGATTTGCAATCCGTGGTGTACCCCGCGATCGCTTGGCAATTTCTACAGCACCATCTTCTGTAACCGGGGTTTGCAGAAATTGAGCGCTGCGTGAGACAATTTGGCTCAGTTCATCAACTTCGTAAAATCGCAGTTTTTGTACTAAGCCGAAGCGATCGCGTAATGGTGAAGTCAACGCACCTACACGAGTTGTAGCTCCTACTAAGGTAAATTTTGATAGTGGTAAACTTCTGGTACGGGCGCTGGAACCTTTGCCAATGGTGATATCTAAGCGGTAATCTTCCATAGCCGGATAGAGAATTTCTTCTGTCATCCGCGAAAGACGATGAATCTCATCTACAAATAAAATATCTCCGGGTTTGAGATTCACTAGTAGTCCTACAATATCCCTTGGACGTTCTAGCGCTGGCGCACTGGTAATTTTGTAATTTACTCCCATTTCTGATGCTAAAATCATTGCCATTGTCGTTTTACCCAATCCGGGAGGTCCATATAGCAGCAAGTGATCCAACACCTCACCTCTCGACTTGGCTGCTTTAATGGCAATGTCCAGGACATCTTTTAGGTCTTTTTGCCCAATGTAATCAGCAAATCGCTGTGGTCGGATACTCTCTTCTTGCTTACCTTGTTCATCAATAGCAGCTTCAGGTTGCAAAACGTTTTCCTTGGGAGACGCTTTCGCCGACTCTTGAGGCTGCTTTGGTTGTCCGTTGGGTTCTTGAGGCTGTTTTTTCGAGGAGATTATCGCCATAATTCAGCTATCAACTTTGACTTGAGGACTGTGTGAGCGCTATATCTGCCGCCATGCTTGCTATTCAACAAGGGATGCGAAGATTTTAGTTTGGGAATACGCACGCCAATTTAAAATTTAAATTCCGGACAATTACCCAGGAGTGCAAAAGTTATTATGTTGTCTAAAAGAATCTTACCGTGCTTAGATGTGAAGGCGGGACGAGTTGTAAAGGGAGTTAACTTTGTTGATCTTAAAGATGCGGGTGATCCGGTTGAATTGGCAAAGGTTTACAACGAAGCTGGTGCAGATGAGTTAGTATTTCTGGATATTACAGCGACTCATGAAGATCGCAATACAATTATTGATGTAGTTTACCGCACTGCTGAACAGGTCTTTATTCCATTAACTGTCGGTGGTGGTATTCAATCATTAGAAAATGTTAAAGTTTTATTACGGGCTGGAGCAGACAAAGTTAGTATTAATTCTGCGGCAGTACGTGAACCAGACTTAATTAGTCGGGCAAGCGATCGCTTTGGTAATCAATGCATAGTTGTTGCTATTGATGCCAGACGCAGAATTGACCCCTATAACCCAGGCTGGGATGTGTATGTGCGAGGTGGTAGAGAAAACACTGGCTTAGATGCCCTACTTTGGGCACAAGAAGTAGAAAAACGAGGAGCAGGAGAACTGCTAGTTACCAGTATGGATGCTGATGGTACTCAAGCTGGCTA
Organism: Halotia branconii CENA392; assembly: GCF_029953635.1. Taxonomy (NCBI): domain Bacteria; kingdom Bacillati; phylum Cyanobacteriota; class Cyanophyceae; order Nostocales; family Nodulariaceae; genus Halotia; species Halotia branconii. Next base: position 554,858 of record NZ_CP124543.1, on the reverse strand, counting down.
TGACCTAGGGCTGACAAGAGCGATCGCTGAATCTGTACAAGTTCCAGTCATTGCCTCCGGTGGTGCAGGCAATTGTGAACATATTTACACAGCACTTACAGAAGGCAAAGCCGAAGCTGCACTATTAGCATCATTACTGCACTACGGACAACTAAGTGTGGCAGAAATTAAGAATTACTTACGCGATCGTCACCTACCTGTACGGTTATTGTCCTAATTAGATAGACATCATCGAAAACTAATCACATCTATCGTAAGTTAGATACAGTTCTCCAAAAGGGTGTTAACATTGGTGTACAAGTATTAATAAATATTAAGAAATATGTTGATTCCTATTTTATTATTTGATGTGGCGCTGGTGGCATGGTCACTGCACCTGATGGAAAAAGCCGTTGAGAACAAAGAATTTTCTATGATGCTGGCTGGCACATTGGTAGCTCTAGCTGCTGCTGCCATGCTAGTAGTTTACTTTTTGATGGGTCACTGTATGACCTATTTGTTGCAAGTTTCTTAAACAATGATGTTGGGTTTAGAGCAAAAACTTGACAAAGCATTAACAGCTAAGGCAATATAAATAACGCATTGTAAGGGGTTATAGCTCAGTTGGTAGAGCACCTCAATGGCATTGAGGGGGTCAGCGGTTCGAATCCGCTTAGCTCCATTTGTATATTAAATTATTATAAATACAGCACATCTCTGGCAAGATGCCATTGAAGCGCTTCTTTCAAACCACCATAATGAATAATTTTACGATAGAAGGCTGTAAAAGTGAGATTGCTGAGAAGATAGTTGTACAAATCTTTCAACCCACCATCGGCTGAGAGGGTTGTTGAAACCCACACCAGCCATCGGCAATATGCACATAGGAAGTTGAGCTTTCAACCCACCACCAACTGAGAGTCATAAGGCCAACTTCTCCTGAAAATCAATAATTTCTTAGCTCGTGTAGTTAAAACTTAAGGTTCTTCAGTACTGCTGCCACTTGACGCGATCGCCATATAAAAATTTCGATCATCTTGCAGTATCAGAAAATCTGCTGGCAACTTTGCCAATTTGCGGAGTTAGCCACAATCAATGCAAGCCCAGTCATTAACATGGCTCAAGTCGCTAATGGCATCGACTTCTAAGACAAAAACTGTATACCAATCTGTCACACGTTTTTAAAAAGTATGGCAATGTTTTTAACATTAGCATAAAACATTGCTAAACATTGTTGAGATTCAGTAGCTGATGCTGGGGTATGATTAACTGGCGATAAATCCTTTAAGTGTTGATGAGCCAGAGCGATCGCGTACAAACTTCTATATATTTCCCCAAAGATATCCATGAGGCTTTGGTAAGATGGGCGCAGGAAGAAGACCGTCCCATCAGTAATCTCGTGGTTCGGATTGTGAGTAAAGCGGTTGAGGAGCGGGAGAAGCAACAAAATCCACCGCAATAAAATTACCTATCGCAAGCAAGTTAATTTGCGAGTTCCTGATATGTGCTATATCTTCATATCCTTAGCGAATACATAAGCAAAGTTTCTTTGCACCGTATGTTATTAGCTCTGTGCAATATTGAAAAACTTCAAAGTCGGGACTTAAACGGTCTTGAGAACGTTATCGCGGTGATCACTTTGTAGGTTTGATGAATCAGTTGCTGCCAAATTGGAAATTTGATCAGGATAAGTTGAACCTACCAAAATAGTGATAGCGATCGCCACGAATCCTTTGTTATTAGACAAACCTTTAAAAGCAGACTGTTTCAACCCCAAGCATCGAGCATTAAACAAATTCTAGAACTGTAACATCACAAATACAGCGAAGAACACAGAAAGCTCATAAGTGCTGATATTCCCATCCTTACGGATATAATGCCTTGGCAACATTACTAGGTATCCAGATACGCAATGAAGACGGTATAAATTTACCAAGGTTGGGTACAGAAGATGGACGTAGAGCAATTTTTCCATTACCACCAACTACTGAACAAAAACGGATTGTAGAGAAGTGCGATCGCCTGCTTTCCATCTACGACGAAATCGAAAAACGCCAGCAGCAAAAAGAACCAAAGTTTTAAACAGACTATAAACTTTAGTTCGTGAAGGATAGGACAAATACTGGACAAAGCAATATAGACAACATAACCATCCAATTTGGACTAGCGGCAAAGTTACGGTTCCAAACGGTCAATTTCATCCAAAATTAGCTGACGCAAGAATGAGGGTTATAGAGTTATTGGCGGCAAAGTTATGGGTAAAGTCACATCTTGCAATCCTTATCAATCCGTGATTAGTGTTGACTACTTTTCCAGCATCTATAATTAATCTTGCCCTTTGAGAGTTCGTTACCATGTCGGAAGAAGATATTCGTGCCGCCAGATTAGAAAAAGTAGATCAACTAAAGCAGCTAGGAACTAATCCCTATGCCTATCGTTGGCAATCAACCCATCACGCAGCGCAATTGCAAGAAAAATTTGCCGATTTGCCCAACGGTGAAGAAGTTGATTTAGAAGTTGCCATTGCTGGACGCATTATGGCACGTCGCGTTTTCGGTAAGTTGGCTTTCTTCACATTGCAAGATGAAACCGGCACAATTCAGCTTTATCTGGATAAAAATCGCATCCAAGAAAGCATGGCAGATATTGATGCTGATGCCTTTAATCACTTGAAACAACTCACAGATGCAGGTGACATTCTAGGAGTCAAAGGCACTATTAAACGGACTGAAAAGGGCGAGTTATCTGTTTATGTTAAACAATATACCATCCTTACCAAATCCCTCTTACCTTTACCCGATAAGTGGCATGGGTTAACTGATGTTGCCAAACGCTATCGTCAGCGTTATGTTGACTTGATTGTTAACCCAGAAGTGCGGCAAACTTTCCGCCACCGCGCCCAAATTACTGCGGGTATTCGTCGCTATTTAGAACAACGAGATTTTCTAGAAATTGAAACGCCTGTTCTGCAAAGTGAAGCTGGGGGGGCAGATGCACGTCCTTTCGTCACTCACCACAACACTTTAGAAATGGACTTGTATCTGCGAATTGCTACAGAACTCCATCTCAAGCGGTTGATTGTGGGTGGTTTTGAAAAGGTGTTTGAATTAGGGCGAATTTTCCGCAATGAGGGAATTTCGACGCGACATAACCCTGAATTTACTTCCATAGAAGTTTACCAAGCCTACGCCGACTATAACGACATGATGGCGCTGACGGAAGGGATTATTACCACTGTCGCCCAAGAGGTGCTTGAAACCTTGCAAATTACCTACCAAGGAGAATCTATAGATTTAACTTTGCCTTGGCGACGGGTAACAATGCACGATGTAGTTAAAGAATTTACTGGCTTAGATTTCAATTCGTTCCCCACCTTGGAAGAAGCAAAAACAGCTAGTAAAAATGCTGCTATTCCTGGTGTAGAGGAATGCCAATCTATTGGTAAACTACTAAATTTAGCTTTTGAAGAGAAGGTAGAAACAAACTTAATTCAGCCTACCTTTGTAATTGATTATCCGGTGGAAATTTCGCCTTTAGCAAAACCACACCGTTCTCAAGCTGGCTTGGTAGAAAGATTTGAGTTATTTATCGTTGGGCGGGAAACTGCTAATAGCTTCTCAGAATTAACAGACCCCATTGACCAAAGAGAACGTTTAGAAGCACAAGCGCAAAGAAAAGCAGCTGGTGATTTAGAAGCCCAAGGTGTAGATGAGGACTTTTTGACAGCTCTTGAATATGGAATGCCACCCACAGGTGGTTTAGGAATTGGGATTGACAGGTTAGTAATGTTATTAACTGATTGTGCCAGTATTCGCGATGCGATCGCCTTTCCTCTGCTCAAACCTGAAGGTAGCTTTATTAAGCAATTTAGCTATGTTGCCAAAACTCAAATACTAACTATTGAATTTGATAGTGGCAGTGTTTATGAGTATTTCAAAGTACCTCCTAATATCAAAGAAGACTTAGACAATGCATCATCTACAGGTCAATACTTTAACAAATTTATAAAAGGTAAATTTAAATTTGAACAACTGAGTTGATGAAATAAGTAGAAAAGATCGTGAAGTACAAGATTCCCGACTTTTTTGAAAAAGTCGGGAATCTGACTGAGCATTGACTTGGATCTATATTTATACAAATGACCAATATAGTTGTTGCCAAATAGTTTAGGACATAAGCTGATCATAAAACCCTGATACCAAGAGACTTTCAAGCCTATTCCTTGTTCCCTGTTATAACTAATTCGCTACTTCAGCTACTTCAATAATGCGCCCTTCGTAATCTTTAACTAGAAAATTTAGGGGCTTCTGGTTGCGAATCTTAAATTTTAAACCGCGCATTTCTACTCGCATTAAAATCATGTCTAGGCAGTCGCGGTCAAAACAAACGTGACGTTGCTGATTTTTGCTGCCTAAACTCGCTCCAGTAATGACATGTAGCTGAGTATTTTTTTTCATTTGATACCACAATCCTTCATTGGCATTATTCATCATCCTGCCAGACAAACTAGGACTAGTGGATATATACAATGGATCGATCCCGGTTGCGCCCATAGTTTGTTCGTAGTTGTAGTAGTAGTGCAGAGGCACTTCAGCTGCTGGCAAGTCTAGCAGCCCTTCATACAACTGTCGTGCAATCTCTAAATCAGACACCATAACTGTGTGTACTTTGGGGGCGCTGGTGAGAAACATCCACATAGCACCTGCATAAGCTGCTAGCAGCATCACCATAATGCCTTGAGTAGAAAATAGACTATCCAAGGGCAGAGAAGGCAAAAAAGAACCTAAAGTCAAGGGAGCGAGCAGAATATTCATTGCACTGACTGCTATAACCATGAACAAATTAAAGATTGTATAAAGGAGCCGCTTTTATTATTGTCGATAAAGACTAAAAATTAAGTCTTTGTTTCTAGTTTATCAATACTAAAGTAGTCTGAATCTTAGCAATGATCATCAGCACACCCAATATAAACTGGGTGAGCTACAAGACTACCATTTCCAATATTATTTTAACCACTATCAACCGAATGGTTTTATGCAAATTCCTCATTTTCCGGAAGCTAATCACCCACTAGTTAAGTCGCTGTTCCATCACAGTGACCAAGAACTGCTGGATTTGTTTCAAAGCAATCCAGATGCTGGGAGGTACTTTACGGTGATTTTTTGCCGCTACAGCCCTATAGTCTACACCTTAATTCAGCATTCAGCGCGATCGCCTGTGCAAGCCGATTATCTGTTTACCCTGACTTGGCGGCATATCTATTACGAACTCGGTGGACTCAATTTAACTGAACCCCAATCAGGACAGGAAGCTTTAACTCTACAAAATTGGCTAATTAACATTACAGCTTTCTGTATCAATGAGCTTCAAGTACCTCCCACAGAAGCAATTCATTATTCTCTACAAGCAACTTCGCCGCCATTATGGTGCTACGTCGAAAAGGCATTAGACCAATTACCACCAATTTTGCGATTGATGGTCTTAATGGCTCAGACTTTTCATTGGAGCGAGACTAGAATCGCTGCCTATCTCCAAGCTGAAGGAGAAAAAATATCGCCTCCCGAAGTAGCCAATTTTCTTCAAGAAGGCTATCGTATGCTAGAGGACAAATTACCTACAGATATCCGCACCATCTACTTGGACGAAGATTTAGTCCAATCTTAGTTCAAGTATATACACGTATAAATGTAGCGATAATTACGAAAAAATAAAACTTCTTCTTAAACCTTCTAATTAAAGCCGAAATTTCACGGGTTAATTTTTATGAAACAACGGCATTTATTGTCATTAGCTCTCATCCTTCGTACAGAATACTTAGTAAATCCTCGCCGTAGTGATGGACTCGCTGCACGGCTGACTTTTTATTTTTTACTTTTTACTTCTTTGCTCAATCCCCTAGCAGCATCTGCTGCTGATATCACCCAACAACTCCACCAACCTTTAAGTAATTCTAGTTGGCGACAATCTAGAGATAAGGCAGATAGCTTGTTACGAATTGGTGAACAACAGTATGCCTCTGGGTATGCCGATAAAACAATTGACTCTTCTTTGCAAGCGCTTGATATTTACCACTCAATTGGCGATATTAAAGCCCAAGGACTAACCTATAATTTACTGGCAAGAGCTTATATCCAACTGAGTCGTTTTAAAGAAGGAGAAAATGCATTACGCCGACAGTTAGGTATTGCTCGTGATACTAAAGATTTTCAATCTCAGATTTTTGCCCTCAACAACATTGCTACTTTACTACTACAACAAGGAGAACCTGTCGCCGCTGGTAAAACAGTCCAAGAAGCACTAACAATTGCTCACAATGTCAAAAATATTACAGGTGAAGGACTGTCTTTGAGTAATTTGGGATTAGTAACAGTGAGGCTAGGAGATTACAACAAAGCGATTAAGCTTTATGAAACGGCTTTAACTTTCCGCCGTCAAACTGGTGATACCATCGGTGAAGCGAATACCTTAAATAATTTAGGTGATGCTTATCTCGCAGCAGGGAACTATTCAGATACAATTGGTAGTTATGGTGCAGCAATGCGGATTGCTAAAATAAACCGCGATCGCACTAACCAATTACGAGCAATTGATGGTTTAGTCATAGCTCATAGTGCTGTAGGTCGTTATGAACGTACTTTTGATTTATTAGAACAGCGTCTCATCCTTGCTCAAGAATTACAAAATCTGCGTGAGGAGTTGAAATCTTTTGAGTCCTACGCTCAAATTTACGAGCAGCTAGGTAATTACCCAACTGCCCGTAATTTTTATGAAAGAGCGATTGTATTGTCACGCACATTAGAAGATAGCAAAAAAGAAGTGCTATTGGTGGATAGACTAACTCAAATGCTGAAGCGGCGTGTCAAGTAGTTTATAGAAAAGGGCATTGAGTATAACCCTGTTTTGTCACTTTGGGAGAAGCCAATCTTTAAAAGCCTTTCAGAGTTATAATCTTCAGGGTTAGGCTACAAATTTTAGTTACTGTTAGAAAATAAAGGCTCAAAGCTTTATTCAATAAAAGTTTCAGAATCTTGCTTCGATTATTGTTTTCCGAGAGTGACACAAGAGGGATAAGAAAGAGGAATTGGGGCAGAAGAGAAGTGCGGTCTTGGTGTCTCCCCAAGTGGAGCAACTTCGGGGTGCGGGGTGCAAGGGGGATGAAGAAAAATTACCTATTTTTTCCTGCTCCCCTGCTTTCTTGTCCAGCCTGTTTCCTGTTCCCTATCCCAACGATAAGACTTTTTCAGCAAGCCCTAATTAACGAATACTGTACCGTCTTCTTGAACCCTGACACTACCTTGATTCATATTTTGGTCGGTTGTTTCATCCAATTTAACTTCTAACATTCCCGGTGTTGAAGTAGCTTGGGGAATTACCTGAAGCAATCCTCTATCTTTACGGTAGAGTGTCAATGTTGTTGGTGCATTTAAACCTTGCAACATCACATTTGACTTACCCTCTAAGATTCGAGATTGCGTATCACCAATTACTTGGTAAGTTACATCAGCCCCAGTATCATTCACTAATCTAATACTCACCTTTCCATCTGCCAATGCAACCTGAGTACTGGCGGTTTGTCGTTGACTTGGTAGTGGTGGTTGAGGTACAGAAACCGCTGGACGCACGGGAACAACTACACCAGGAGTAAATCCTTGTTGTTGCATCTGTTGGGTAAGAGCATTAGGTGGACATCCTTGAGGTACTACATTCCTACTGTTGAATGGTTCTTCATAGTAAATACGAGGACAAGGGTTAATCCCAGGAGTGCTTGATTGGGGAGCTTCACCGCCTACACTCATTCCTCCTTGATATGGTGATGAAGATGTTGGTGCAGGTGCGGGAGTCATAGGAAGAGTTCCTTGAGCAGCTAGCTTTCGAGTTAGTGCATTAGGAGGACATCCGCGTGGCGTTAAAATTTGATTGTTATGTGGTTCTTCGTAGTAAATGCTTGGACAAGGATTAACTTTAGAAGTAGTCTGTTGTGCCAATGCTGCTTTTGGAATTACTGGCACACTAATTAATAATCCTCCACAAATAGCTCCGAATAACCCGGCATACTTGCGAAAATTTGAGAAAATATTATTCATTAGTTAGCTCCTAGAAATATCTCGGCTTTTTTATTAAGAATTTAGTAGTTATTTCAATTAATTAAAATTAAATCAGAGTATTTAAAACTTAACGGTATAGTTTAATTTTTTTAAAAGAATACTTAACAATATTAATTAATTGAATTATAACAATTATAGATTTTGATTTTATCTAACTATAGACTTGAAAATAATATCAATTAAAATAATTATTTCATTCTTTAGCATGAAGAAAATAAATTAATTATCAGAGAAGGAAGAGTTTAAAATCCATGTAGGCAGCCTTTCCAGAAAATAAGAAAGACCGCCTACGCGTCTGATGTATATAGTGGTCTGTCAAGATGAATTTGCTGGGTTAATGGGAAAAAATCCAGTTCTTTTCTCCCCCTGCTTCCGGTCACTGAGCGTCTTGTACTGAGCGAAGCCGAAGTAAGCCGAATTGCTGCTTCCTCTGCTTCTCCTACCTGCCTCAACCCAGTATTTTTGGTTGATAGACCGTTAACTGCGACTTTCAGCCTAGTTTAAGCTTCTTCCCAAAGTTGACGAACTTTATCAGGCAACCAACTTGCTATTTCTTGAATCCTTTCTGAGGATAATTCATCCTTAGTAGCAGAAAATACCGCTTTGATTACTTGTTCACGGTCTACATTTTGTGGCATACCACCTTCATTTGCTACTCTGAATAAAAAGCGATCGCTATCAATTTTAAAAATACCAGGGCCTTGCCAAGGTGGACGCACCCGACTTAAAAATCCCACAATTGGATTTGTATCATGCCACAAATCAGCGATTTCCATTTGCACCGATTTATCATCGGTAATCTCGGCTGGTTTGTGCAGTTCACTTTCAACTCGGTCGGCGGCTTCTGTAGTCATTAAATCGCGCATTACCCGATATGTTACTTCTGTGATATCTCTAGCATCATAAACGTCGGGTAGTCCACTCTTGGCCATCACCTTTTCTAAAAAAGGCATATCTTTCGTCGCAATGGGAGTCGATGAACCTTTCTTTAAACTTTCGGGTGGATTAGCTTCCATTTCCTCTAGGATTTTGCGTCCTTTTTCTGTGAGTTCAGCTTTTTTAAAGGTAATCAAGTGAGGCAGAGGACCATCCTGTGACGCATAGGTATTGGCGATTCTCATCTCAAACTCTTGCGGATTAATAAAATCAGGAACATCTTCTTGTTTACCGTAGGCATTACCTGTAAATTCAGCATTAATGTAGTGCTGTTGATTTAAGTAATCTAAATGCCCCAAAAATTCGGCTGGTGTTATTTTTTTACCTAATAAATCAGCTTCATTAAACTCAACTTCGTGCATTCCCTGCCCAGTTTCATTAATTTTTTTGAGTAAAATGTAAGCTACATCTTTTCTTATACTTATTGGCATTTAATCCTCCAAAATTCTGTCGTAGATGCGTTTTGCCAAGCTTAAAGCTAGCAGTTAGTACTACTTATTGAAGATTACGAGTAGTAATAGCCAACTGTTAGATATTGGCTGAATATTGTAATCTTTGTAATCTAAGTTAGTGTGTAAAGTTATTTATCTTCATCTGTCACAGGAAACAAATACTCAATATTTAATTAATACTCTAGGGTTATTGGTAAATTGACAATAAAAGTAGTGCCTTTGCCGATATTGCTTTCTACTTGAATTTGACCTTGGTGATGTTCGACAATAGCTTGAGCGATCGCTAATCCTAAACCTGAGCCTGTAGTACTGTCTGTAGCTGTATTTCTCGTTTTATGGGTACGTGCTGGGTCTACTCGATAAAAGCGGTCAAATAAGCGTGGAATTGCTTCTACTGGAATCCCAATTCCTGTATCAGTAACTTTAATTTGCAACTGGTCGGTGGTGTAACGGATTCTAGAAACGCGATTGCTGGCCTCTATACGCATCAATTCTACATTCACTCTTCCACCTGCTGGCGTATATTGCAAGGCGTTACCAATTAAATTTGTGAATAACCGCACTAATTGATCCCATTTGCCTATAAGTGTGAACCAATTTTCTAACAATTTAGGATCAGTTGTAGAAGTGGAAGGATCAACTAAGTCTAAAGTGAGAATGATTTTTTTTTCACTAGCTAACAATTGTTGTTCCTCCACCACCTCCATCAACAAGGCATCTAGAGGACAAGGTGAAAAACTATCTTTGCTAATACCACTATCTTGTCGTGCTAAAAATAGTAAATCATTGACTAACTTACCCAAACGCTGAGTTAGTCGTTCTACTAACTTTAACTGTTGGCGATAGTTTATGGAAGTAGTCGCTTCTGCTTGTGCTGACTCCAAATCAGCCAAAGCAACTTGTACATTAGTTTGAATCAAAGCAATAGGACTTCTAAGTTCGTGAGAAGCGTCAGCGGTAAATTGTTTCAGGCGTTGGTAAGATTCGCCTACAGGTTCCATCGCTTTACCCGAAAGAAACCAGCCACTTGCAGCTACAGAAATTACCATTAACCAAGTACCTAATGCCAAATCAATCATTAACTGGCGACTAGGTTTAGTAACTTCAAACCAAGGATGACTTACACGCAGATATCCCAAAACCTGCCGTCCGACTTGTACACGCTGGGTTACTTGTCGCAATAAAAGTGCTGAATCTCCCCATTTTGCTATCTCCCTATCTGACTTTACTACACGAACTGTTTCACCAGTGCGATCGCCATGAATAGGAATATTTAGAGGTTCCGATAAAGTTGACCAAATCAACTTACCAGTAGGACTGAACCATTCTAAATCAATGTGATCATCTTCTACGGTGTCAGCATTATCTCGAAAACTGGCTTCTACATTAATGCGAAACTGCTCAGGTTCATCGTCAACTGGTTCAATTACCAAAGAACGCTCGACAATTTCCACTACATGATTGAGGGTATCGTCAACTCGCTCCACTAATGTACTGCGGACATATAAATACACTCCACTAGCGAATAGGAGGAGTAATACAGCGGTGACAGCAGTGTACCAAATAGCCAGACGGCGACGAGTAGCCTGGAACATAAAGCAATGCAGAGAAGATCTAATGTTATCAAAGTAAATCTTTTTGAATGTTAAATTATGGTTGAGGTAAAACTTCTACGTCAGCATAACCATAGTGAAAAATACAGCGACTGAAATCATATTTTTAATTGAAGAAGACCCAGAAGGTGGTTACACGGCGAAGGCTTTGGGTGAATCAATTTTTACTCAAGCTGATGATATTACTAGCTTAAAAGAAATGTTACGTGATGCGGTACGCTGCCATTTTCTTGATCAAGCAAATCGACCGAAAGCGATTGGACTGCATATCGTACTATAAATCACTCATACTTTACATTTTAAGTAGTTTTACTGTGGTTAGACATTTTCTACAGGAGTTAAATTCTAGTTGCACTTAATCCAGAAGGAAATAACCTAAAAAACAGCAAAAATCTAAAATAGACACATAATACACAAGTTACTTCGTGTATAACTTCGTAAATTTGTAAAAAAAACATTTAAGTTAGAATCCCAAGGTTTTATTCACTTGCTAAAACTCAAAAATTCAAACTTTGACATCTACCAAGCAAACCTCATACAAACACGTTACGAAAGCAAAAATCCTATTTCCAAGCAGGTTATATCTTCATAAAACAAACCAGGAATTTGGCAGCAGTAACAGTAATTATTGGTTGACGAACAGTAGTGAAGTTGTATTGCATGGCTACAAATAATTTGTAGCTAATGGTTGATGTTGAATTTCTATAGAAAATATTAAATATTTATGGCAACTTATTCAGGATTTACCGACCCAGGAAGTAGTACAGCCACAGCTTTAGATACAGCAGCTTATATTGGCGGTTCTCTAACCAGCACTACTAACATATTTAGAGATTCTATTGGCGGTTCAGACCTCTCCGATACTTATAAATTTACCCTTAGCAGTTCTAGCATTGTTAATTTAGGTTTGGATAACCTTAGCAGCAATGCAGACTTAAAACTGCTAAACAGTACTGGCAACTCTATTTATACTTCTTCTCAATCTGGTACTACAGCGGAATCACTCCGAGTTAACTTAGCTGTTGGTACTTACTACGCCCAGGTTTATTTGGGTAGTGGTGGCAGTAACACTTTTTATGATCTTAGCTTATCAGCCGAAGTCGTTCAAGAAAGCGGACGTTCTGATAATTTGATATCAACTGCATTTGATATTGGTACTTTTAATAGTATCAACACTAGCTACAGTACCACTGATTTTGTAGGCAACGCAGGTGCTACAGGTGCAATTAAAGATAGCAGTGACTACTACAAATTTACCCTAGCAAATAACGGCAATATTGGCATCACTTTAAATGGGCTAGGAGCCAATGCTGATTTGCAGCTACGCAACAGTTTTGGAAATATTCTTCAAACTTCAAATCAAGTCGGCACTGCATCAGAGTCTATTGTTCGTGATCTGGCAGCTGGCACATATTATATTCAGGTATATCTTGGTGGTGCAGGTAATTTTACAAACTATAACTTGCAGCTTTCTTTGACCCCAGACCCAGACGATTATGCTGGGAATACGTTGACAGCGGCTCGCAATATTAACCCTTTAAATACCACTGCTACAAGCTTCTCAGACTTTGTCAATTCTGGTGATGACAAAGACTATTACCGCTTTGATTTAGCTACTGCTGCTTTAGTTGATTTTACTTTAACCCCAGCAACAGCAAATGCAAATCTACAACTACTTGATAGCTCAGGAAATGGTATTCAATCTTCTAATCTGTCGGGAACGGCTGTAGACTCGATTAGACGCAGCTTAAACTCCGGCACATATTACATTTTGGTAACTCCTGAGACGGGTGTAGCTACTAATTACACTCTCTCTGCCTCCGCTATGGCAATAGGGACAGACCAAGCTCCTAATACTAGAGCCACAGCCAGAGATATCGGTACATTATCTGGTTCCCAAAGTTTCAACGATTTTGTTGGCAATATTGATACTAATGATTACTACCGTTTTAGTCTCAATATCAATAGTGAGTTTCGTCTCACTCTTAAAAATTTAATTGACAATGCAGATGTTCAACTACTTAACAGCAGTGGTACTGTGATTCAGTCATCTGCTATGGGAGGAACCTCAGATGAAACTATCAATACCAATTTGAATACAGGCACTTACTACATTCGTGTTTACACCTCTGGTTTAGCCAACAGTTTCTACACCCTAAATGTTTCTCAAAATCCCAGAACTCAAATGCTCGAAGTGTATCCAGGGACAGCTAGTTCTGACCCTGATAATTTGACAGCATGGGGTAGCGATTTGTACTTTACTGCCAATGATGGTAGTAATGATGTGCAACTGTGGAAGAGTAATGGTAGTACTAACACCCGCATCACTACTATTAATCCTGGTGGTTTTAATCCCAGTAATTTGACTGTCTTCAATAATAAGCTTTACTTCACTGCTAACGATGGCAGCAACGGTAGAGAACTTTGGGTGTACGACGGCACTACATCACAGATGCTCAGTAATATTAATCCTGGTGCTGCTAGTTCTAGCCCAGATCATCTGACTGTTGTCGGTAATAGGCTTTACTTTATTGCTAAAGATGGCACGAATGGTGCTGAATTGTGGTCATACAATGGTACAACAGTTGCTTTAGTTAAAGACATTTACTCTGGTGCTAACAGTTCTGATCCGACGAATCTCACCAATGTTAACGGTCAGCTGTATTTTACAGCCCAGAACCCCGAATTTGGTCAAGAGCTTTGGGTAAGCAATGGTAGCACCAATGGCACTCAAGTTATTGATATCAGGTCGGGAGGACTTGGCTCATCCCCTGGTAATCTTACTGCTATTGGTAGTACGCTGTACTTCACAGCTAATGATGGTACAAGCGGGGTTGAGGTTTGGAAATACGAAGCTGGAGCAGCTAGTTTAGTTAAAGATATTACACCTGGGAAAAATGGATTTGCACCGGCATTTCTCACCGCCGTTGAGAATACGCTGTATTTTGTTACAGATAGCAATGGTGACTTTCGGCAAGAACTGTGGAAGAGTGACGGTACTAGTACAGGCACTACACAAATAAACAGTGATATTTCTGGTATCGGTGCATTCAATCTTGCAGGTGTTGGCACTACTCTTTACTTTACTGGTTATAACTCTGACAGTGGCTTGGAACTATGGAAAAGCAACAGCACCAATGCCGAACTGGTAAAAGATATTTGGGTGGGTGGCGAACCAAATAACAGTATTCCTACTAGTCTCGTTGATTTTAATGGCACTTTATACTTTGCAGCATCTGATGCTAGCAACAATAGGGAGGTGTGGAGCAGTGACGGCACAGCTTTAGGTACGCGCAAGATGAGCAATATCAACTCTACAAATAATGCTAATCCTGCGAAGCTGACTGTCGTTGGTACGCGACTGTTCTTCACTGCCAACAACGGGACTAATGGTACAGAATTGTGGGTTATTTAAGGAGGTGATGTGTAAAACAAAAAAATTCAGTGATAAACCAAATTGATTGATTGTAGTTTAGCGTTCACAAGATTTTTAAGGTTTAGGCAATTTATTTGCCCAGCAAAGTATCAGAACTAACACAAACACAGAAATAGGGAGAAATTTTTGATCATGAAGAGCAAAATTGTAGCCATTATTGCCGCCAGTGCCGCCGCTTTGGGTAGCACCATTTTCGCTGCACCAGCCCACGCACAAATTTCAGGTTCTAGTGATGTCAATGTTCAAGTAACTGTACCTGAAGTACTATATTTGAGAACTGTTGACACCATTGATGTATCTATTCTACCTACAGATTTAACCGCTGCAACACTAAATACAAGTGGAACCGGATTTTTTGGTACAGATAAATCTGGTATAGCAGATGGAACCACCAGTGGACTGGATCAGACATCACCCTTTTATTTAACAGGAGGAAACCTCCAAGTTAACAAGGACATCCCAGAGGTGTTCGCTATATGGTCTAACAGCCCTCGCGGCAATGGTGTTACAGTTGCTACCACTGTAAAAACTCCTACTCTCACCGCAACTAATGGTGCAACAATCCAAATTGCCGGCGTTACTCCTATGATGAATTTCGCTAATGTACCTGGCTTAATCAACCCCTTTGTTAGTGGTGTTACTTTGAGCCTGAACTTAAATGGCTCCGGTGGTATCTCTGACGCAGGTGCTTATACTGGAGGCGAAATTACAGTTACAGCTACTGCTGAGTAACAGCTACTTCTCTATGGCTGATATTGCTGATTTTAGCGAAGGAAAATTATTAGAAGATTAGACTCTCTAATTATACCTCATTCTAGGATTCAGCAAAGCGCTAACTAAATTAAATCGAGGCTACTGATGTGCAACTAAATCCTGTTCTTCATAGCCTCCATTTATTAGATTTTTAGTACTGAAAGTACTCCCTACAACCTCCCTTTTGGAAGTCTTTTGTAATCCCTAACCTTCCAAAATTCACCAAATACACATAACTGTGATGTCAGCAATATGTCACGGAATCAAGTCATTAGCTGCTTGGGCACAATCGCAGCGCTTCTTTTACTGCACCAGCCCCAAACTCTAGCACAATATTTATTCAGTAGTGCCGAGCCTACGGAAATTTATCAGTTATCGACTCCTCAAAAACTAGTAATTCCTCCTCTTGCACCATCAGAAATTTCACCTGCTGCTGTCACTGAGTCAGTTGCCCAGGAGAATTTGCTAGCTCCTCCCCGCTTCGATACTATTATCACCCGCGAATTGCCAGCACTTTGGCAAATGCGAGTTCCCCTAGAGCAAGTGGGTTTTCTGAATGCCACTTATGAAATTAGAGCTGAAAATGGTCGAAGCAATGCAGTTAGTAATGATAGGCGTTCTGAATCTGCTGTTTCAGTTGCTTTAGAACCACTGCCTATCATTGAAGTTTCTCGCGATCAAAATAGCAATACAGCGCTGATACAGGGAGGCGTTCGCTTAAAAATGGATCTCTCAACAGCTCAGTCAGCTGGTGCTTATGGTGGCGATTTGACGGTGACAATAAATCAACACTAAGTTTCTGATTTCCATCAAGAAATAGCGTCTTTATAGTGTGTGCAAAAATCAATCATTTCATTGCAGATGTTTCCAAAATTTAGAAATATAGCCTTAAGTGCAATCGGGTTGTTAGCTCTGGGAATGCCACCTGCTACAGCACTAAATGTTGGTGTAACTCCCTCCCGATTTGAATTAGAAATCAATAGCAAAAATACTCGTTCTCAGTCTATTCGCCTTCTAAACCTTTCTTCCAAACCAGTAGAAATTAAGGCTTTTGTTCGGTCTTGGGTGATGAGTCAAGACAACAAACTACAAGATGTTGCACCCACTGCGGAATCTTTAGACCAGTGGATTGTTTTTACCCCTTCCCGATTTATAATTCCTGCACGTGGCGCCCAAACTATCCGCTTTGCAATTCGTCCTAAAACCCAACCCAAACCAGGAGAACACCGGGCTGTACTTTATCTCCAAGAAGTTTCTCCTAAAAATCAAGTTGACCCTAAAACCAAAATGAGGGTCATCTCTCAAATAGGTGTTGTCATCTATGGTTATGTCGGAGACGTAAAAAGAACTGGTGTACTTAATTCTGTAGCTGTAGACACCAAAAAGAAAACTCAAAACGCGGTATTTGACGTTTCTAATCAAGGTAATGCTTATGTGCGATTGAATGGTCAATATGCCATTTGGCCTGCTGCTAAATATCCCGGTTCTGAGGCTACAAAACCTATAGCTAATGTAGACAAGCCCAATGCCAAGCTCCCAGAAAATGTAGTAGACGCAGGATATTTACCCTTTTCACCAGTACTACCTAATAACCGCCGTCAACTTCAGCTACCAATTACCAAAAATTTACCGCCTGGAAATTACGTATTAGACATTAATGGAGATTTGAGTGGTGTAGCCATCAACAAAGGTATTCCATTTACAGTTCCAGTAGCTAATACTATCGAGGCTCAAGTTAAACCGGCTGTGCGAAACCTCCGAAACTCTCTTCGTAGTAAATAGTTTTTGCAGTTTCAAAGCTTTGAGTTTCCCGGCAACTGGGTTATTTTTTGTTTTTCTTAAAAATCATGTTGCAGCCAAGAAGCTTTCTAGGCTGCTTGTAGGAATTTTTGTGTTTAAATATGTTCTACCAAAACCCAACACCACCCCCAACAGTTACAATCTTACAGTCTGAGAATGTTTCTTGCAAACCACCGCTGGATGATAACAATAGCAAAAAATCTGAGATAATTGCAAAAGCGATCGCCGCGCCTGCTGCACCAGAAATATTATCAACAGCTGAATTTTCCCCAAATGACTTACTACAGTCCTGCTCTCAGGAACAAATGGGAAAACAAGTAGTTGCTCAAAATCTCACATTACCAGTCGCCTCGCCAAAATCGATTACTACTGACACCAAAGAAACCCCAGTAGAAAAAAATAATGATTCGACAAATACTCTCAGTGATAATATTTTAGCCACATCACAAAATTTATTACTGGGAGTAATCATTAACCAGCGAGAAGTTGGCAGTTTAGATGTTGTGCAAGAGGGAAAAATATTATTACTTCCATTATTAAATTTTGCCCAACTTACTGGATTTACCGTTGAAAACATAGACGGTAAAACCCAACTTAAAACTCCTTTAGGAGTAGTTGCGATCGCAGATGACGATCTCAAAGAGATTAACGGTGTTACATATATCAGTGATATTGTTTTACGCGAAAAACTAGCTACAAATATTGAACTAAATTCAGCAGATTTAGCTTTGATTGTGGATGTACCTTGGCGAAGAGGTGATGGACAATCTAGTTCTCAAGCAGCTGAATTGCAACCAGAAGTTAGACCTGCTAGTAGTGGGCTTTCAAATCTCAGACAAGAGTTACAGTTTACCAACAATTCTGGAGACACAAGCTGGCGTAGTTCTACTCTTTTAGGAGGACGTTTATTAGACGGAGCATGGCGAGTACGTTTAGATAACAATTTTGTTAACCAACCTGACATTACTGAATACTTTTTCTTTAAGCGTTCTGGTCAATTTCTTTATCAGGTGGGACGACAACAAATCAGTTTACATCCTCTAATTAATGGCGTTAACTTAACCGGAGCGCAATTTGGTTATACTAATCTACCCAAAAGTAGATTTTCTACAGCTTACAACGCTAATGAGCTTTTACCTAGACGCTCTCAACCTGTACAAACATTTCGGGGTGTAGTTCCACCAGCAAGTTTTGTACAGTTAAGAGTTAGCGGAGTTATAGTTGCTCAACAGCAAGTAGGACTGAGTGGAGAATACGAATTTATAGATGTCAATTTGCCTCCAAGTCAAACTAACGACATTGAACTTTTAGTATTTGACCGAAACAATCCAAATTTACCAGTTGAAATTCGTTCTTTGAGGATTAATGTTTCTGATTTGCTACTACCGTCTGGTGGAACTCTTCAACTAGGAGGGTTAGGCTTAACTGGAAACTTAATCCAAAATACTTTGTTTGATGATTTTAATTCTGTTGACTCAGGTAAACTTGCGGCATTTTATCAGGTGCGCCAAGGTATTTCTAATGATTTAACATTAGAAGGGGCATTACAAGTTTTACCCGATACAACACAAGCCCAAGCGGGCTTAGTTTGGCGTTTAGCTAATCCCGCAATTTTAGCTGCTAGTGTTGGTACATCTCGCGGTGGAATTGGTTATACAGCAGACTTAGATATTCAGTTAGATAAATTACAAATTATCGGTAATTCAGAATTATTTCCATCGGGATATCTGTATAGTAATCAATCGCGCGATCGCTTTAACCATAGTCTGGAATTTCAATATAAGTTTAATAACGATTTTAATCTAGGAGTTATTACTCGCAATTACCAAGATCAAAGTAACTCTACTGCTCACATTGCACCAACTTTCTATATGAGGCCTTTTTCAGGCTTATCTTTGAGAGGTAGACCTGATATTGAAGGGCGCTATTTATTCAATGCTTTTTATCAACCAACACGAAATAGTAGACTGTCGTTTAATACTTTTGGTGATGTTTATACAAGCGATTTTAGCTATAACTTAAACCGAGATTATTTACTATCATTGGGCGGCGAATTTGGTGGTAATTTAGCCAATCGTTATACAATGACGCTTAATCGTAATGCTCGCAGTCTATCAGGTCTGAGTTGGCGTTTAGGAATGGCATATAGTGATGGAGATGTTGGGCCAATTGTAGGTGCTAGTATGCAGGTTCTACCTGGTTTATTTGCAAGAGCTGAGTATCAAGGCATTCCATCTAGAACTAGAAACCTTTTTGGCGGTTTTGGTGATGATCGCTTAACAATTTCGCTAGTATCAGATTTATCTTTTGCTGGTGGCAGAATGGCTCCATCTAACTATATCTCTATTGGTAAAGATCGAGGGGGAATAGCTGGGCGAATTTTAGTAGAAGGAAAAAAACAAGGTTTTGATTTAAGTGGATCTATTGTCCGGGTATTCAATAACCGCAACCAAAGCGCTGGTGCAGCCAAAACTGATTCCCAAGGGAACTTCTTCGTTGGTAATTTACCAGAAGGTGTCTATATAGTTGAAATTGAACCAGAACAATTACCTGTAGAACTTTCCTTGAAGAAAACAACTATAGTAGCTGAGGTGGCAAGTTCTGCTGTAACTCGCTTAGATTTCCCTGCCAACTTAGAGTATGGTATGGCAGGTAGAATCACCGATGTTACTGGCCAACCGATGTCAGAAGTGGAAGTAGAGCTAATTGATGCCGAAGGAAAACGAGTTTCTACAACCATGACTGACCAATTTGGTCTTTATCGTCTAGATGGCGTTCCTGTTGGTAACTACACATTAAGGGTTCCGGCTCAAGAAGGCATCACCAACGGCATAACTTTACCTAATCTCCAAGTAGCAATTAGTAAGGATTTCGTCTACGACCAAAATCTCAAGTTACCAGTTGCAGCCGCAGTTAAAGAAATTAAGGACAATGAACCAGCCCAAAAACCTTAGATATGTATAATCTAGGGCTAGAAGCGATCGCCCGATTTCATCTACTATATTTATTGTTCTCCAGTTGTCTGGGCTACACCTGGCTACCCTGCGATCGCCATGCCGAAATCGAAAAAGAGCGCTACTCCCATCAATTTGAACGATCCACAATATTATCTTAACCGCGAGTTAAGCTGGTTAGAGTTTAACAATCGGGTATTACATGAAGCCTGTGACCCCAGAACGCCACTACTTGAAAGGCTCAAGTTTTTGGCAATATTTAGTTCCAACTTAGATGAGTTCTTCATGGTGCGGGTTGCGGCTTTGAAACAACAGGTAGAAGCAAAAGTTAGCCAGTTAACTCCCGATGGACGGACACCACAACAACAGTTAGATGATATTCGGTCTACCCTCGTTCCTCAGATAACAAAACAGCACCAACATTTTGACCAAGCATTACAACCGCTATTAGCAAGTCACGGGATTCATATCCTCGATTACATTAATTTGTCTCAAAAACAGCGGACTTATTTGGATAATTACTATGAAGACCAAATATTTCCGGTTTTAACTCCTTTGGCTGTTGACCCTAGCCATCCCTTTCCCTACATTTCCAATCTCAGCTTGAATTTGGCAGTTGTGGTCAAAAACCCCGATACCGAAGAAGAATTTTTTGCTAGAGTCAAAGTCCCTAGCGTTTTGCCGCGATTTTTGCCTTTACCCCCAGAGTTAGGGATTCAGGAAAACGAACAACCCGTTAACTGGACAGGTGTACCTTTAGAACAGGCGATCGCTCACAATCTAGAGTCTTTATTTCCGGGAATGAATATTCAAGAATATCATCCTTTCCGGATTACCCGCGATGCTGATTTGGCTTTAGAAGAAGATGAAGCCGATGATTTATTGCTAGCGATCGAGCAAGAACTGCGAAAACGCCGCATGGGTGGAACTCCAGTTAGGCTAGAAATTCAATCCCAGACTCCTGAAGCCATCCGTTCTAGATTGTTGCAAGATTTAGAATTGACAGAAAGTGATGTTTATGAAGTAGATGGTCTTTTAGGACTGCGGGATTTAATGTATTTCATGGCATTACCATTGCCAGAACTCAAAGATCCACCACGCCAGTCTGTAGTCCATTCCCGTCTGCAACGGCTAAAAGAGCCGAGTTTAAGTCCAGATGCCTTGGATATGGAAGAAGGTAAGGATTTTTTTGCTGTGATTCGGGAAAAGGATTTGCTGGTTCACCATCCTTATCAATCATTCTCAGCAACAGTAGTACGATTTATTACCCATGCTGCTCACGATCCGAATGTGTTAGCGATTAAGATGACTCTTTACCGGACTTCAGGAGATTCGCCTATAGTTAACGCCTTAATTGCTGCTGCCGAAAATGGAAAACAAGTATCTGTATTAGTCGAATTAAAAGCCCGGTTTGACGAAGAAAATAATATTTACTGGGCGAGACGTTTAGAAAGAGTTGGCGTTCATGTTGTCTATGGTTTAGTTGGTCTCAAAACCCATAGCAAAATTGTTTTAGTGGTGCGGCGAGAAAAAGATCGGATGCGTCGTTATGTGCATATTGGCACTGGCAACTATAATCCCAAAACAGCGCGACTGTATACAGACTTAGGATTATTTAGCTGTCGGGAAGAATTGGGTGCTGATATTACAGATATATTTAATTTTTTAACAGGCTATTCTCTGCAAAAGTCTTATCGAGAGTTGCTGGTTGCACCTGTAAATATGCGCGATCGCTTTTTATCATTAATTCATCGTGAAATGGAGAATGTCCAAAATGGGTTTTCTGGGCGCATTGTTGCCAAAATGAACTCTTTAGTTGACCCACAAATTATTACTACTTTATACGAAGCTTCCCGCGCTGGAGTACAAATTGATTTAATTATTCGGGGTATTTGCTGTTTGCGTCCTGGACTCAAAGATGTTAGTGAAAATATTCGCGTCATCAGCATTATCGGTCGATTTTTAGAACACTCCCGAATTTTTTATTTCTATAACAACGAACAAGAAGAAATTTATATTGGCAGTGCTGACTGGATGCGTCGTAACCTAGACCGCAGAGTAGAAGTAATCACCTTAGTTAAAGACTCAGACATTGCCAAAGATTTGCAAGAAATTATGGGAATTATGTTAGCAGATAACCGTCAAGCGTGGGATTTACAACCTGATGGCAGTTATGTCCAACGTCAAACCCATGAGGATAGTCCAGAAACTAACTCTCAAAAAACCCTCATGAATATGGCATTACGTTCAACAGGCATAGTCTAAAATTTGATTGATATTAAAAAAGTTTTTCTTATACAGACAACTAAATTCAAGTTGAGTTTTTAGCAAACTCAAATTTATTCACAAGTTTATTAATCAATCTCTATAGATAAAAGACAATGTATTCATCCATAAGATAGAGTGATTGCTGGTGCTTGTTCCCTTAAACTATATGAAGTTATCGTTCTTAATTATTTTCTTTCCCTTGAATGTTAATGTTATCCTGTGAGTTTTCTACGTTGCGTGTTCTAGTCGCAGATGATCACGAGTTAACTCGTTTAACCTTACAATTAGCTTTTTCTTGTCAGGAAAATATTCAAGTAGTAGGGTTAGCTAGTAATGGTCAAGAAGCTATTGAAATGGTGAAACGCCATCACCCTGATGTGATTGTTTTAGATTTACAGATGCCAGTCATGGATGGCTGGAGTGCTTCTAGCCATATTAAAGCTATTTCTCCACAAACTCAAATATTAGCTTACTCTTCAGTAGAAGACATGAGTTTTGTACAGACACAAGCAATGCCTAATTTTGATGATGTTTGTAAGAAAGATGTCTCAACGACTGAACTCATCGCTTTGGTAAAGCAGCTAGGAAAGCGTTCAAAAGACGCTTCTGTCGTAGGATAAATTATGCTGCAAAGTTGCGGGTTGATTATCACAATATTAGCTAGACTTGAGAAAACGAAAATTATTGCATTCTTAATAAGCATCGGTGGAACCGCCAATTGACGATTCCACTTAATTGTATTTCTGCCCCTAATACTGCTTAATTAATTTCCAGTTTCGGGAATGGTGCGTTTAAATTCGTCAACTAACTCATCGAGTTCTTCTAGAGCTTGATTTACATCAACTCTCAAAACTCCTAAGTTAGGTTGTTCTAAAAGGCTGAGCAAGTATTCGCGTTTATTTTGAACTACGGCAATTCGTTCTTTTATAGTCTGTAAATCCATTTTTTTCTTTCAACCCCTAAATATCTTCAAATTTAAAGTTAACTTAAAAAAGGTAAGGCTTGTATCTCCTAGCTTAACCTAGTACTGTTGCGCAAAAGTCAAAAGCAGCCTGTCGCGTTGATGGGTTCCCCAATTTGAGCGTTGGCAAAGCGGTAGCGAACCTGCGAGCGTCACTAGCGTTCAAAAGACTTATGTTATGGGCTTCTTTACTGTTTTTAATAGTCTGCTTTTTTCTCCTCTACTATGCTAGGTAAGTTTATTGATAAATCTCAGGTTCTGAGTTATTGCTCTTCCCTAAGTTGTTATTTATAGCCGATGATAATAAAACTGATATATTAAAAGTCTATACTATCCTCAGCTCATGTTACGCCAAATCTCTTTGGGAACACTCGGTTTAACCGTCGGCAGCATATTAACCATTATTGGTTTCGTTGCCTACGCTGCTAATAATGCCACACTAAACCTTGTAGGATTTTTTTACGGTTTTCCTCTACTACTGGGAGGATTGGCACTCAAAGCCAATGAGATGAAGCCTGTACCCTTCAGCCAAGCTACAACGCCGTCAGTATTGCTCTTGCGAAAACAGCAAGCAACTGTGACTCAAAATAAAATTCGCAAAGATATTACTAGATATTGCTATGGTCAAGAGGCGCATTTAGATAGGGCTTTATCTTTTCTGAATCTGAGTCCTACAGATGAAGAACGACCAATAGTTACAGGTTTACGAGAAACAGAAGTTAATGGCGCTTATACCTTGATTTTAGAATTTGATTCGCCGCGTATATCCATTAACGACTGGCAGGAAAAGCAGGAAAAAATGACCAAATATTTTGGCCCAGGAGTAGAAGTTAAAATAACGCAACCAAATGAAAATAAAATTGAGCTAGCATTAATTACTGCTAAACAAGAATAATTAATTAAAAGTCAATAGTTTTGTTTTAAATTACTATTGGCTCTTGACTAAGAGATTACTTTTCCATACGTACTGCATACCACTGTAAATATTCTCCAGGACTAATGTCTAACTCACAACTTGTGTCTATTAAATATTGTGCTTGAGCTTCCGCAGAATCAAATTTGTGTAAATCTGGTGGTAAATCCTGGGAATTAATTTTTTGCAAAACAGTTTTCAGTTTTTCTAATAATTCTGATGATGTCAGGAATTGTTCTGGTTGGTTTGTTTCTAGAACAACAAAATTATCTTGTTGATACATTAATGAATCTGGCATTTATTCTAAACCTAAATAGAGTTTGATTTCGGCCAATATCTTTAAAAGTAATTGATTGATTATCTGGCATAATAATACATAAATTTAGTTTTGACTAGCCAATCTAATCCTAATTTAGGACTGATGCACTCATAATGAAAAACTAAGCCTTTGCGATTACTTTGCTTTGCTTGCAATGATGTGAAATCGTAGTCCATGCGTAGATCATGAGAATTTTTATAGAGAAGTAGATTAAACTTCATTTAATCTTTTTATCTCATTTTAAGCAATACAAGTTCGTTTAAAAAAAGTTGTCTATCTTGATTAGGTGAATCTTTAACGACTAAGACAGCTTAACCAAAAGGAATTGTGACTTATTTGAGCATTTTATCAGGTTGAAATAGAGATTTTAAATTAAATTCCCAAAATAACTGGGCTTTATTCATTTTTAGTCTAAAACTATAAAAAAATGGTACGAGCAGTAACCAGATAATCAAGTTTTGCACGCAACTTAATATTAAGTTGATGTAAGTTATGTAATTACCCCTAAATATGAGTATGTTCAAGGCTGGCAATGACTCTAAATGAGTTACAGTCTAGTCACAACAAGATTGAGTATTAGTTATTTTCGGATTGCAGTTTGCTAACTGCTTATATTATCCTCAGAATGTATCTAAAGTAACTATAGGAATCCGGTTTGATTTGGTGAAATTACTTGTATAAGCAGGGAACACTTCGGCTACGCTCAGTGCATCGCAGGGAACAGGGAACAAGGCTCTTTGAGGTGTACTGAATTTTTTCAAAAATCAAATATGAGTCCTATATAAAGTAAAGAATTGAGGTATACATTTAAAGTTTTGCTCAGTTTGCTTCAAAATTGCAATTACACTATACGATTGGGGAAATATAAGAGTAGCATTTTCTACCAAAGCCGTCAAAAGGTAAACATTACTTTTGAATTTTAAATAAATAGTTTATGCAACTTATATCAATCCGATTTGATTAATGAACATATTTGCGTAGGGAGGGAACGGGGAACTCTTAACGGAAAACACTTCGGCTACGCGGTAGTTGAGCGCAGTCGAAACTCAGTGCATCGCAGGAAAAAAGGGATTTAAGGGTGTACTAAGTTTTTTCTCCAAATCAAATATGAGTCCTATAGTTATCTATCTTTTTTTCGACTCCAAACAATTGAGCAATTTATTGTCCAACAGCAGAAGGCTATGAAGGCAGACACACTTTGGCTAAAAATTGTAACTCTCATGCAGAAAAAATTTTTTCTATGCAATCGCATCGGAGAACATTTTCAAAATATTTCTGAAATTTCCTGGTTAGACAAATTTTTAAACCAATGATTAGTGGCATCGAACACTTAAAAATTATGTGAATTTTGCAAGGATACTCTATCTAATTCTTGCCGTCTAGTAACAAATGAGCAATTGTTTCACTTACCATTAGTGTTTCATTGGTCTTCTATCAAATAAGACCTTTGAGTAAGGTTCTAAATGTAAACAACTCTTTTTCACAAGCAATTTGGCTACGAGTGCCAGGTTCTGGTCTGTCTCTACCCGATACTTTCATTTTCTGTGGAACGCAACTCATGTCAGGCATAAGCCCATTTTCTCTTTCTAAACAACCTCCAGTAATTCTGGTGGCTGATGATGACAAGGCCATCCGAGTGCTGTTGCGTAAAGCTATGGAACAAGAAGGCTATCGTGTAGTTGAGGTTACTGATGGTAAGCAGTGTTTAGATGCTTATGAGAATGTCAAACCAGATATAGTTTTGCTAGATGCTGTCATGCCTGTGATGGATGGGTTTACTTGTTGTAAACATTTACTCCAAATTGCTAAAAATAATTTGATGTCAGCACTTGCCAGCTTAGATACTGACTCTGGCTTGGGTAATACCGTAATTTCAAAGTTATGGGGACGTACTCCGATACTGATGATCACAAGTTTAGATGATGAACATTCTGTAGACCGTGCTTTTGAGGCAGGGGCGACAGATTATGTCACTAAACCAATTCACTGGGCGGTGTTGCGCCAGCGGTTACGACAATTGTTGCAGCAAGGGCAAGTATATAAACAGTTAGAAGAGGCAAACTTGGCTTTACAGCAACTAGCTAACGTTGATGGCTTAACGGGGTTGGCTAATCGTCGTCGCTTTGACGATTATCTAAATACACAGTGGATTAATTTGGCACAGGAGGGGTCTCCCCTGTCGTTAATTTTATGCGACATAGATTTCTTTAAATTTTACAACGATCAATATGGCCATCCGGCTGGCGATCTCTGCTTACAAAAGGTAGGCGCTGTTTTAAGCCATAAGGCACAAAAACATCAAGATTTAGTGGCACGTTATGGTGGTGAGGAATTTGCTGTGATTATGCCATATACTCATGCAGAGGGTGCAATTCATGTTGCTAAGGCAATACAAGCGGGAGTTAGAAATTTACAAATTGCTCACAGTGGATCTACGGTAAGTCAGTCTGTCACCCTCAGTATAGGAGTATCTACTATTATTCCTACTTGGGAATCTTCACCTTTAAATTTAATTGTGACGGCAGACACAGCACTTTATCGCGCTAAAGCAGAAGGGCGCGATCGCATTGTTCTTAATTGAGTGTTTATTAGTTATCAGTTGTCAGTGGGACTTTGATATTTTGGAGGCTAAAAACTGCTGAAACCTAGATATATCAAGCTTATTACGGAGACGCTACGCGTAGCTCGCTTCGCCGTAGGAGTACGAGTCAAAGCCTCCACTAATTGTCTTTAATTCTTAATTTTACATTTTTAATTTTTAATTGATTTGACCATTGACTAAGAGGGATACACTGGCAAAGTGAAGTGGAACCATGCTCCCCCATTGGGGGCAGTGTCTACCCAAATTTGACCGTAGTGTGCCCTAACAATACGTTGACATAAACAAAGACCAATGCCGTAGCCTTCTGTTTTTTCATCTCGTTGCAGACGGAAATGGTTTTCAAAAATGCGATCGCGATTTTCTAGAGGAATACCAGGGCCGTTATCGCCGATACTAAACTGAACTTTTTGAGTAGTGCGATGCAACCCAGCAATACTAATTTTGCCACCTTCTGGTGTGTATTTAATGGCATTATCTAACAGATTCACCAACACCTGACGTATACGTTCTTGATCGGCATATACATAAGGTAAGTCCTGGGGTATATCTGTCTCCATTTTTTGGGATTTAGCGGTGTAGCGATCGCGTAATTCCTCTAATACATCAAAACAGAGTTGGCCTAGTTCCATTTTTTGCGGTAATATAGGCAACTCTGTATCGTTGCCTCGACCTACTTGTAAAAGATCGGCAATCATCCGGTCAATTGTTTTGGTTTGATTGCGGGCTTGTTTTAATAAATGCGCTGTCATTGTTGGTTTTAAGCGCTGAAAATTTCCTGTTTCTATATTGTAATTAGATTGAAGGGTTTCTATGGCGATCGCCGCAGCCGTTAGAGGATTGCGGAGGTCATGTGCCAGCATAGCAATTACTCTATCTTTAAATTGCAATTGTTCCTGGAGTTTATCTTTTTCCTGTTTTAAACGAAAAATTTCGTCTGACAGACGCATGAGTTCCGCAGAAACAGCAACAGAACGGATTGTTGATTTGGGAGAAGATATTCGACTATTGTCATCAATACGTCCTTGTAAGTCTTCTTGCAATTTTAAGTAGGCATCAACAGCTGTTTGCCAGCGTGGCCACCAATTTTTCAATTGAGCAATGATATTACTCCCAGCTAAAACCTGTCTAGGCTCTGGGTGAATTTTAATTAAAGCTGGCGTTGCTACCAATTTAAAGTGTTCCGCCAAATATGGTTGTTGCCCGACATCAATAATTTGAAGTTCAAAATTATACTCAGCCTGCAATTCTTTTAAGTAAGCACGTATTCGCTGTACTTGTTGTCGTGACTTAGGCCGTCCATCGATGAACAGCAATAGCTGGAGTGGAGCCTCAGAATAAATAGGCTGATCCTGGGAAACTTGCATGTAATCGTGTTTCAGCACTGGTAACAACCTGGCGACGCTTTGCAGAAAGTAAAATGGACTGACAGTTGTCGATGGTCGTTCTTTTTTCAATTTAATATCTATTTTAGATTCTTCATACTCCTATCAGATCTGCGTTTTTCACATGATATACATCTTTTTCGGCCTTTTACTTGCTTTTTACTCATCTCATCTCCAAAAAACACTTCGGCTCTTGAATATAAGTCCTAATTTTTCTTAAGTTACAACTTTGTTTCCAAGGTAATAAATGAAAAATTTTCTACTTGGACAGAAAGCAAGCGCTGACTGAGCTAGATGTTAGTCACATGCAAGTTATGTGTAGACAATTAAATGTCCCAACCACAACTACAGAAGTTCTAGGACTTTGTGTAGCTTTAGTAGGCTTACCGAGAAACGTTTCCCTTTTACCTGACTAGTTAAATGTGCTACAAGCACAAATTTACTGCTATTTGTATACTTTTAGCCAGTAATTATTAAATCAGTTATCAGTTATTACTTTTGACTATTCACTGATTCAGTCGGGAAGTTCCAACCCAAATACATTACTGTTTAATGTTCACTGTTAAAACTTCCTTCAGTTCTACAACAACCGAAGTAAAATTTTCCCCAGAAACTCAATTTGCAGAGTCATAAGAAAATTGTTGTAATACTCAATCGTTTTGCTGACAACCTTGATCCCCAAGCATAGTAAATTTACGCTAAACATCTGGAGATACTTGGCACTGAAGTTTTCCAGGTATTGCTTTCCCCATCTGAGTAATATTCCCTGAATTTTTTCAGATTGTTTACAATCTAGCGCCAGTGACCTCTTATTTTCCCTCCTTTGGGTGATGCTAAGGAGGAATTTAATCTCAGTTTAGCACTTTTGACGGTTGGCGATCGCTTTCCTATATGGCATTTAGCACTAGACTATAGCTTCATCCTAAATGTAAGCAAATCTTTGCTAAAAATTACCTAAAGCTAAATACATATAGCTGCATAAAATATCGACAGTCTGCGCTAGGGTAGGAATTGACACGCGTTCTTTGACTGCCTGTGCTTCCCCATAAATCTCCAGCTATCTTATTGAGTTTGGCTGTTCTATTTTCTTCTTTAACAGCCTGTGCTAATACTCCAACTGCCAAAAACTTAGAACAGTCTTTGGCAGCAGATCCTAGATTGCAAGACAATCCGGCGATTTTTACTGAAACTCAACAGGGTGAAACGCAAGCAGAACAAAATCAACCCACACTTGCGTTACCGACAGATTTTCCTAAAGAGATCCCGTTATATCCCAACGCCACACTCCAGGAAGTAACACCTAGTAATGGCTCAGAAAATAAGGTATCCACTCGCTGGTTAAGTTCTGATCCCAGTAATTTGATCACTAGCTTTTATCGTAACCAGTTTCAGACGAACAATTGGCAGATTTTGCAACAGCCTACAGATGAAGCGGAAGGCTCTTTTGAAGCGCGTCTGAACAACTTGCTGGCAAAGGTATCCATTCAACCTCAATCAGTCACTAACCCTACACCCAATCAACCACAAACAGCAACTAGTTTAGTAATTGAGTATACATCCAATAGTACAGCAACAACACAACCTAGCCCAACCACTAGCCCTGGCGAAACTGCTAATAACCCTCCTCAACCAGGTGATCCACAATTCATTGGCCCTGTAGCACCGACAAATTTAGCTACACAACCAGAAAATACAGTTGAAGGTCAAAAAACTGCTACACCTACACCTGCATCTCAACAATTTAGCGATCTGAACAAAGCACCGCAAGAACTACGGAAATACATTCAAGATTTAGCCAGCTTGGGTGTTTTGTCTATAGATTCTCAGACAACTAAGAACAACTCAAATGTTTCAACTAACCAATTTGAACCGGGTAAAATTATTACCCACCGAGAATATGCTCGTTGGCTAGTTGCGACTAATAATGCTATGTATGCTAGTAATCCAGCTAAGCAAATTCGTCTAGCTGCACAAAGCACTCAATCGGCTTTTAGTGATGTGTCAAAAACAGACCCAGATTTTCCCGAAATTCAAGGGTTGGCTGAAGCTGGATTAATTCCTAGTCCTTTGTCAGGAGATTCTACAGCAGTTTTGTTTCGTCCTGATGCCCCCTTGATACGGGAGCAATTAATTTTATGGAAAGTACCATTGGATACTCGCCAATCTTTACCTAATGCCAGTTTAGATGCTGTCAAACAAACTTGGGGTTTCCAGGATGTCGGAAAAATTGACCCCAAGGCTTTACGCGCCGTGTTAGCAGATTTTCAAAATGGCGAACAATCGAATATTCGGCGGGTGTTTGGATATACAACATTATTTCAGCCCAAAAAACCTGTGACTCGTGCAGAAGCCGCAGCCGCTTTGTGGTATTTTGGAACTCAAGGTGAGGGTATATCTGCTGTTGAAGCTTTAAAGGTGAAAACTCCGCAAAACTAATTCTTTTGTTAGTTGACCTGTTTCAGTATTTTGGCAGCCAAACTTTATAATTGCTTTACAAAAGACCTGTGATATCGTGTTCGAGTAAAGACTTATCATTAAGACCGCAGGGGGCAGGGGGCAGGGGGCAGGGAGAGAAAGAGTTTTCAGGTTTTTGCACAGATGCGAGATTCATAACTAATAAGCCGGACATGATATGAATAATAAAAATCAGGTAAATTTTTGGATTTAAAGTTATTTAATTTTATATAGTACTCGTTAGTATTCCCATCTATATTAAATAAAATTACGCAAATAAAGCTGATTCAGAGTATTTGGCTTGGCGATCGCTTTCCTGGATAACTCGTAGACTTATCATATAACGGTTAAAATGAGTATGAAAAAGCAGTTGATGGCGGCAGGATTTGTCCTTTTTTCGCTGGCTTTGCCACTGAAAGCTGAAGCTTTTACTGGACTTTCTGTAATTGGTGATAGTCTTTCAGATACAGGAAATTTATACAATCTAACTTTAAATCCTCAAACAGGAGTCGGATTTCCACCTCCGCCTTATTTTGAAGGGCGTTTTTCTAATGGCCCTATCTGGATAGATGAACTGGCCCAAAAGCTGAACTTAGAGGCTCCTACTCCATATATTAATTTCTTAAATGGTGCTACCCCCGAAAGTGGTATAAACTTTGCCTTTGGTGGAGCCACCACTACAGATGTAAATACAATCGTAACTGGCTTACCGAGTTTTCCCCAGGAGGTTGCAGCATTGACGGCTTTGCAACCTGCTGATCCAGAAGCGCTCTATGTACTTTGGATTGGTGCCAATGATTATCTACCTACCCAATCCCCAGATTTTATACCTTTTGTAAATCCTGACACAACCTTAGCAAGTATATCAAATGCGTTACAAACCCTCGCTAGCGTTGGGGTTAAAAACGTTATAGTACCGAATTTGCCAAATTTGGGTAATACACCATTAGCGCTGAACTTAAATCAATTAATTCCTGATACGTCTGAGAGGCTCAATCAGCTAACCAAAGACCATAATGATGGACTGTCACAACTTATCAAAAGTTTTAACCAAAATCCGGTACTGGGTTTAAATATTATCTCTCTTGATGTTAATTCTCTGTTTAGTGACCCAGCAAATTTAGGTTTTACAAATTTTACTCAACCTTGCTTGAATAGAGTTGCTCAAACAATCTGTAATAACCCAAACGAGTACTTGTATTGGGATGAAATTCATCCCACAGCGCGCGCTCATAGCATAGTTGCTAATGCTGCTTTAGCGGCAATTCCCGAACCTTCAGCTGTATTGGGAATGTTAGCACTTGGGGCTTTGGGTGCGGCAGGTGTGCTAAAACGCCAACACAAAAAGTCTACTTTTACTCCAATAAGTCGGGTTCTTGCCGCACAATCATCTCGTATAACGGTTGAAAACTAAACCATCCGAGATAATGTGACCCTACCTGGGAATGTGCCAAACTGGCATATTCAGGTTGAATTGGGCTAGGTTTACCAGCAGCCTCTGCCATTAATTGAGCTTGACAAGAACGCTCCATTGCAATAAACCACCAAGCAGCCTCATCAACTGAATGACCTACCGTGAGCAAACCGTGGTTTTTGAGAATGATGGCTTTATTGTTGCCCAAGGTTTGGGCAATACGTTTGCCTTCTTCTAATTCCAGAACCACACCTGTGTAGTCATTGAAAAGACTATGATCTTGGTAAAAAGCACAAGCATCTTGGGTAAGGGGGTCAAGCAGACGGCCAAGACTAGACCAACTTTTGCCGTAGACAGAATGAGCATGAGCTGCTGCTACTACATCCGGACGAGCCGCGTGAACTTGGGAATGAATCGCAAAAGCTGCCTGATTAACTGGGCGATCGCCTGCAATTACTTCACCTAAATGGTTAACTAAGATCAGGTCACTGACTCGAATCATACCGAAGTGCATTCCAAAAGGGTTGACCCAAAAATGTTCTGGATGTTCTGGGTCGCGGGCAGTAATATGTCCAGCAATACCTTCGTCAAATCCATAGCGGGAAAACAGACGCAATGCTGCTGCTAAGCGTTGCTGGCGATAACGGCGTTCCTCTGCAAAGGAAGTGAATATTGGTGGTTGGGGAGTCTTTGGTTGTTCTGTGGATATGACTTGCATTTTCTAAAGTATGTGATTGTAGGTAAAAATATTGATATTGAACTTATTTTTTAAACTCATATTATCTTGATGTGGGATTACGAACAGCTATTTGAAATAATTGCAGAACTAGTAATGCACCATTCTCCTAGTGGTGTAGAATCTGAAATTAACCAATTTTTGATGCAGCGATTTGCAGCATTGGGTGTAGAAGTTTGGTGCGATCGCGCTGATAATATTATTGCTAAAATTCCAGGGTTAAATTCTGACAGAGCAATTGCTATTACTGCTCATAAAGACGAAATTGGCGCAATTGTCAAAAATCTTGGTGATCAAGGTCGTGTGGAAGTTCGTAAATTAGGCGGTTCTTACCCGTGGGTTTACGGTGAAGGTGTCGTAGATTTATTGGGAGATCACCAAACCATCAACGGTATTTTAAGTTTTGGCTCTCGCCACGTTTCCCACGAATCGCCCCAAAAAAATCAGCAAGAAGATACCGCCGTCAAGTGGGAAAATGCCTGGATTGAGACAAAACTTACAACCGCTGAACTAGAAGCCGCTGGTATTCGACCCGGAACTAGAATGGTGGTCGGTAAACATCGCAAGCATCCTTTGAGGTTAAAGGATCACATCGCCAGTTATACCCTGGATAACAAAGCCTCTGTGGCAATTTTGTTAGCTTTGGCTCAAAGACTCAAACAGCCAGCTGTGGATGTTTATTTGGTCGCGTCAGCGAAAGAAGAAGTGGGGGCAGTTGGGGCATTGTTTTTTACCCAAAACCAACGTTTAGATGCTTTAATCGCTTTAGAAATCTGCCCACTTTCACCAGAATACCCCATTGAAGACGGCAAAAATCCGGTAATTCTTTCTCAAGATGCCTATGGAATTTATGATGAAAATTTAAATGGGCAACTACGTCAAAGTGCTAAGCAGTTAGAAATGCCAGTGCAGCTAGTGACACTTAGCCAATTTGGTAGTGATGCTTCCATTGCGATGAAGTTTGGTCATGTTGGCCGCGCTGCTTGTTTGGCCTTTCCGACACAAAATACCCACGGCTATGAAATTGCTCATTTAGGAGCGATCGCTAACTGTATCGATTTGTTAAAAACCTTTTGTGAAACTGAATTTGAGTGATGAATTGAGAAGGCGATCGCATATCAACACAAAGCTGTTCTGACTTACTTTCCTAGGACTTACGCAACGCCGATATTGTCATTGCGACCGGAACGGAGTGTAGGGAAGCAATCCCAGCGTTAGGGTAGATTACTTCGCTATCGCTCGTAATGACGGAGTTACGTTATTTCTGCGTAAGTCCTGTTTCCATTAGGCAAACGGTGAGTAAGTCAGAAGGAAAACCCTCATTCCTCCTTCTTTCGGCTGACCGAAGAAGCAGGAGAGTAGAGGGCAGATTAACATTTTTAATAAAAAAAACTATTATAAAATATTAAATATTTGAATAATTTAGTATTAAAATACAAGGAATTTGCTTCTAAAGAGTGATATCTAACAAAATTGTTCTAAATAGTTGACATTATTTATGGTAAATTCTACCATAATAGGAGAAGCATTCTTGTAAGGACGCTCTTACATGACAACTTTCTCAAACTTAGACCACTGCCAGAACCAAGAATTAACTCTCTGTGCTGCTGACTACAGCTTGCTTACAGACCTTTACCAACTAACAATGGCAGCTTGTTACACAGGTGAAGGTGTAGAACAAAGATGGGCTAGCTTTGAGTTATTTGTCAGGCGATCGCCCGATAATTTCGGCTATTTAATCGCTATGGGTCTGGCGCAAGCCTTAGACTATTTAGAAAAATTTCGCTTTAGTTCCTCTCAAATAGCAGCTTTACAGGCTACAGGCATCTTTGCTGGCGCAAGCGATCGCTTTTGGTCACTTTTAGCCGAATGGCGATTTACTGGAGATGTGTGGGCTGTACCCGAAGGAACAGCGGTGTTTGCCAATCAACCACTGTTGCGAGTTGAAGCGCCTCTATGGCAAGCACAACTAGTAGAAACCTATCTATTAAATACTCTCAATTATCAAACTTTAATCGCCACTAGAGCAGCCCGGCTACGTGATGTCGCCGGGGAGCAAGCCGCACTTTTAGAATTTGGCACTAGAAGGGCATTTAGTCCTCAAGCTTCTTTGTGGGCAGCACGGGCAGCATTAGCAGGTGGATTAGACTCTACTTCAAATGTGTTAGCAGCGCTACAACTGGGGCAGCAACCAAGTGGTACGATGGCTCACGCTTTAGTGATGGCGCTATCAGCACTAGAAGGAACTGAAGACCAAGCTTTTAGCGCATTTCATCGATATTTTCCAGGTGCGCCATTGTTAATTGATACCTACGATACCATTGCCGCTGCCGAACGATTAGCTCAGCAAGTCAACGCTGGAGAAATAGAGTTAACTGGCGTAAGGTTAGACTCTGGAGATTTAGTTAGTTTATCCCAGCACGTGCGATCGCTCCTTCCTGGGGTGTCAATTTTCGCTAGTGGTGACTTGGATGAATGGGAAATCAAAAGACTCAAAGCAGCCGGAGCAGAAATCGACGGTTATGGCTTGGGAACACGATTAGTTACAGGTTCGCCAATTAATGGAGTTTACAAACTTGTAGAAATCGATGGCATCCCAGTTATGAAAAAATCGAGTGGTAAAACAACTTACCCAGGACGCAAACAGATTTTTCGGTCGTTTGCAGCAGGTAAGGTAAAAGCCGACAGATTGGGATTAATTATAGAAAGTCCTCTTGTGGACGAACAAGCTTTGTTGCAGGTGGTGATGAAGCAGGGCGAAAGATTGCAGCCGCCAGAAACTTTAGCGGAAGTTCGCCAACGTACTACTGCTTCTGTTGCTAGTTTGCCAGAACACACACGGCGTTTGGATAATCCTGTGGCTGTGGAAGTGGAGATTTCAACAGCGTTGCAAGAGTTGACTCAAAAGACGAAGAAACGAACCACAGAGGCAAGGCAGCACGGTCTTGGGGAGCCAGTCCGTTGGGCGGGTTTCCCGACTTGTAGGAACTGGCGTGGTTTCCCCCATGAGTGACTGCCGTGCAGAGAAGCCAGTGCGTTGGGGAGACAGCGCCGTGGGCGGGCTTCCCGACTTGAGGCGACTGTCGGCGGGTTTCCCGACTTGTAGACGCTTCTGCGGCTACTCTTACGAGAACGCCTAACGGCGAACCCGCAGGGTAGCAACTGGCGCGACACAGAGGTAAATCTATGAAAATAAATCGACGTATTGAGTAAATACAAGGTGAAAATTCTGGAAACAGCCTCAACGAATTACGAATTACGAATTACGAATTATGAAAATAGCTTTATTTGGTACTAGTGCCGACCCACCAACTGCTGGACATCAAGAGATTCTCAGGTGGTTATCTGCGCGTTATGATTGGGTGGCTGTTTGGGCAGCAGATAATCCATTTAAATCTCATCAAACTCCTTTGGAACATCGGGCGGCAATGCTGCGACTGTTGATTGCGAATATGGATGTACCACTACACAATATTGCTGTAGAACAGGATTTGAGTAGCTGGAAAACACTGGAAACAGTGGAAAAAGCTAAATTTAGATGGGGAAAGAATGCTGAATATACCTTGGTGATTGGTTCAGATTTACTGAGTCAGCTACCGCGTTGGTATCGAATTGAAGATTTGTTACAGCAAGTCCAATTATTGATTATACCGCGTCCGGGATATGCAATAGATCAGTCTAGCTTAGAGGCAGTGCAGTCTCTGGGAGGAAAAACAGCGATCGCTAGTCTCACAGGTTTAGATGTATCTTCAACAGCATATCGTGAACAAGGAGATGCTCAAGCTCTCACGCCCCCTATTATTGCTTATATTCATCGAGAGCATTTGTACAAATGCGAGGACGTAACCACAAAAAGATTTCAACTGCGCTAAATCAACAACCTTGTTTCGACTCCGCTCAACAACCTTTGGCTGACTTCAAGGTAGGTGTTGATAATGTGATTTTTTCTGTAGATACTACGCAGAATCGGCTACTAGTTCTGTTAGTCATGCGACAGCAGGAACCATTTTTAAATTATTGGAGTCTCCCCGGTACTTTGGTACGTCAAGGCGAGTCTCTAGAAGATGCTGCTTATCGCATCATGGCTGAGAAAATTAGAGTTAACAATCTTTACTTAGAGCAGTTATACACTTTTGGCGGTCCCAATCGTGATCCACGAGAAGAAGTTAGTAGTTATGGTGTGCGTTATTTATCAGTTAGTTATTTTGCGTTAGTCAGATTTGAGGAAGCAGAATTAATTGCTGATAAAGTGACTGGTATTGCTTGGTATCCAGTTAAGCAAGTGCCACAATTAGCTTTCGATCATAATGAAATTTTGACTTATGGACACAGGCGGCTGCGAAATAAATTGGAGTATAGTCCGGTAGCTTTTGAAGTTTTACCAGAAACATTTACTTTAAATGATTTGTATCAGTTATATACAACCGTTTTAGGAGAAAATTTCGCCGATTATTCTAACTTTCGGGCGCGTTTACTCAAGTTGGGATTTTTATGCGATACCGGAATTAAAGTGTCACGGGGTGCTGGCCGTCCGGCTAGTTTGTATAAGTTTGATGCTCAAGCTTTTGCACCCTTTAAAGATAAACCTTTAGTATTTATTTAAATCCAAATTATAGAGTCCAGAAAAATAAATATTTACCACTGACAACTGACAACTGACAACTGACTAATACAATGAAAATTGCGATCGCTCAACTTAATCCCACAATTGGTGATTTGCCAGGAAATGCCCGCAAAATTTTAGAGGCTGCACAGCAAGCAGCAGCACTAGGTGCGCGTTTATTATTAACACCAGAACTTTCTTTATGTGGTTATCCACCAAGAGATTTATTACTAAATCCTAGTTTTGTGGAAGCTATGGGTATCGAATTGCAACAACTAGCGCAAGATTTACCATCAAATTTAGCTGTATTAGTAGGAACTGTTGAAGAAAACTTAAAAGCCCATATTACTGGCGGTAAAACTTTATTTAATAGTATAGCTTTATTAGAAGCAGGAGAAATCAAACAAGTTTTTCATAAGCAGTTGTTACCTACTTATGATGTTTTTGATGAAAGACGCTATTTTGAACCAAGTTTACAAGCTAATTATTTTACTTTAGATAATATTGATATTGGCGTAACTATTTGCGAAGATTTATGGAATGATGAAGACTTTTGGGGCAAACGAAGTTATGTCGCAAATCCAATCGCTGATTTAGCAACTATTGGTGTTGATTTAATCGTAAATTTATCTGCATCGCCTTACACAGTTGGTAAGCAACACTTCCGAGCAGCCATGCTTAAGCATAGTGCAGTGCGTTTTCAACAACCAATTATCTATGCTAATCAAGTGGGAGGAAATGATGACTTAATTTTTGATGGATGTAGTTTTGCTTTGAATCGTCAAGGTGAAATTATGTATCGTGCCTGTGGTTTTGCAACCGATTTAGGAATAATAGAATTTGATGCAGTCCAACGAGATTTGCACTCAAGTACAATAGTAGCTGAATATGAATCATCAGATGCAGAAATTTGGCAGGCTTTGGTTTTAGGAGTACAAGATTATGCTCGAAAGTGTCGCTTTTCTAAAGTAGTATTAGGTTTAAGTGGAGGAATAGACTCAGCATTAGTAGCAGCGATCGCCACGGCTGCGTTAGGTAAAGAAAATGTCTTAGGTGTGTTGATGCCTTCGCCTTACAGTTCTGAACATTCTGTTAGCGATGCTTTAGCATTAAGCAAAAATTTGGGGATTGAAACGAACATCTTAAAAATCGGCGAATTAATGCAATCCTTTGATTACACCTTAGCTGACTTGTTTGCTGGAACTGAATTTGGTATTGCCGAAGAAAATATTCAGTCCCGGATTCGGGGTAATTTATTAATGGCGATCGCTAATAAATTTGGCTATCTTTTATTGTCTACTGGTAATAAGTCAGAAATGGCGGTTGGTTATTGTACGTTATATGGTGACATGAATGGCGGTTTAGCAGTGATTGCTGATGTGCCTAAAACCCGCGTTTATTCACTTTGTCATTGGTTAAACTGCGATCGTGAAATTATTCCCCAAAATATCCTCACTAAAGCACCCAGCGCCGAACTCAAACCCGGCCAAATTGACCAAGACTCTTTACCTGCCTACGAAATTTTAGATGACATTTTGCAACGCCTGATTCATCATCACCAATCAGCTGCACAAATTATCGCCGCAGGACACGATCCGGCGATTGTCAACCGAGTCATCCAGATGGTGGCGCGTGCTGAATTTAAGCGGCGACAAGCACCCCCAGGATTAAAAATTACTGATCGGGCTTTTGGCACTGGTTGGCGAATGCCAATTGCTAGTAACTGGGTTGGTGCTGCTGTTAAAAATACTTATCATTCTGAAAATGTTCTCAACCCTAGTAGTCTGTCTCATTAATCATGATAGTGACACACTTTTGTAGTCAGGACTTTAGTCCTTTCAAACCAGGTAAAATATTGGTCAAGAAATTGCCTATTAAAATCTTTACTCTGTGTACTCTGCGCCTCTGCGGTTAAATTATTTTATCAACCGCAGAGGACAGAGATATCAGAGAGAAAAAAAGCAGTTACCAACGTCTTCTTAAAGCCTTTTGACAACTGTTATACAGGCTGAACTTTCCCAATTCCAACTAATTTTTCGCTTAAATCCCACATGCGTTTGGCTTTCTCATCATCGCTGGCTTCGGGAGAAACCTCTCTGACAAAAGACTTACCATCTTTCTTTTGTCTATTACCCCAACTCCAATAAGCACCAGATTGTTTGTATGCAGGATCAGCTACTACATCTGCGACTCGTTGGCCTGCTAACTCTTCAGATACAAATCCCCCAGTAATATATCTTTGGAACAATGGAAAAAGTTTTTGAAATAACGGGTAGTGGTTTCTAAATAACGGCGTTGTTGCTACACAACCAGGATAAAGAGAACTAAAGGTAATGCCAGTTGACTCGTGATAGCGTCGGTGCAACTCCCGCATAGTTAATACATTGCAGACTTTGCTATCTTTGTAAGCTTTCACAGGCTCAAACTTTTTCCCATCAATCATTGAGTAAGGCTCTTTAAAACCCTCTACCAAGCCTTTAAGATCTCCTAAGTCTGGACGCGGTGGAATTTTTCCTCCCAATTCTTTTGGGTTGTGGGTGACGGTTCCTAAAATTACCAATCTTGGATCATTAGAGGATGATTTTTTTAAATCCTCCAGCATCAGATTACATAACAAAAAATGTCCCAGGTGATTTGTAGCAACGCTCAATTCGTATCCGTCTACACTTCGCAACGGCTCTTTTAATAAAGGCATATATATTGCGGCGTTACATACTAAAGCATCCAACGACCTGCCACTTTCTCGAAATTTTTTGACAAACTGTCGAACACTCTCTAAGCTAGCCAAGTCGAGATGCATAATTGTGTAGCTATCTGGAGGGATTTCTACAGATTGAGCAGCTTCTTGAGTCTTGGGGAGATCCCGACAAGCCATCACTATATACCACTGCCCTGTTTGAGCAAGAGCTTTTGCAGCTTGCAAACCTACCCCCGATGATGTGCCGGTGATCACGACCGTTGACTTGCGAGGTTGTTCCATTTAGTTCAGACTCCGTTGACTGTCTCTAGGATCTCACACCATTGATATCAATTAACATAAAAAAGGACTATAAAATAGCCCTTTCAAGTTAGACAAAATTTTGGTTAAGAAATTTCTCTTCGCCTAACCGAATCTACCGCTGACGTAATCTCGTGTATCTTCTTGCTTAGGATTGTTGAAAATTGTTTCTGTAGCATCGTATTCTACTAGATAGCCACTACGCCCTCCCGTGTCTGAAGGTTTAACATTAAAAAAGGCAGTCATATCTGACACCCGCGCGGCTTGTTGCATGTTATGAGTAACAATAACTATGGTATATTGTTCTTTTAATTCATGAATCAATTCTTCAACCCGCAAAGTAGATACGGGGTCAAGAGCAGAGCAAGGTTCATCCATTAATATAACGTCGGGTTGCACTGCGATCGCTCTGGCAATACACAGACGTTGTTGTTGTCCACCAGATAATGAAAAGCCACTTTGCCGCAGTTTGTCTTTGACTTCATCCCACAAAGCTGCTTGTCGCAAACTACGTTCTACTAGTTCGTCCATATTACCTGTGTAGCCGTTGATTTTAGCGCCAAAAGTAATATTGTCATAAATTGATTTGGGAAAAGGATTAGGTCTTTGAAATACCATCCCAATTCGCCGACGCACCTCTACTGGATCAACGTCAGGTGCATAAAGATTTTTATCGTAATAAGTAACTTTACCTTCGGCTCGAAATGATTCAATTAAGTCATTTAAACGGTTATAGCATCGCAATAAGGTACTTTTACCACAACCAGAAGGGCCAATAAAAGCTGTCGCTTTATGTTTGGGAATATCTAGCCAAACATTCTGTACAGCTAAAAAGTTGCCGTAGTAAATGTTGAGGTTTTCTGTACGTAAAACAGTTTCTGTGCCATTAGCGGTGCTAATATTGGTAGCCATAAAAAGAATGTAAGTGTTAGGGATGAAAAATGCGCTCTGGGAAAATATATTTAATGAACTTTCTGGCGAGTTGCCCAGCGCGCGATAATACTGGTGATCAAAACCATCAATACCAAAATTAAAGACGCTGCCCAAGCTAATGACTGCCAATTCTGAAAAGGAGAAATAGCAAAGTTGTAAACCAAAACAGCTAAGGAAGCTGTCGGCTCAAATAAACTTTTAGGCCAAAATGGTGAAAATAAAGCAGTAAATAGTAAAGGTGCAGTTTCTCCAGCTGCTCTGGCGATCGCCAATGTTGAACCAGTTACAATTGCTGGTAAAGCCGATGGCAATACAACTTGGGTCACTGTTTGAAAGTTAGTTGCTCCTAACCCTAAAGATGCTTGTCGCAAATCTTGTGATACTAATTGTAAGGCTTCGTCAGTGGTTCTTACAATAATGGGCAACATCAAAATTGCTAATGCAAATCCTCCACCAATGGCTGAGTAGGAACCTAAATTGAGTTTTACCAAGGTTAAAACTACAATTCCATAAGCAAATACCCCAGCAATAATCGAAGGAACTCCACTGAGGACATTAGTAGCAAAACGTATACTCCTAGCTACTTTACCAGAACTAAACTCTGTTAAATAAATTGCTCCCATTACACCAAAGGGAATACTAATTAATGCGGCAATTCCTACCATTAACAGTGTTCCCAGAATTGCATTACCAAAACCTCCTCCCTCTCTCAAGGGTGCGGGCGGTAGTTCTGTAAATACGCTTAGACTAAGACTGCTAAAACCTTTAATGAGGACGTAAGAAAGAACTGCCAACAGCGGTAAAAGCGCCAAGACTCCACAAATAAATGCAATTACAGTCATCACTGTATTAAACAGTGTCCGGGGAGAGGTAGAAGTGCGAGTTAAACTCCTTTGCGGAAAATGAGAAGTCATATTTAAATCACAATTATGCTAAATTCGCTTCATTCTGATCACAAGAAACTCTGCCATAATATTGACTATTAGTGTCAAAACAAACAGAACCAAAGCAGCGTACATTAAAGCCGCAACTTGCAAACCACTAGCCTCGGAAAATTGATTAGCTAATAGAGAAGAAATCGTATTAGCTGGTGCTAAAAGTGAAAGACTAATGTTGTTAGAGTTACCAATCAACATTGTTACAGCCATTGTTTCACCCATTGCTCGACCCAAAGCCAGCATCACAGCACTAACAATGCCAGAAAAGGCAGCTGGAATCAGAACTTGAAAAATTGTCTCCCAACGAGTTGCTCCTAAACCCACAGCTGCTTGACGTAAGCTTGAAGGTACGGAAATCAATGCATCACGAGAGATCGCTGTGATGATTGGCAAGGTCATAATTGCTAAAATTACCCCTGCGGGAAACATTCCCGGCCCCGTGGGAGGAGTGCTAAAAATTGGCAACCAGCCAAAATAAGTATTCAGCCATTTGCCTAAGTCGGTTAAAATCGGCACTAAAACAAAAATGCCCCAGACTCCATAGACCACACTTGGTATAGCTGCCAGAAGTTCTACCAAAAATACTAATACTAGCCGTATCTTACCTGGGAGAAAATTCTCGCTTAATAAAACAGCAGTACCTACACCAATAGGTATAGCTATTAACAAACCCAGAAAAGAACTAACTAAAGTTCCATAAATTTGAGGCAGTACCCCATATTCATCGTTGACCGGATTCCAAGTACTTTGAGCTAAAAAGCCGATACCAAATTGTTGGATTGCAGGCCAAGCAGCAATTGTAACTTGTACTGCAATCCATAATAAAGTGCCGGCGACCGCCAGCGCAAAAATCCGAGTCAGCCAAATAAAGCCTCTATCTACCGACTTTTCTATGTCAGACCGATTTTTACTTGCTGATTTCAGACTTGAGATATTTGTAGCCATGACTACTGAATTTAAAGATTAAATCAGAGAAAAATGTGTGAGGAAACCAGATTCTTAAAATTGTCACTACATCATTTTTTAGACTTAAGACAGTTGACTTTTTTAACGTCACATTGTTCTAATTCGCACGGCCACCCTAATTAAAGACTTTTATTGACTATTCCTGAATTTTATTTGCTCGCGCTATTACCACTACCAGTCACAGAAATTTTATAATCTGGGTTGATTTGATCGGCAGCGGCAGCAACTTTTGCAACTACGTTTGCAGGTA
This sequence comes from Halotia branconii CENA392, assembly GCF_029953635.1. Classification (NCBI taxonomy): domain Bacteria; kingdom Bacillati; phylum Cyanobacteriota; class Cyanophyceae; order Nostocales; family Nodulariaceae; genus Halotia; species Halotia branconii. The sequence continues at coordinate 511,093 of NZ_CP124543.1, read as the reverse complement.
AAGCTACATATCCTAATTCTGGAGCAATTTTCTGACCTTCAGTTAAACCATATTCAATCATTGCTTCTACAGCTTTACCCTTGGCTGCATCTGGATACTTTTTGTAAGCCAGAATCCATGTATAAGTGACTATGGGATAAGATTCTGCACCTTCTGGATCTGCAATAAAAGCACGGAGATTTTCTGGTAGAGTTACTGCTTCTAAAGTTTTAGCAGCCGACTCTTCGCTAGGCACAATAAACTTGCCGCTTTGGTTTTCTAAAGCCGCAAATTTCAGTTTATTTTGTTTGGCGTAGCCATACTCGACGTAACCTATTGATCCTTGAGTTTGTTGAATTTGGGCGGTAACGCCTTCATTACCCTTAGCACCAACTCCCACAGGCCAGTTAACGGTTTTGCCTTCTCCAACTTTACTCTTCCAAGTTGGATTAATAGCGCTGAGGTGTTTTGTAAACACACCAGTCGTACCACTACCATCAGAACGATGCACAACTGTAATGGGCTGATTAGGAAGGTTTACGCCTGGGTTAGCAGCTGCAATTTTTGGATCGTTCCAGCTTTTAATATTGCCTAGCAGAATATCACTGTAAACTGCCCTTGGTAACTTCAGCTCCGACACTTCTGGTAAGTTGTAGGATAATACAATACTACCAGCAGTCATGGGCAGCAAAAGTACACCTTTATCTTGCGGTACTTTCTGGATTTCTTCATCCTTCATGGCCACATCGCTAGCACCAAAATCTACAGTGCCTTTGAGAAATTGCTCCACTCCAGCACCGCTACCAACCGACTGATAGTTAACTTGTAGGTTGGGATATTTTTTGTTTAAATCATTGAACCAACTTGCGTATAAAGGCGCAGGGAAAGAAGCACCTGCCCCAGTCAATGACACGTTGCCACCAAGATCCAATTTACCTGGACTTGAGGCAGTAGCATCTGTAGCAGTACCAGAAGGGGTAGTGTTGTCTGAAGCTTGCTGTCCGCCACAAGCAGCTAGGCTAATTGTCAGTGCTAACACTGATATAGGAGCTGTGAGGCGATGGGTTTTTACTACATTCAAACGTGATAGCATCGCTGTCATTTTTTAGTCAATCACCAGGTGAGCGTCTCTAAGATACCGCTAAAGGATAGACTTGAAGGTAAACGCAAGGTTAAGAAAGTCCAAAAAGCGTCTTTCTTTAAGCAAATTTCAAAAATTTTCTGATTTCAGTTTATGGATAATATTTATACTAACGCTTCAGAAATACGGTTAGATAAAAATGCTTGTAAGAAATAAGTGATTTGTACTTAGAAAATTTGATTGCTAATCAATTAAGCAAGAGTTTGTAAATAAACGATTAAATACAGTATAATTTCATGTTTAGAAGTTTTGGGATTTAGGCGATCGCTTACTCTTGGTTTAGGCAAACCTTAAGCCAGTTATTAAATCAACAAGTTAATAAAATTATTGCCCAAGGAAGCATAGCAAAGGGAACACTAGAGTTTAAAGGAAGCGATCGCTAAAAAGTTCTTCAGGTGTCAGTACGAATTATAAGTTAAAGAATGAAGCCTATACTGGTTAATATTATTTTTTCCTTTTGCCTTTTCTCTTTTGCCTTATATTAAATGTTTGCCGCTTCCAATCAATTGCTTTGGTCTATGATCGGCTTACTCCTAACAATGGGTGGAACCTTCTTAGAAGCCTATGGTATCACCTTTCCTTGGAGTTGGAGTCAGCAAGGAATCCAGACTTTTTCTTTAGGTGTCACCTGTCAAGTTGGTGCAGTGTTATTGGTAGGTTGTCTAGGGGGCAAAAATGCTGGTGCGCTCTCACAAATTGCCTATTTAGTCATGGGTTTAACATTGCTACCTGTATTTGCCGACGGTGGTGGTATTGGTTATATCAAATTATCTCAGTTTGGCTACCTATTAGGCTTTATTCCAGGAGCGTGGATTTGTGGATTATTTGCTTTTAAAGCCAGACCTCGACTAGAAACTCTAGCTTTTAGTTGTATTTGTGGCCTGTTAACCGTTCACCTCTGCGGGATTACTTATTTGATTATTAGCTATATCTTTCAGTGGAAAGGCACAGAAAATCTACCTTTAATCCAAGCAATTCTTAAATACTCTTGGTTTGCAGTACCAGGACAACTAGCTGTAGTTTGTGCCGTTACCGTAATAGCATATTTATTAAGACATTTAATGTTTTATTAGTCAGTGGTCAGTTGTCAGTTGTCAGTAGTCAGTGGTCAGTGGTCAGTTGCATTAACTATTGACGTTATTTGCTTGGGAACGTAAGGCAACAGAAACACACTTGTTCCTTAATAAAATTAGGGATAATTTCTCTGTTCCCTGTTCCCTGTTCCCTGTTCCCTGTTCCCTTTTAATTTTGCCATGCGCTTAAAAAACCGCCTTTTCTGGATAGCTGCCTTTATAGCTTTTTTCTTAGATCAAATTACAAAATACTGGGTAGTGCAAACCCTTAACTTGGGACAAACACTAGCACTTCTACCAGGAATATTTCATATTACCTATGTCACTAACACTGGTGCAGCTTTTAGTCTGTTAAGTGGAAAAGTTGAGTGGTTGCGTTGGCTATCTTTGGGAGTAAGTTTAGTTTTGATAGCCCTGGCCTGCTTTGGCCCAGTATTAAATCGTTGGGATCAGTTAGGTTATGGCTTGATTTTGGGAGGAGCTATAGGTAACGGTATAGATCGGTTTGCTCTAGGCTATGTCGTGGATTTCCTTGATTTTCGATTGATTAATTTTGCTGTATTTAATATTGCTGATTCGTTTATCAGTATCGGCATTATTTGTTTACTAATTGCCTCTTTACAAAAAACACCAACTTCAAATCATAGATCACGTTAGCATCGTAAACTGTCTGTCACGAAGGAAGAAAGGTTAAGCTCATCCCACCCCTAGAAGGGACGGGATTTCGTGTCAGTTGTCAGTGGTCAGTTGTTTTTGATACTCACAACTGACTACTAACACCTGACGGCGACGGGGCGACTATTACGGACACCCCTTGAAGGAGTGGGTTTCCCGTCGCCTTTGATGGAGCCTTGGTCATAGCACCTATGCACTGCTAATAATGTACAAGTTGGGCATTATTCTCATAGCAATTTTAATTGTGTCTTCACAGTATTCAATGAGACAACAATAAAGCCTGAGTTGAAAAACTCAGGCTAGTTATCCTAAAACCCCTTTTCATTCTTATATGCGAAGAATAAAAAAGGGATCTAGCAATTTATATTGCACACCAGATAATACAACTGGTACAAGACCTTAATAAACGGGCATTAATAACAAAGGATAAAAATCTTTCTTTTTATGCCCAATTCTCAAACTAGATATGTCAGATGCACCGACTATCTTTGCCGACAAATTCGCATCAAATAAATGGTGTTTTAACTTTTAATTACCTGGGGCGGGAGTCGTTGGCAAGTTGGAGTCTGGAACTGCATTAGGAGAAGTAGTACTTGGTTCGGTCATACCATCAGGATTAGTCGAATCAGGTGCTACTGGAGTTTCTGGTGTTGGAGTTAAGTTGCTAGGAGTAGTCGAATCAGGTGCTACTGGAGTTTCTGGTGTTGGAGTTAAGTTACTAGGAGTAGTCGAATCAGGTGCTACTGGAGTTTCTGGTGTTGGAGTTAAGTTACTAGGAGTAGTCGAATCAGGTGCTACTGGAGTTTCTGGTGTTGGAGTTAAGTTACCAGGACTAGTCGAATCAGGTGTAATTGGGCTTCCTGGTATAGTTGTGTTGTCAGGAGTGGTAGAATCAGGTGCTACCGGGGTTTCCGGCGCAGTCATGTTGTCAGGAGTTGTAGAATCAGGTGCTACCGGGGTTTCTGGCGCAGTCATATTCTCAGGAGTACTGCTATCAGAAGGTTGGGTGGCTGGTACTGTAGTATCACCGGGGGTGCTAGTAGGTGTAACTGCTGTACCACCTGGACAACGGGAATTTAAAGGAGACTTCTCACACAGAATTTTAAATCCTTCTGGTGATAGTTCAATTTCCGTTGTTGAACTCGTGGATGAGTCGCTAGCTTGGGCTAAGTAGGACTTACTGGATTGAGCAGCAGCAACATTAGCGGTGAATGCCAAAGTCAGAGCTGTACCAATCAAGGTCAGAGATTTTCTCTTCATTCTGAAATTAACCTCAACGGAAACGGAACATCCAGCCCATTAAACCAGACAATTCATTCTAGAAAATCTTCCTAAATGTAGATGTTTATCTTTGCTGTAAAGTGCATCAACATGTAAAAACTGTAGATTATAAATCGTTTGTGTATTAATTGTTAGTTTGTAGAAATACAAAAGCAAAATTGTTACATCTTTTTATACAACAAATAACTGTAGCTAAAATAAGCATTATAAAGTCAGAGTTAAAATTTTAAATTATGTAAAAAAAAGAACAACGCGTCTCACCATATTTTCTGAAAAAAGATTCTTTTGGTGTTAATATTGAATCGGCAATAATTCCGTATAACTAATTTCTTCTTAAGCTTATGAGTAAAATGATGGAAGACCTATATTGAGACTGTTATTCGTCCGATTCTTCACTAAATTAACTATGATGTGATTAGCCAATGAGTTCCCCCCAACCTCCTCAAAAGCCTCAAACGTTACTTGGTCAACTGACTCAAGCAGTACATACAATTCAAGCTAGGGTTGACTTTTCCAAACTGGCGCTCAAGCCTAATGCCAAAGTACCGGAAATCTGGGTGCAGGATGCGGGGGCGGATAAGGCAGAAATTTATCCGTTATTGGGCGATCGCTATATACTTGGTCGCAGTTCTAAATCCTCCGATATAGTCATTCGCAACCCAGTTGTTAGCCAAATTCACCTGTCACTCTCACGAGATTCGACTCAGCGCACCCCTGTTTTCGTCATCAAAGATGAAAACTCCACTAATGGCATTTATCGTGGTAAGCGACGGGTTACTTCCTTAGAACTGCGTCATGGCGATATTCTCACATTAGGACCACCAGAACTTGCTGCTTCAGTGCGGCTGCAATACGTTGATCCACCGCCTTGGTACCAAAAAGCTGCAACTTTAGCTGCTTATGGCGTTGGCGGTGCAAGTGCCCTTTTCGCATTGGTGATTGGCGTTGAATGGACGAAGTTTTCTGTCAGACCCTTACCTACAGCGACTCGCGCTCCTATAATCGTTTACGCCCGTGATGGCGCTACCCCCCTGCGTGAGCCTCGGACTACTTCTCACGTAGATATGAAGCGTTTGCAAGACTTTGGTCCTTATTTGCCTACCGCTGTAGTGGCATCAGAGGATAGTCGATACAATTGGCACTTTGGGGTTGATCCGTTGGGGATTTTGCGAGCTGTGTTGATTAACAGTCGTAGTGGAGATGTGCAGCAAGGAGCCAGCACTGTTACCCAGCAAGTAGCCCGCAGTTTATTCCGTGACTATGTTGGTACTCAGGACTCCTTAGGACGCAAATTGCGAGAAGCAATAGTTGCTTTGAAGTTAGAAACTTTTTACAGCAAAGATGAAATTTTGCTGACTTATTTAAATCGGGTGTTTTTGGGTGGAGATACTTCTGGTTTTGAAGATGCTGCCCAGTATTACTTTAGAAAATCAGCTAAAGAATTAACTCTTGCTGAAGCGGCGACTTTAGTCGGAATTTTACCTGCCCCCAATGCTTTTGATTTTTGTGGAGATGGCCCAAATAAACTAGAAGCAGCTGAATACCGCAACCGTGTGATTAAACGGATGCAGGAGATGGGTAAAATTACGCAAGAACAGGCAAACAGAGCTAGGCGTTCTACTGTCCAAATTAGCCCCAAAGTCTGCGAACAACAGGCGAAAATTATTGCTCCTTATTTTTATAATTATGTGTTCCAAGAACTGGAATCAATTTTGGGTGCAGGAGCAGCAAACGAAGGAAACTATATCATTGAAACCGATCTCAATCCGGCAATTCAAGCTCAAGCAGAAACATCGTTGCGTAATTCAGTGAGCAATGCTGGTTCAACTTTTAGGTTTTCTCAAGGAGCGATCGTCACTCTAGATTCTAGAACTGGTAGTATTCTGGCTATGGTAGGCGGAACTGATTATAGAAAAAGTCAGTTTAATCGTGCTGTTCAAGCTCAAAGACAACCAGGTTCTACCTTCAAAATTTTTGCTTACACAGCTGCTATTGAAAAAGGTATTTCTCCATCCAAAAATTATTCTTGCGCTCCTTTAACGTGGCAAGGCTTTACCTACAAACCTTGCCGTGCTGGTGCTGATGTCAGCTTGGATGTTGCCACTGGACTTGCGCTTTCAGAAAACCCCATTGCTCTAAGAGTTGCCAGAGATATAGGACTAGATAAAGTAGTGACAATGGCAAAGCGTTTAGGCATCAAGTCAAGCCTAGATCCGGTTCCTGGTTTGGTGCTGGGTCAGAGTGTGGTTAATGTTTTAGAAATGACTGGTGCTTTTGGCGCTATTGGTAATCGTGGTGAGTGGAATCCTCCCCATGCAATTAATAGAATTTTAGACAGCAGTGACTGTAGCGATCGCAAAGATTTAAAAACCTGCCGTGTTGTCTATACTTTCCAACAAAATCCCGATGCGAACAAACGAGTTTTATCAACTGGTGTTGCAGACCAAATGACTAGTTTAATGCGTGGAGTCGTCACAAGAGGTACTGGTCGTAGTGCTGCTATTGGATTAGGGGAAGCCGGTAAAACTGGGACAACTGATAAAAATGTGGATTTATGGTTTATTGGCTTTATTCCCAGCCAACGACTTGTGACTGGTATTTGGCTAGGAAATGACAATAATTCACCCACACTCGGCAGCAGCGCTCAAGCAGCTCAGTTGTGGGGCAATTATATGGGGAGGATTACAAGATAATGGGGCAGAGGGCATAAGAAGCAGAGGGGCAGGGGGCAGGGTGCAGAGGGGAGTTAAGAAAATGCCTTAAATTTGTACCTAATCTTTAATATTTCTCCCTTTCTCCCTGCTCCCTGCTCCCTTGCCTCTTCTGCTCCCCTGCTCCTCTGCCTCTTACTGGTATCCTCGCCAAGGAGTTACTTCAAGTTTGCCGCTAGGTTTGAATGTAACTCGAAAGTGAGCTAGAGGCTCTTTATTGTTAGGAGCAGCTAGATTTGAGCCGTAAAGTGCTTGAAACATCTTCGGTAGGGGTGTTTCGCGGAAAGAATCAAAAGCAGATTGATTAAGGGGTTCATAGTCGGCGATCGTGCCATCTTTGTTAACTGCTACCCGATACAGTAAATCTTGCTTGAAGGTAGGAGTACCGCCCCAACTTTGACGAAGCGAACTATAAAGCTTTTGGTTTAAACTTTTAACTGCCTTCGGCTCAGTAATTCTTGCACCGATCACTTCAGGAGTTCTAGCGTATCCTCGCCAAGGGCTAACTTCTAACACACCTTGGTTAGTAAAAACTATTTTAAATTGAGCAATTGGTTCATTAGAAATGGCAGGACGCTTAGCAGGATTATAAAGTAGGTTAGGCAAAGGAGTTAGTTCTATCCCTTGGTTCGCATCTTTATTTAACGCTTTATAACCAACGATCGCACCATCCGCAGCTACACCCACACGATACATTAAATCCTGTTTCAATGCAGAGCGATTATTCCAAGCCGGATTAATTTGGTTGTAAACTTGGCGATTCAAAACCCGTAGCTGAGATGGATCAGTAATTTCATTAACTGTATTTAAAAGTGCTTCTAAATCTTTAACTGCGGGTTGTGTACCGGGTGTGGGAGTTGCCACAGCGATGGGAGTCGGTGCAGGAGTTGCAGTATCTGTGGGTGCTGTTGTTGGAGGTACTGAAGGACTGGTGCTAGGTGTTGCAGAGTTAGTCTGTTCCTCTGGTTTAGGCTGGGGTGGGCGCACCTCTGGAGCTGGAATCAAACTAAAAGCGATCGCTGCAACTGCTAAACTCGAAACTCCAACACTTGCAGGTACTGCCTGTTTGAGTAAGGCTTGACTAGCACCACCATAACGTCTGGTGACTGGTTGTAATTCTAGTGATAACTCTGGTAATGTTTGAGAATCAGCAAAAAACTGATCTACAGCTTCTACTAAATCAAATAGTTGCACCGTATTCAAATCTATTTGAATAGGCTGTTTGTGAGAGTTGCCATTAGATGCCAAACCTTCTGAATTGGCTTCAGAATGCACAATTAACCGATGTCTGTTAACACTAAGTTTTTGTAGCTCTACAAGCTCTGATTCTTCATTGTGAGCTTGCGGATTTGGCACATTGCTCAAAAATTCTTGGGCATAGCCGCTAACTGCCCTGACCAAGCTTTCAAAAAATTCCCGTCCTCCAACCAAGGGCTGATTATAATTAGGGAAATAGCATTCTGCATTCACTAAAATTGACAGTTCAGGGCGCAATTCCTGAAATTGTGCCGATCTTGCAGCATCGCTTAAACCTTCTAAAAGCAGTGTACAATTAGGCAAACTGTACTTACGTTGGATATTCATTCTACTTCACCGTCAAAAAGACTGATCCAGAAACGCTGCATTCCAGCTGTACCAGTACAAAATAATAATTGTCCTAACAAATTTATAGCTAACTCATCTAATTTTTCATCAGAATTTAACGCCAAAAAACCAGAACGGCGGACATTCATCCTACTCTTAAAATGAACTCGAAACCGTTCTAGATAATTTGATAGACGTAAATTTTGTTCTAGCGGTATTTGCTTTTCATTCATTTGCTGGCAGAGCATGAGCATTTGGCGAATTACGACTGTTAAACGCCGGGCAATGTAGCAAGCAATGACCACCAAAGCTTTTGCTTCCATAATGGTTAAAGGTCGGCGGATATGCGCTCGTCGCATGGGGTTAGAACTACGCATCCGCCATAAATTTACTCGATCTTTAATAATTCCTTTCAATTCCAACTCTTCAGCAAAAGCTAAAATCGCTTCAGAACTGCCAAGCTCTAAAGCTTCGATTGCCAGTAAAATTAAATCAATTTGTAGCCTAGTTCTAGGTGAACATGTCTGTCCTGCGATCGCAGGATCTGGTAAAGTGTCCAAAATCATGGGCAATGATGGAGAATTTGGACTGTTGAACGGCGTGATGCTCGCGGAGACACTCATTTCTATAAAATACCTTGTGCGGTTCTAACAGACTAGGTAAAACTAGTAAAAACTAACTTTAGATCAGCAGCCAAAGAAGAACATGAGACTTACAGCAATATTGAGACTGCCTGGGTATATACATTACTTAACTTGTTCTACTTAAAGATTTTCATCTACTGAAATCCAGATTTTTAAAACATAAGTTTACTCTCTTTGTTTGTTAATACAAGTCCATCTTTAGCTTGGTGTAGATTCTAAGTATCGTCAATGGATAATGCAATAGAAGCTTCAACCCCAAGCGTATGACATTATAGTGTACGATTTTTCAGGTATACAGAATTTGGGACTCTATAAGAGGCAGAGGAGCAGGGGAAAGAAAAGGCAGGGGGCAGGGAGCAGGGAGAAAAGGAGAAAGAGGTAATTTTTCTTCATTCCCCTCAGCACCCCGCACCCCGAAGTTGCTCCATTTGGGGAGCCAGCGCTGTGGGCGGGTTTCCCGACTTGAGGCGACTGGCGTGAGACCCCAAGACCCACAAGGGGTGCAGCAGTCACTCATGGGGGAAACCCCCAAGACCGCGCTGCCTTACCGCACTTCTCTTCTGCCCCGATTCCTTTTTCCTATGCCCCATGCCCCATGCCCTATTACTTAGTTTTATGGATTTAAAATCTTTAATTCGCGACATCCCAGATTTTCCCAAACCCGGAATTTTATTTCGAGATATCACTACTTTACTGCGCGATCCAGTCGGATTGCGATATACTATTGACTTTTTTACACAAAAATGCACAGAGGCTGAACTCAAGGTAGATTACGTTGTAGGTATGGAGTCACGGGGGTTCATTTTCGGCTCTCCTCTAGCTTATAAATTAGGATCTGGTTTTATCCCTATACGCAAAAAGGGCAAATTACCAGCAGCCGTTCATGCAATTGAATATGAATTGGAGTATGGTACTGATTGCTTAGAAGTTCATCAAGACGCTTTACATCCAGGTAGCCGAGTTTTGATTGTAGACGATTTAATTGCCACAGGTGGGACAGCCAGTGCCACAGCAAAATTATTACAAAAGATTGGCTGTGAACTAGTGGGATTTGGGTTTATTATCGAGCTACGGGATTTACAAGGGCGTAAACATCTACCAGATGTGCCAATTATCTCTCTTGTTGAATATTAGTGATTAGTAATTGAAAAAGAATCAATGACTTCTACGAAAATTTCTTTGGAGACAAGTCGGAACTGGCTTATCAGCTTAGTTACGAGCGAGACTTTTATTTATGTGGTGAAGCGGATATTGCAAGCGTTGTTTACCTTGCTTTTAGCAACAGCGCTGTCATTTTTCATCATGAAATTGTCTCCGGGGGATTATGTAGATACTTTGCGGCAAAACCCAAAAATTTCCCCAGAACGAATTGAGGAACTTAGACAACAGTTTGGTTTGAATAAGTCTTGGCCGGAACAATTTGGGCTATGGCTGTGGAGAATCTTGACAAAAGGAGATTTTGGCACAAGTTTTGTTTATCAACGCTCAGTAGCTTCTTTGTTATGGGAAAGAATACCAGCAACCTTGCTGTTAGCGATCGCTTCTTTAATTTTTACCTGGGCGGTGGCTATTCCCTTAGGAATTTTTGCTGCTGTGAAGCAAAACCGCGCTGGAGATAGAATTTTACAAGTGATTAGCTATGCTGGACAAGGTTTTCCCAGTTTTATCACTGCTTTATTCTTACTCATATTTGCTCAGATGACTTCGCCTTTGTTCCCGGTGGGTGGTATGACCAGTATCAATTACGCTGACTTATCGTGGTTTGGTAAAATTATTGATATCGGCTGGCACATGATTTTACCTACTATCGCTTTGAGTATCACCAGTTTTGCTGGTTTGCAGCGGATAACTCGCGGTGAATTATTAGATGTTTTGCGTCAAGATTATATTCAAACGGCTCGTGCGAAAGGATTACCAGAAAATCGCGTAATTTATGTTCACGCCCTCCGCAATGCCATTAACCCGTTAATCACTTTGTTGGGTTTTGAGTTAGCAGCTTTATTAGGTGGTGCATTTATTGCTGAACAATTCTTTAACTGGCCGGGTTTAGGAAGGTTGACCTTACAAGCGGTAATTGCTAAAGACCAGTATCTAGTTATGGCTAGCTTAGTCATGAGTGCGGTATTACTGAATGTAGGCAACTTAATGGCAGACTTGTTATTAAAGGTAGCTGACCCGCGGATTCGGTTGGAATCTTAATTTTCTTGTCCATTTGGATCTAGTTTCCATGCTGTCTGAAGTTTATTACATAGTGCGATCGCAAGCTGACGGCCGTTATCTCATCGCTCGTCCTAATACTGAAACATCGAGTTATTTATTGCTGTTTCGGGAACACTTTGATGCTTTAAGTTATCTCAACACCCACGCGGCAGAAGTGGCGAATCGCTTTGCTGTAGAATCTCTTCCTGGTACGCAGTTAGGCAGTTTGTTAAAGCGATGGGGTTATAGTGGTGTGGGTATTGTAACTGACCCATTATTGCCCAAAGTAGAATTTTTACAGCACAGTTAAAACTGTAATTTGATTTCTCGCTCAACCTAGCGAAAATAAGCACAAACTTTTTTAACTTGTTGTGGGGCTTGCATGTCAGTAAATAACCGTATTGCTTGCTGAAATTTTATCTGACATTGATCGAATTTAGCCATTTTTTGATAAGTTAAACCCAATTGAAAATAAGCTTCCGCTAGGTCACACTTAGCACTAATTTTTTCTAAAAGTTCAATTGCTTCTATGTGATTATTAAGAGCCAACTCAAATTGAGATTGTTGCCGATAAATTTCTGCTAAACCGTTAAGAGTTTTAGCTTTTACTTGTAAATAATGACTTTGTTCAGCAAAAATTAAAGCCTGGTCAAAAATTTGATGAGCTTTGGTAAAATCTCCTAAATTGACGTAGGTTTGCCCTACAATTTGCATAAAATAGGCAAATCTCCCCGTCTGTTCTGTAATCTGTTCATTTGTCATATCGCAATAAGCTATATCTGCCAATGAACAGGCACTATCATGTAGTCCTAAATAAGAATTGACTAAGGCTAGACACACAAAAGCTTTTTCTGCCCAGCGATGATGATCTGTATTTTGAGCCAAGTCAATCACCTGCTGAAATAACTTTGCGGATGTCTTTAATTCCCACAAATCTATTTTGTAAAGACCAATGCTTAATAAGGAATCTACCTCTAGCATTCTTAGATAGTAGGCATGATGCTTATTGTCTGGCTGTAAAAGCAAAGATTTAAATGATTGAGCAGCAAAAGTAATAGTTTTTTCTTGACAGGCGATCGCCTGATGAATTTTACCTGTTATCCAATACAAATCGCCTAAAATATTGTAAAGTTCACTGAGTTTTTCGTCATTTTTGATATTATTAATAACTAAAGTAATGGCAGCTAATACAGGCTGAATCAATCCCATCCGGTACAGCGTACTTCCAAGTGGTAAAAACTGTTGCCATTGGTTATTTCTACTTTTAAGAATAACTTTGCCTGCTAACTCAAAATGATGAATTTCTATATAATGATAATAAGCTTCTAAAGCTTGTAAAGCATCTTTAAAGGTTTCAATCTTTTGGACATTAGCCGTCCAAAATTCTGCGGCTTTGTGATTTGTAATTTGCCATTCATTGCTAGTGCGTAAGCGAGCGATCGCCTCGGCTCGAATTACCGGATGTAGCCAATATTCACCTTGATGGCACTCCACCAAAGAGCGATTTTTCAAAGAAGTAATAATTTGGCGATGCTGACTTGGTGGCACATCCCATAATAAACAGAACAGTCCTAAAGATGGGATGGTAGGGACATCTTGGTAACGATAGCATCCCAGGCGACAAAGTAGACGGTAGGCTTGAAGATCGAGGAATTGCAGACGATTAATTTGACTAACTGCTAAATTTTTTAAGTCTGTGACTGCGAGGGGGTCGCTATGATTTTCTTGCCAATAAGCAACCATATCATAATTAAAATCCTCCTGAATCGAACCGCGGAGAATACCCATCGCTTTGGCATTGCCCCCATAGGTGCGATGCATAATATCTAAGGTTGATAGATCAATCAATATTCCGCGATTACTAAAAAACTGTAGCCACGCAGTTTGATCCAAACCCGGAAGCCGATAATGAGTTACATTTAGCCCTGGTTCACAGAGGCGATCGCGGCTTGTAATTAAGGTGACAGATTGCACTCTTGCATCAGCTAAAACCCGTAATAATTCCACATAACTGCGATGCAGAGCAATCACTTGTCCTTGTTGATCTAAGGCTGGTTCCAGGTTATCAATTAACACCCCAACGCGTCGGGTATGAAGTTGGCGCTTCAGTCTTCCCAAAGTTACGCCAAATTCTACCCCTGGTTCTACGTGAAAGTCCTGTTTTAACCACTCTTCTACAATGCGTTCCGCAGAGGTAATATTTGGAGTTTCCTTGGCCATCAGCAGTTCTAAAACCAAATCAAATCCCTGAGTTTGTAGATATTGCTGGGCGAGAGTAGTTTTGCCTAAGCCTCCCTCACCTTGGATAACGATGACTTTAGACCCTTGAGCAACTAAAGTATTTAGGTGAGCGATCGCTTCTTGTCGTCCAATAAAATTAATATCTTCTGGTTTTGCGGAGATTGAAGGCTGAGGCGATCGTGAATAATCAAGCAAACTAGAAATACTGGTTTTTCTTAAATAACGTTCTAAAGTAGCTCGACAATTACTTTTGGTAATTTTCTCTCGCAGTGCTTGAGAAAGCAACTTCCATAACTGTGAACCAACATCTTTAGCATGTCCTTCAGTGCAGCCATAATCGTTGGCGATATCTAAATATTTTTTACCCAACCAAACTTGCTGAAGAATAACTTTTTGCAAATCGCTCAACCGTTCCCCGGTCTGAGCAGGAATGATAGTGTCTAACCATGCTAATGCCGCTTCAGCATTCATTTTGTCACGACAAGGGTAGTTTAGTTCAAATTTTAGGAGCAACTATAGTTACTCTACAGTTTAGTTTCTTAATTTTTCGGATAAATTTTTGTGAATCCGACTTTATGAAACCGCACTGAAAGTTTTGTTTATGAAGTTGGCTTTTAATCCAGACTTAACTCAAAGTTAAGTCGTTGGTAAATAGACGTTAAAACAAAACTTGCAAAATCAACCACAAAGAAGAAACAGTGAATTTAACAGTTTTTTTTGTCACAAAGAAAACAAAATTTACTGAGTTTTCCTGTTTCTGTTCAAGCTGCTTTCTAGCCTTCTTGTTTTAGAAGCAGCGATCGCCGCTACTCTGCTGTATCGTCAAAAAGAGATTGTATGAACAACAACCAAAGACAAGTAAAAACACACTCGCTCAAGCGGCGTTTGTTTCTAGGTGGATTAGTTATTGGGATGTCTGCTGTTACTTTTGGTGCAGGAGAATACTTATTACGTCAGAATACATTAACTCTAGCTGACACAACCTACCACCACAAAAAGCCTAACTCTATACTGCCTGGTCAAGCTCGTCTCAATTTAGTCTTTATTTTAGATGGATTGCGCCCCGATTCCATTAATCCCCAAAACACGCCTAATCTATATCGTTTGCGTCAAGAGGGTGTCAATTATGTTAATAGTCATGCTGTTTTCCCTACGGTGACTCGCGTTAACGCAACAGCGATCGGTACAGGATATTATCCAGGTAAAAATGGCATTGTCAGCAACTCGATGTATGTGCCGCAAGTGAACCCAACCAGTTCATTTAGCACAGGCGAATATACTAATCTCCTAAAACTAGATGAAGTAACTGATGGAAAGTTAGTTTTTGTCAAAACTTTGGGTGAACATCTCCAAGAAAACGGTCTGAAATTGGCTGCAATTAGTTCTGGTTCAACAGGTAGCACACTTCTTCTCAATCCCCGTTCTATCACTAATAATGTTGGCTTTTTGATTAATGGATATTTCGACCCAGGTAAACTTGTAGCATTCCCCGCTAATGTCAACCAAGAAATTCTCGCTCGTTTTGGTGCTGCTCCTGCTAATCAAGATACCAATGGAGATGACCAATATAACGAAGCGGTAGACTGGACTGAGAAGGTTCTTACAGATTATGTACTTCCAGAGCTAAAACCGGATGTAATTTTTAACTGGTTAACCGAACCTGACCACACTCAGCATCAATTTGGCGCTGGTTCTCCAGAAGGTATCAACGTCATCCGCAATGACGATCGCAACATTGGTCTAGTTCTGAATCGGCTCAAAAAACTGGGGTTATTTAACCGAACTAATATTTTCGTAATTTCAGATCATGGCTTCAGCGTTCAGACTTTTGCGGTCAATGTACAACAAGAATTAATTAATGCTGGACTCAAGCTGGGTAAAGATTCAGATGATGTCGTCTTAGCTAGCAGCAGTCAGGCTGTATTGCTGCACGTCAAAGATCGTAATCCCAGACAAATCGAAAAGATTGCTAACTTCTTACAAAAACAAGACTGGAGTGGTGTTCTATTTACCGCAGCACGCAGACCATTTGGAGAAAGACCTCGATTTGATACTAGATTTACTCCAAAAGATTGGCAACGCCCTCCTCAACCAGAAGGTTGGGTTCCAGGAACCTTCTCTTTGGAACTTATCCATGAGTTCAATCAAGAACGAGGTGCTGACATCATTTTGACTTTTCCTTGGACATCAAATAAAAATGCCTTTGGTGTTGAGGGAACCGACTTTACAGAAACTAGCGGTGGAACAACTGGCCCACTCACAGGTAATGCTAGTGGTCACGGCAGCATGAGTCCTTGGAATGTTCGCAACACCTTTTTTGCTTGGGGAGCTGATTTCAAACAAGGGGTAACTATTGAGACACCCGCAAGTAATGTTGATATTACTCCGACAATTTTGGCGCTTAAGGGCATTAATAGCAATGAAGACTTTGACGGTCGGGTACTCGTTGAAGGGTTAAAAGTAGGAGTAGATCCTAGACAAGTGAAGGTCAAAACTCGCGTTTACACTACCAGAATCAGAGGAGGTTATAAAGCCTCTATCCAGGTATCAGAGGTGGGAGACCAACGCTATATAGATAAAAGTTGGCGAGAGCGCGATCGCTAACTAAATAGCTTTTTTGAGGTGTAATACTGCTTAAATAACGCCCTGGCAACTGCTGGGGCGTTGAATTTTGATTATTGTAAAAGTTTTAATAAGTTCGTATCGCTTAGAATGAAAGTCATAGGTCAGTCATCTTAACACCATTATTATCTATGGTGAAATCCGACCCACGCCAATCTCTGCCTAGCAGTGCTGAACTTCCTTGTTCAGACGATACTCCTGTGGATAACGAAGACCAGAATTTTATTCCAAACCTGCTTTTATTTTTGCTGGAATTTATTTGGGCAAGCCGCAATGACTGGTTTTTTGGTGTAGATATGGGTGTTTACCATACTACAGGGGTTAGTCCACTAGTGCCGATTGTACCAGACGGATTCTTGAGTTTAAATGTAGAACGCCGCAAAGCAGGTAAATCTCGCAAAAGTTATGTTGTTTGGGAAGAAGACAATACTGCACCTATCCTGGTCTTGGAAATCGTCTCTTTAACTCCCAGTGGAGAATACAACACTAAATTAGACATTTATGCCAAGTTAGGAGTGCTATACTACATTATTTATAATCCAGAATATTGGCAACGCGATCGCCATCAACCTTTTGAAGTTTATCGGCTAGTTAATGGCACTTATCAACTACAAATTGGTGAACCCTTTTGGATGCCAGAAATTAATTTAGGAATTGGTAGAGGACAATATATATCTGGTAATATCCAACGTCAGGTTTTATATTGGTATGATCAACAAGGAAAGCGTTATCAAACACCAGAAGAAAGGTTGGAATCAGCGCAACAGCAAATTGAACGTTATCGTCAGCAATTTGGAGATTTATCACAAGATTGACTTTCGCTTTGCTTAACGTCAACTTCAAGCGATTTAATACTTTAAAATTTTTACTACCTTGCCAATAAGATTATTTTTTGGGACAATACCCCAACAGCGACTATCATAACTTTTTTCGCGGTTATCACCTAGCATAAAGTACGAGTTAGAAGGTATAGTGACAGGCTTTGATAGATAAGGTGTATATTCTAATGGACAAATATCAACTAATGTTTTCTGTCCATTGAGAATATAATTCTCTTGTATAGATTGATTGTTTATATAAATCTTCCCATCCTTGATTTCTATCTTTTCTCCAGGTAAACCAACTACACGCTTAATAAAGGGGTCACTATATTGTTCTGTTTTAAGCTGTTCCGTAGGTGAAAATAATACTAGGTCATATCTTTGTGGAACTTGGGAATAGTAGCTAGATGTGTCTACTAGCAACTTATCTTTTGTTTGTACATTTGGCAGCATTGCTTCTGAAGGCATCCAATAGACTTTATATTTGTTGCAGCCTTGTAACAACAGTCCCAATATTGCAATTGTAATTAGTAATGCACCTGATTTTTTCATTAACTTATAGGTTAAATAAACTTAAAACTATTAATTTATATTTCCCAATTTAATTACTAATCAAACATCTATTTTTAAACAGAATATAAGAATACCATCCGACTTTTTACCCGACTCTTCCAACCGCATCAGATAAAATTGCCGACCTCAACCGACTGACAAAACAAAGTGCGATCGCTTAGGCTATTGGGCACAGAGCAAAAAATCATGTAAAAAAATATGCTGAATGCCCTCAGCCCAGTTGTAGATGATTTGGCTGGTCAAAGCCTGACCCAAGTTGGCTATTTTCATAAACAGCGCCGTATTCGTGCTTTTGTAGACCATTATCTTGCAGACGAAAAATTACGCGATCGCTTGCGTGATTTACAGATACAGTTGGAAAATCCCCAACCTCGCCCCTGGAAAAATATTGATTGGAAAGCAATTAATCGTGACCAAATTATTGGCATTGCTCCAGAAATATTTTTATCTATTCTTGTCGGCACAATAGACACCGAAGCCCCTATTCGGGGCTATACCCAAACTAGTCGCCAGTATTTGGAAAAATTACATCCTCAAATGGCTCGTTTTGTGGGTGGAACAGTTGACGAAAATAGCGACTTGCTAGAACTAGGCTTATGGGAAAAAGAAGAACGCCAACATACACCTGCATTAATCAAGGTTTACACCCAACTCACAGGCGAGAAAATCAGCCCAAATCCTCGTACCGTTAGAGGCTATCTTCCGACTGATGACCCTTACGAAGACTTATATCGTCATGGGTTACACCGAGTGGCGACAGAATACGGTGCGACTTGCCTATATATCTGGCTGATGGCTCATACTACTGGCGCACTTCAGGATGTTTTAGAAGAATTGGCACAAGATGAAATCAATCATCTGACTAAGTTTTGGGGATTCGGAGTTTGGGCATTTCCCGATACTTCCATGATCCAAATTGGACAGACATTGCTCAAAACGCGATCGCCAAATTATCAACGCAACAACCTTCTTCGTACCCTCCGCCGCATGATGAAGACACTCAATTGGAGTTCTTGGACTTTGAGCAACAAAGTAACCTTCATCTTCACTTTTATCTATGCAATGCATCGGCTGTGGAATTGGAACAATAGCCTGACACCAAAGTATTTGCAAGGCTTACTGGGAATTTAACACTGAAAATTAGTCAAATAATAAAGAACAAAAAACAAATGACACAGAATAAAGGACAAATCTCAACACTACCAATCGATTTAAATCCTCAATACTTACCCCAGCATGTAGCTGTGATTATGGATGGTAACGGTAGATGGGCGACCAGTCGAGGATTACCGCGCATTGCTGGACATCGCCAAGGAGCCAGAACACTTAAAGAACTATTGCGATGTTGCAAAGATTGGGGAATTAAAGCGCTAACAGCTTATGCTTTCTCCACAGAGAATTGGCGACGACCTACTGAAGAAGTTGATTTTTTAATGCTTTTATTTGAACGACTGCTGCGCCGTGAGTTAACGCAAATGCATCAAGAAGGTGTCAGAATCTCGTTTATTGGGGATATATCGGCTCTATCTAAATCTTTACAAACAGAAATTGAACGTTCAATGCTAGAAACGTTAAATAATCAGGCGATTCACTTTACTGTTGCAGTTAACTACGGCAGTCGCAACGAAATTACTCAAGCCTGTCGTCAAGTGGCAGAACTTGTACAAAAAGGAGAACTTAATCTTGAAGAGATTAATGAAAATCTTGTAGAACAGCAACTTTATACAGCAGGTATCTTAGAACCAGATTTACTGATTCGTACCAGTGGCGAAATGCGTTTGAGCAATTTTTTATTATGGCAAATGGCTTACACAGAAATGTATTTTACAGATATTTTTTGGCCGGATTTTGATCGCGCGGCTTTTCATCAAGCATTGTTAAGTTACCAAGGACGCGATCGCCGTTTCGGTCAAGTTAAACCTTCCTTATCAGCTTAGTGGACTCAATATTAAACTTGTATAATCAGTTTTAAGGATCTCGTCTAGATTATCCTCATGAGCAAATTACAGACAAGAATACCAGCTGATACTTGGGTAATAGCTACTTGGGATGAATATATCCAAGCAGTCGAAAATCCTGCCCACGAAAAAGCCAAAGGCTACTACTACAACGGACGCATGAGGATTGAAATGCCACCAGTTGGAAATGATCATGCTAGTGACCATACGATTGTTCTCTTTGCTGTTAATCTATTTGCCAGCCTTAAAGATATTGCTTTAAATGGCAAAGATAACTGTACATACCGCAAAACAGGGCTTCGAGAAGTTCAACCCGATGTCTCTTACTACATTGGAGAAAATGCCGATGTCATTCCTTACGGCACTTCTATTATTAACTTAGATATTTACCCACCACCAGCTTTAGTAATAGAAATTGCTAATACTTCACTTGCTGATGATAAAGGTGAAAAACGGCTAATGTATGAAGATTTAGGAGTGCAAGAATACTGGATTGTGGATGTGCGAAATGTCCAAGTTATGGCTTTTGCAGTAGAAAATCAAGGTAGTAGACGAATTACCGAATCTCAAGTATTACCAGGTTTGGCAATTTCACTCCTAAATGATGCCTTGCGTCGCACTCGTCAGATGAATCAAGGCCAAGTTGGTGCTTGGTTATTAACTCAATTTCAGAATTAATCACTTGAAAATCAAATCCAAGCGTTGTTGAGTTTTTTGTAATGCCTCTGCTGGTGGTTTTTTTCTCAACAATACAGATTCAACTGCCCGACCTACACTATCAGAAATCCGATTATAACCAGGAAATAAAGGACGCGATCGCCCATATTTGGCCTGATCTAAAAATACTTTTAACTGTGGTAATTCATTAACGAATGCCTGATATTTTTCACTTTGGCGGGACTTTAAATTAATTGGTAAATAACCAGTTTCTAGTGCAAATTCTGTTTGAAATTCTTCACTCAAAACATATTCAGCAAACTTAAAAGCTGCCTTTTGCTGCTGTGGCTTGGTTTTGAAAAAGAACAGATTCTCACCGCCAACACTGGTAGCAGGAACTTCATCAACAGGAATCGGCAGTACATCATAATCAATGCCCATTTCTTGAAGTTGTCCCAAAGTCCAAGGGCCACCCAATTGCATTGCCACATTCCCAGCTATTAATTTATCTGTTTCATAACCCCGTTCTGGGCTAGATAAAATAACCGAACCATCTGTAATTAAAGTACGCCAATATTTTAAAGCTGCGATCGCTCCTTGATTACCTTGCAATTCTACTGCTGCCGCTGTTTGTGAATCTCCATTTATCAATTCGCCGCCGCCACTCCACATAAATGGCAACCAAGTAAATACTGTAAATTCTCCCTTTCCTAAGGGTAAAAACATCCCATATTGATCAATCTTGCCATCATTATTGATATCACGAGTTAATTTTTTCGCAACCTGTCGAAACTCCTCCCAAGTGCGAGGTAATTCAGTAATTCCAGCGGCTTTAAATAAACTTGGGCGGTAAAAAATACCAACATTATTTGTTGCAAATGGTAGTGACCAAGTTTTACCTTGGTATTCCATTGATGTATATAAAGTGGGGTCAATTTCGTCTTTAACCGGAGAACTTGCCAGCATTTCATCTAAAGGAATTAAAGCATCCAATTCTACTAATTGCCCCATAATTGTCGGATTATACCACAAAATATCTGGCGGTGCATTTGCGACTACCGCCGCCAAAATCTTGGGCGTTTGTTGATCTTGTTGTCCTACATAAAGTGACTCTACTTGAATATTTGGATGGGTTTGATTAAATTTGTCTACAAGTTTTTGCAATAGATCCCGATTTGGTGGTGGATTGACTCCATGCCATAGAGTCACACGAATTACTTCATCTGCTTGTACTCTATTCCGTAAAGCCTGACATCCGCTTAAAGTGAGTATGATCACTAGGAATAACAGCAATAAACGGCTAAGGTAATATTGCAATTTATTTCTTTTTCTCCTGAAATTTTGGGGCGTGAAAAAAAGCCGCACATAACGTTGATTAAAAAAATTCACTAATTCTCTAAATTTGATAACTACGACTTTGGCGTTTAAGACTAGGCAGAGACTTGACTAAGGATGAAGATAGAAAATTCAAAAACTCGATACTTTACATTTAATATTTTATCACTTGATAATTTTCCCCAATTTGCCTTTGCATCTTGGTAGAAGCTGTGTATATCTTAATCTTGAAATATAGCGTTGATAATTTTAGGTTATGGCAGGACATAGTAAATGGGCAAATATTAAACGCCAGAAAGCGGTGGTAGATGCAAAAAAGGGTAAAACCTTTACTCAGCTTTCCAGGGCAATTATTGTTGCTGTTAGAAGTGGTGTACCAGATCCATCAGGAAATTTTCAACTGCGTACAGCCATTGATAAAGCTAAGGCAGCAGGTATTCCCAATGATAATATCGAACGAGCGATCGCTAAAGGTGCAGGTACTTTTGGCAGCGATCATGATAATTTTGAAGCTATTCGCTACGAAGGTTACGGCCCAGGTGGTGTAGCCATTTTGATTGAAGCATTGAGCGATAATCGCAATCGCACAGCTGCTGATTTACGGGTAGCTTTTAGTAAAAATGGTGGTAATTTGGGTGAAACAGGTTGCGTTAGCTGGATGTTTGAGCAAAAAGGTGTGTGTATTGTCGAGGGAGTGATTGACGAAGATAAACTTTTAGAAGCATCACTCGAAGGCAATGCCGATTTTTATGAGATGACTGAAGATGATATGGCTGAGGTGTTTACAGAAGTCACAAATTTAGAAATCCTCAACCAAACTTTAAAAGATCAAGGCTTTCAAGTGACTGATGCCGAATTGCGTTGGATTCCCAGTAATCATATTGAGGTGACTGATCCTGAACAAGCGCGATCACTCCTCAAGTTAATTGATACACTAGAAGCTTTGGATGATGTACAAAATGTCACATCTAACTTTGAAATGGCAGAACAATTATTAACTGTGAGTATTACTTAGGAATCTGAAGATGATTTTGCTGCGGCTTTTCGCACTACCTCAATGTCTAATTCCAAAGCCTCAGCAATTTGCTCTAGACTCAACCCCAATTTTAAAACCCTAGGCACTACTTCGAGTTTACCTTCTTCTTTGGCTTCTTGTTTAGCCTCTAATTTACCTTCTTCTTTGGCTTCTTGATAAACTCTTGTGTGTCTAATAGCGTCTAACAACGACATAGTCTCCACCTCCTTGCGGCTGATTTGAAGAAATTTATACATCATTCTTTAAGAAGACAGTTTTGTGGTAGCTTGTCGTACTAGATCAATTTCTAATTCTAGAGCCTCAGCAATTTGCTCCAGACTCAGCCCTAACTTTAACAAGCGAGGAACCGCTTCGATCTTGCCTTCGATCTTACCTTCGATTTTCCCTTCAATCTTACCTTCGATCTTGCCTTCGATTTTCCCTTCAATCTTGCCTTCGATCTTGCCTTCAATCTTGCCTTCTTCTTTAGCTTCTTGATAAACTCTGGTATTTCTAATGGCATCCAACCCTAACATAGCTTCTACCTCTTCGCGGCTCAGTTTGGGAAATTTGTAAATTACTACCGTTTCAATAAATTCTATAATTTCTTGCTGAGTACGCGCATCTGTCAACTGCTGTTTAGCTTGCTCAATTAGCTGTCTAGCTTTGATGACTGTGCTACTTTTGCGTTCCACAACTAGCTGCACAATACCAACACCTATTGAAGTATCTGCTTTTTCTCCTGACTCATTTAAATATACACGTTGTACTAAAGGACTGTTTAGTAAAAAATCATACGGTCTAGTCTCTTCAGGTTCCAAACTCCGCCTGGGAAAGATTACAACTGCACGCCAGTCGTTGATGCTTTGGTATTGATGCAAATACAAAAATATTTCTGCAAAGACACGCTGATAGAAAATCTTGTCTTTCTGAAATTGTACTTCCAGAAAATAGATTGGTTGATTAGGGTTATTAGATTTTGGTAAAAACACCCCATCAAGACGAAATGCTTGTTG
Source organism: Halotia branconii CENA392 (assembly GCF_029953635.1). Taxonomy (NCBI): domain Bacteria; kingdom Bacillati; phylum Cyanobacteriota; class Cyanophyceae; order Nostocales; family Nodulariaceae; genus Halotia; species Halotia branconii. The sequence continues at coordinate 487,568 of NZ_CP124543.1, read as the reverse complement.
TTTCAGTTCGATGGAAGTGAATTGATAGCTATTAGCATCAGTTCCAGGTTGATCGATTAATTCAAAAAATATGCTGGGGGAGGCTTGAAAAAGCCTATAAAAAAGGGTACCTGTTTTCACAATTTCCTGAAATCACATTTCCCTTATGGAACTTAAGGCAGATTTTAGTGCAAAAAGTGACATAATACGTAAAAAAGCTTTGCTCTCGCTCATTTTCAACTTGATTTTACTTGCTCAGAACTAGGCGATCGCGTCACAATAGTAATTAAGATTGCTTAATTTGTCTTAATAATGGCGACGCAGCTAACTCAAACACTTCCCCCTCAGCAATTCTCCCCAGACATCCGGGGATACGACTATGATTTGGTAATTGTAGGCGGTGGAATTACTGGTTTAACCCTAGCCTCTGCCTTAAAAGATTCTGACTTGAATGTACTGCTAATTGAGGCCAGAGTAACATCAGCGGCAGTAGCTAAAGGCCAAGCCTACGCAGTACACATGCTTTCGGCGTTGATTTACCAAGGCATTGGTGTTTGGGACAAAATACTACCTCAAATTGCTAAATATCGCCAAGTTCGTCTGTCTGATGCCGATTATCCCAATGTGGTGGAATTTAAAACCAATGATATTGGTACGCCAGAATTAGGTTATGTAGCAGAACATCAAGCACTATTACAACCATTGCAAGAGTTTGTGCAAAATTGTCCTAATGTGACTTATCTGTGTCCAGCAGAAGTGGTAAATATCAAATATCAGCAAGACATAGTAGTAATAGATATCAAAATTGCCGACCAAATACAGACAGTACGTAGTAAATTACTAGTAGCCGCCGATGGAGCGCGATCGCCGATTCGTCAAGGGGCTGGCATCAAAACCTCAGGCTGGAAATATTGGCAGTCTTGCATTGTCGCCTTTGTGAAACCAGAAAAACCTCATAATGATACTGCCTACGAAAGATTTTGGAATAGTGGGCCGTTTGCAATTTTACCTTTGCCAGGTAACCGTTGCCGGATTGTATGGACAGCCCCTCATGAAGAAGCCAAAGCCTTGTGTGCTTTAGATGATCAGCAATTTTTAACAGAACTTAGCCGCCGCTATGGTAATCAAATGGGCAAATTGGAATTACTAGGTGATCGCTTTATTTTTCCAGTACAACTGATGCAAAGCGATCGCTATGTTCTGCCAAGATTAGCATTAATTGGTGATGCAGCTCACAATTGCCATCCTGTGGGCGGACAAGGTTTAAATTTGGGTATTCGAGATGCGGCTGCTTTAGCGCAAGTAATCCAAACTGCACACAAAGCTGGTCAAGATATTGGCAATGTTAAGATACTGAAGCGCTATGAACGTTGGCGGCAGTGGGAAAACTTAACAATTTTAGGATTCACAGATTTATTAGATCGGATGTTTTCTAACAATTTCTTACCTTTAGTAGTAGTTCGTCGTATGGGTTTATGGGTAATGCAGCGAGTGCCTATGTTGAAAGTGTTTACGCTCAAATTAATGATTGGTTTAAAAGGGCGAACTCCAGAATTAGCAAAACATTTGTGATATTGGGCATGGGGCATGGGGCATTGGGCATAAGGCATAGACAGTTATCAGTTTTCACTGTTGACTGTTTACTGTCCTCTGCTCCCCTGCGTTCCCAGTTATTTATACTTTTGTAGGTGGAATTTTTACCACCTGTTTGCAAAATATACTAGTCAATTTAGCTGTGCCAATTCAATCTTGGCAAGGTTTTATCGATGACTCAACCTTCTTTTGATAAATCTAATGGTAATATCGCTAACAAAGGTTCTGTTGAAAACCCAGACAAAACCGTGATTGGTAATTCTCAGACTAGTATTAATGAACGGGTGACAAATCCCAAAAGTTACTTAAGTCCTTCAAAGTCTATTTTGCATCAGCAACAAAGGCAGCAAAAGTGGAGCCTGAAGTCAAAAGTAACTGCCTGGGCGATCGCTTTGACTATGTTCCCAGTAGTAGCAGTTGGTACAGGTAGCTACTTTAGCAGTCAATCTATTACTCGGCAGATTACTTCAGAACAACAAACAAGTACCGCAGTTGCAGAAGCATTAGAAAAACACAAATCATTTTTATTACTGGAAGCTGGGGCGATCGCTTTAGTAGCAGGAGCGATCGCCGCTTTTGTAGCCAATCGGGCTACGCGTCCAGTTTTGTCTGCTGCCAAGATTTCTACCGCTTTAGTCAATAGGTTACGTCTAGAGCAAGTAACGACGCGATCTCGTGTTGCTGGCAAAGATGAATTAGCCGCTTTAAAGGCCAACATTAGCCTCCTGCAACAGCAATTACCAGAGTTACTCTGGAAACAAGAGTCTGAAGCCGAACGCTCTCAGGTATTAATGAAGATTACTCGTCGTATTCAAGAAGCACTTTCGGAAGAAGATGTCCTGAAAACGACTGTTGCAGAAGTTCGCAAAGCTTTGAGAATAGACCGTGTAGTTATTTTTCGCTTTGACTCTAGTGGCAGTGGCACGTTTGTTGAAGAAGCTGTAGCACCTAGTTTGCCAAAAACTTTATGGGCGACTGTTTCAGATCCCTGTTTTACAGAAAGATATATCGAACAATACCGCCAAGGTCGCGTTTTAGCGATCGATGATATTTATCAAGCCAACCTTAACGATTGCCATATTGGTTTATTAGAACGATTTGCAGTCAAAGCAAATTTAATTGCACCGATCATTAAAGATAACCAGTTATTTAGCTTATTGATTGGGCATCAGTGTTCTGCACCCCGCTTTTGGCAACAACCTGAGATTGATTTGTTCGCCCAAATTGCCACGCAAGTAGGATTTGCCCTCGACCATGCCAGACTGGTAGAACAAATGGATACTAGGGCTGATAAAGCTCAATTAATCATAGATCTTACCCGTCAGATTCGGCGATCGCTTAACGAAGAAGATGTCCTCAAAATCACCGTTGATGAAATTCGCAAAACCCTAAGTGCTGACAGGGTAATGATTTATAGCTTTGATCGTAATTGGTATGGCACTGTAATTGCCGAAGCAGTACTTCCTGGTTTTCCTAAGGCATTACGAGCCAACATCAAAGATCCTTGTTTTGCCGAAGGCTACGTGGAACAATACCAAGCAGGTCGAGTTCAAGCTGTCAACAATATTTTTGCAGCGGGACTGAGTGCTTGTCATCTGAGTCAACTCGAACCTTTTGCAGTCAAGGCGAATTTGGTTGCACCCATTCTCAAAGATGACCAATTATTTGGCTTATTGATTGCTCATCAGTGTGCTGCACCGAGAGAGTGGCAGCAGTTTGAAATTGATTTGCTGGCTCAGTTAGCTATGCAAGTAGGATTTGCTCTCGACCATGCCAGATTGCTCCAGCGCATTGATACTGAAGGAACACGCACTCATTTACTAGGAGATATTACCCGCCAAATTAGGCGATCGCTCAACGAAGCAGATGTGCTAAAAACTACCGTTGAGGAAATTCGTAAAGCTCTGAGTACTGACAGAGTCATGGTTTATAGCTTTGATGATCATTGGTACGGTACTGTAATTGCCGAAGCAGTGCTTCCCGGTTTTCCTAAAGCATTACGAGCCAATATCAAAGACCCTTGTTTCGCCGAAGGCTACGTGGAACAATACCAAGCAGGTCGAGTTCAAGCTGTCAACAATATTTATGAAGCGGGGTTGAGTGCTTGTCACATTAGTCAACTCGAACCTTTTGCAGTCAAGGCGAATTTAGTTGCACCCATTCTCAAAGACGAAAAATTATTTGGCTTATTAATTGCCCATCAGTGTGCTACACCTAGGGAGTGGCAGCAATCTGAGATTGATTTGGTGGTTCAGTTAGCGATGCAGGTAGGATTTGCTCTCGACCATGCTAGGCTCCTAGAGCAAGTAGAACAGGCATATACATCTGTGGAATCTGCCTTCCACCAACAGCATCAAAATAATGCAGCATTTCAACATCAAGTGTCAAAACTGCTCAGAGATAGTGAAGCTGTTGTGGAAACTCTATCTTCTGTAACACTTACCCAGATGAAGTCTGTAACATCTGCCTACAATCAAATTCAAGAATTGGCTAATTTAACTGGGCAAATGCTGCTTCGTATTCAACAAACAGACAACCAAGAGCAGCAGTTTAGTATTTTAACACAAGATGGGCAAGAAAGCATATATCAAATTGCAGATTATATTTCTGCAATTCAAGTCATAGTTATGGAAGTTGCCGCCAAAGTTAAGTGTTTGGAACAGCCTGCCCATAATCTTGACCAAGAAGTGACTGTAATCGGTCAGACTGTGGCACAAATCAAGTTTCATGCCATGAAAATCGCCCTGGAAGCTACTCGTACTGGCGAAGCAAGTCAAGAATTTGCAGCGGAAAAAATTCTGGCTTTGGGGCAACAATTGGATAGTGATATTACCAAAATTAAATCTTTGGTTGGAGAAATTCACACCACAGATCACGAAGTTACGGCGTTAGTGCAGACTGGACAAGAACAGGCGATCGCAGGGATTCAAACAGCAAAAGCAGCTCAAGAAAAACTCAATCAAATTACCGCTATTAGCACCCAAGTTAACGCACTGATTGAGGAACTTACCCAAACAGCTGCCAACCAAGACATCATTTCAACTGCCGCTAACCAATCTATTTTAGAAGTTGCAACTATTGCTAATCAGACATCAGAAAAAACTGTAGAGGTGGTTCAGTCACTAGCTAAATTGACAGCAATTGTCCAAGAAGACAAGTAGTTTTACAAGTAAACTAATGGTCTTTTCCAAAAGTTTTGATATTTGAATTAGGTTTTAAATTTCTCTTCTTTAACTCTTAACTTTGCGCTCTTAGCGTACTTTGTGGTTCGTTCTTCTAACCCTCAAAATTAATGCGATAGACCATTAGTACAGTTCGGCAAAAATAAACCACACATTCCAAATCAATGAAAAGCTTATGCTGTGTTCATTTTTAATTTTTAATTTTTAATTCCGCCTTGCTGTACTAGTACTCTGGCAAGTCAACTTTGCTGGGTTAATGGGAAAAAGTCCAGTTCTTTTCTCCCCCTGCTTCCTCTGCTTCCCCTGCTTCACGGCAGTTGCTCCTGGGGGGAACCCCCAAGACCGCACTGCCTCCCCTGCTTGCCTCCACCCGTCATTTTTGGGTTGACAAACCACTAGACACTATAGACTTATTCGTAGTGAATTTATGATCACTGTGACATTGGCTGCTGTTGCTACTGCGATCGCTACTACACTTTGGACTAAAGCCCAAGAGAAAATTGGCGAAAATATTGGTTTAAGCACTACCTCAAATCGTTTCAACAGTGAAGTTATCATTACTGAGATAAAGGCGTTTCCCAACTCCAACCCAAGACCTCAGCTATTTGTTTAGCTAATTCTAAGGGATTGAACGGTTTAGCGATCGCTGAAATCATGCCCATTTGATTATAGCGGCGACGGTCAGCAGACTGAATTTTCGCCGTGAGCAAAATTACTGGAATTTCTTGGGTAACTGAATTTGCTTGTAACTTTTCAAAGGTAGTGATGCCATCCATATCTGGCATCATCACATCTAATAAAATCACATCTGGTTGCCAAGCTACGGCTTGAGCAATGCCCTCTTGACCAGAACTTGCTGTTAGTACTTCCCAACCTGCGACAGTTTCTAAGCAAATCTTGGCAACTTCTTGAATATATTGCTCGTTATCAACCACTAGAACCCGCTTTGTTGTCATTACCTCTATCCTTTCGCCGATTGTGAGTAATTCGCCGAAGTATTTCTATTAATGACATAAAGTCTGCGGTATAACTACGCTTAGAGCGAGTCCGCAAACGTCATTATCAATTACGAATTATGTTGAGGTGTCATGGCTCATGATTTGAGAAAACAACGACCGATCGCAGTTGATTTGTTCGCCGGTGCTGGCGGCATGACCCTTGGCTTTGAACAAGCTGGTTTTGATGTGTTGGCATCTGTGGAAATAGACCCGATTCACTGTGCTATACATGAGTTTAATTTTCCTTTTTGGTCTGTGTTGTGTCAAAGTGTTGTGGATACTACAGCCCAAGAAATTAGACAGCGTTCTGAAATTGGCGATCGCGAGATCGATGCAGTCATTTGTGGCTCTCCATGTCAAGGCTTTTCACTCATGGGTAAACGAGCTTTTGATGACCCGCGAAACTCTTTAGTATTTCATTTTCATCGATTAGTTTTAGAACTACAACCGAAGTTTTTTATAATGGAAAATGTTCGGGGAATTACAGTCGGTGAACACAAAAAAATTCTGCAAGCTTTGATTGGCGATTTTAAAATTCATGGCTATCAAATAGCAGAAAATTATCATATTCTCAATGCTGCTCATTATGGAGTGCCACAATCCCGCGAGAGATTATTTCTCATTGGGGCCAGGAAAGATGTAGAGTTACCGCCATATCCCCAGCCAATTACTAAACAAGCATTGCCGAATAATTTTACAAATCAAAATTTATCGATGCTTCCCAATAGCCCCACAGTCTGGGAAGCAATTGGAGATATACCAGAAGTAGAAAATTACTCAGAGTTATTAAATAGAGATTGGATAATAGTAGAGTATGGCAAACCGAGTAATTATGCTTTACTACTTCGCGGCATTAATACTTTAGTAGATGATTATGCATATCAGCGTCACTTTGATCCCCGAATCCTTTCTTCGAGTCTGAGAACAAAACACTCACTCACAACTATTCAACGTTTCGCTGCGACGATTCCGGGAGAGAGAGAGCCGATTAGTCGTTTTCATAAACTACATCCGGCTGGTGTTTGCAACACTTTAAGAGCAGGAACAGACAAATATAGAGGTTCTTTTACCTCTCCTCGACCGATTCATCCATTCACACCCCGCTGCATTACAGTCAGGGAAGCTGCAAGATTACATTCTTACCCGGACTGGTTTAGATTTCATGTGACTAAATGGCATGGATTCCGCCAAATCGGTAACTCTGTACCACCGCTATTAGCAAAAGCTGTAGCAGCAGAAATTATTCGTAAGTTGCAGGTATTGCCTCATAAGCCTCATTTTCGTCAGCAGCTAGGAGATGAAAAGCTATTACAACTTAATATGTCGCAAGCAGCACAATATTACCAAGAAAAGGTAAAGGCAAAGAATTAAAAACTCTTCCTTCTGTAGACCAATGTATACTATCTTTGTAGACCAATTATAGAAATGGTGAGTCTACTCGGCGGTGTCAGTTTCTGTCCCGTCGAAGTAGCGAACCCGAAGGGTCGGCATGGGGCATCGGCACAACCTTAAATGGACGAGGAGCGACTATAAGACTACTTCAGTAGCAAGTTGCAGTGAGTCGTCAAGAATCACCGCATTTTAAGGGCGGTGAGTATGTCAATGATTATTGATTCAAAACTAATGAAACTAGTTTTTTTTGGTACTCCTCAATTTGCCATACCCACTTTAGAAAAGTTACTCAATCAACCAAAATTTGAAGTTTTGGCAGTTGTCACTCAACCAGATAAACGTCGGGAACGAGGAAATAAACTTACTCCTTCACCAGTAAAAAACGTTGCCTTAGCTCATAATATACCAGTGTGGCAACCTCAGCGAGTGAAGAAAGATATAGAGACTTTAAGCAAACTCCAAGAATTAGATGCAGATGTGTTTGTGGTTGTTGCTTATGGACAGATTTTATCGCCACAAATTTTAGCTATGCCGAAGTTGGGTTGTATTAATGTACATGGCTCAATTTTACCCAAATATCGAGGTGCAGCTCCAATTCAATGGTGTCTGTATAACGGTGAGAAGGAAACAGGCATTACTACAATGTTAATGGATGCGGGTATGGATACTGGGGCAATGTTACTGAAAGCCACTACACCTATTGGATTATTAGATAATGCCCAAGATTTAGCCGAGAAGCTATCTGCAATTGGTGGAGATTTATTGCTAGAAACCCTCTTAAAGTTAGAAAATCAAGAAATTGCAGCGATTCCTCAAGATAATTCACAAGCGACTTACGCACCTTTAATTCAAAAGCAAAATTACGGCTTAGATTGGTCGAAAAGTGCTATTGAATTACACAATCAAATTCGAGGCTTTTATCCCAACTGTACTACTAGCTTTCGGAACCAACTGCTGAAGATTACGGCTACCATTCCCCTTGGTTCTGCCTACGATCGCCTGCTACCCACAGATTTACAAAGCATACTTCAAAAACTGCCTGATTTATCAAATCTATCGGGTAATCCAGGAGAAGTAGTAAGCGTCGCCAAGGGAATTGGAGCAATTACTCAAACTGGCGAGGGTTTATTGCTGTTGCAAGAAGTTCAGCCAGCTGGTAAGCGTCCCCAATCGGGATGGGATTTTGTTAATGGTACTCGCTTAGCTGTAGGAGAAGTGTTTACAGAGGAGGGGCTAGAGGCTAGGGGTTAGGGGCTAGGGGCTAAAGTGGTGTGTTTTGTCCATAAAAAAACACTATATTTTAGTTAATGCTTTCGTAGAAATGGCAACATTCACAAGGCCCATCTGGTTTGACTGCACAGCGAATGATTTCAGAATGAGCGTTATAACGACAAGTGGCATCACCTACTACCCAACGTCCTGCTACTAAACTTTTCTCTGCTGGTCTTTGAGCAGACTGTACATAAAGGGCTATATTGTTCAAGCGGTAACGTCCTGATTTAAGTTGGTATCTGTGGCGGCGTTCTAAAACCGCGTAAGTTTTGCCTTCAAAATCGAGATAATTTCCAGGTTGGGGTTTCCAATCGAGTTGGATTTTGCCGAGTGATTGACGCGGATGTGTCAAAATCAACTCAGTTGGTAAAGAGTCTGGCTCCATAAGCTGATGTTATGTGATTTACATTATCAAAATGGTATCGCAGTAGCCTACTCTAGCTTACCGAACTTAGATTATAATTAGTGATTCGCTACATTTGCGATAAATTTGTATGTAGCGAATCACTAATTATAATCTCTAGTTAAATAGATACACCGACATTCTTTAGAATATTCATTGGGCCTTGGTTTTTGAGAAGTTGCATTTCTTGTTCGTTTCGTACTAGTAATGCACCCGCAAATCCTAATGAGTTGATCGAAATAGACTGAAAATGCTCCTGCGATCGCGGTATTATAAGCATCCATTCTCGTGTAGCTAAGAAATTGTAAGCACCAGACTGTTTATTGCCATCAACTGCATCTAAACCTACAGCACGTAGTAAGGTGCGATAACACTCTAACAAAGCTAACGGAGACTGTACCAAATCAGAGTCTAGTGGTGCAAAAGCATGTGTAAAAGGAAGTTCTGGTATAGTTGCAATAGAATCCTGCAACTTAGCTGATGCCAATAGCGGTTCAATAGGTATCTGCCAACCGCAAGGTGCAAGTGGTAAAGGTACAAGTTGTAAATGCTTGTGTCGCTGACTAGCACCTGCAATTTTGCCACCGTTGTAGAATGCTAAACCATCAAAATCAGCTAGACATGCCCATAAAGCGGCAAAATCTTCTAGGGTGAGTAAGCTTTCCTGTTCCTCAAAAGCACGGGTGATGATTAGTAGATGGTAATCAACAACGTTAAATTTATTTAAAATACATACGTGAGTTTCGGAAATATCCGCAACAAACAAATCCTCTTCATAGGGAAGGAAGGGGTTAAATTCCTTTCCAGAGTTAGTAGTTTGTTTATCTTGTTTTTCCTTAGCTGCTTTTTTGCGGTTGAGATTAGATAAAATCCGCACTAAAAATAGCACGCCATCCTGTTCTACAAATTCAAACTCCGTCGGTATTGACAGTAGCGCCCCACACTGTAAAGCATGTGCAGTTTGTTCTTTGACACTTGTCCATAAAGTGCTAGGTTTCAACAATATTTTTCCTTCAGGCATGGTGAAATATCTTATCAGTATGGAGAAACTTTATCCTACTATTTAGAAGAATTTCTCAGAAAGTTAATCTAAATCAGGTTCAACACCAAGCGCTTTCAACTGTGCAATCAATCTTTGTGTTCGTTGTCTTTCTTGTTCTAGGGAAGTTGATACCCAGTTGCCTTTGCTATCATACCAACGTAACCAAGGCTGTTCTACATCTCGATAGCATCCTTGCCATACACCCAAGCCTAATTTTATTTCGGGCATCCAGAAACGTGGTTCAGGCAAAGCTACCTCTGCATAGCGACCCCCATCCAGCTTAAACATTTTGAATTCATATTTATAGCGATCAAATACGGCGTAATAAGGAACGCGCAGGATCTGTTCATATACTTCCCATTTGCCTGGAGGTTGTTCAATATCCCGCAATGTCTGACCCAAGTCTTCCTTTTCAGTACCGGGAGAAAGTAACTCAACCACAATAAAAGGATGAACTGCTTCTTGCCAAACTACATAGCTTAAGCGTAAATCTCTTTGTTCATAGAGACGAGAAACACCTAAGACTGCAAACCAATCTGGCCGCTTCTGCCACAGAGGATGACGCGCGTCATAATAAAGATTCAGATCACTAGCAACAAATATTTGGTCGCTAGGATAATTTGGCGGACAGAAGGTTTCGTCTAAGAGACGAGATTGCAACAAATGAAACTGATCCGGCAAACCAGGTTCCTCAGCATCTTCACTGGGAAGATCATACATGGTAGGTAATACATCTTTTGGGGAAAGTGGCGGATCGGTTTGATACATCGTGAAGCAGTCCTGACAATAAGGCTCTTTGTTCTATGATATGAAACTTAGCCTGTTTCAATCCCGTTGCCGGGTTTCATTTAATTGAAAGTGCTCGGACATAGTGGAACCTTCCCGGCTTTGACTCGTTTCAATCCCGTTGCCGGGTTTCATTTAATTGAAAGTTGCGCTGCTATAAAAGCTTTCAACCCTGAATCGTTGTGTTTCAATCCCGTTGCCGGGTTTCATTTAATTGAAAGTTCCTTCGTTCGCTGGAACAGGAGGCATAAAGGTTTGTTTCAATCCCGTTGCCGGGTTTCATTTAATTGAAAGTATCACTATTTGTTCGTGATTTTAGGTAATCTGCGATCGGTTTCAATCCCGTTGCCGGGTTTCATTTAATTGAAAGGAGTAAGAAGTAATGAGTAATGAGTAATGAGTTAGAAATTCTTGTTTCAATCCCGTTGCCGGGTTTCATTTAATTGAAAGTCAAATAAATGCGCCAGGGGCGGATAGAACTTTTTAGTTTCAATCCCGTTGCCGGGTTTCATTTAATTGAAAGTCAACCCATGTTATTGGGAAAATAGCGATACTTATGTTTCAATCCCGTTGCCGGGTTTCATTTAATTGAAAGTCGGTTTCTTGAGCTAAATCACGGAGACCTTGCTTGATGTTTCAATCCCGTTGCCGGGTTTCATTTAATTGAAAGTCGGTGCTGCGTCAGGATGGATTGCCTGGTGGTTCGTTTCAATCCCGTTGCCGGGTTTCATTTAATTGAAAGCTTTGATGATATTGAACATCAACTAAGATCGATGTTTCAATCCCGTTGCCGGGTTTCATTTAATTGAAAGAGTGATGTTTACGATCGCAAAGGCCAGCCCAAAGTTTCAATCCCGTTGCCGGGTTTCATTTAATTGAAAGCCCGCCAGCCACAACCTAGACACAAAGGATATTCCAAGAGCAATTTTGGCAGGACTGTTTTAAAAGTCCATTTCAGCCGTTGCTAAAGGCGAACCAAAAAATACTCAAAACGCTGAAACTATTCAATTATCAAGGTTCTGCCGATTTGGCGGGAGGTGGGGGGTTTTCGCCCGTGCTTTCCCCTGCCAAAAATTTTGGCTTGGTGATGATTATAAGATTATTTTCTCAAATTTATACCATTTAAGGGACTTCCAAGGAATAAAATGACCAATTATAATAATGATAATCATTCTAAGGGGGGAAGGAGAAGCAGCCGCAGGCTGCTTCTCCTTCCCCCCTATTCGTAGTAAATTCAATTTGGAGGGAATTTTGTGGGTGGACAGGAGTGTTGCTCGAATTAACTGATTCAGTCAAAAAAGTATTCAAGGAAACAGCAAACCAACTCAAAGGTGCAGCAAGGCGGCGTTTTCAAGCACAAATTGTCATGGAATTAGGTTACGGAGGACAATTACTGGCTCAAAAAGAATTGGGCTGGGATAGAAATACTATTCGTAAAGGAATTAAAGAACTAACCAGTGGGATTAGTTGTATAGATAATTATTCAGCTAGGGGTAGATGGAAAGTAGAAGAGCATTTACCAAACCTGTTAGAAGATATCAAAAAATTAGTTGATTTCCAAAGCCAAACAGATCCAAGTTTTAAAAGCCAAAGGCTGTATACACGCCTAACTGCTAGTCAGGTCAGAAAGCTATTAATTGATAAATTTGGTTATACGGATGAACAGTTACCTACTGAAGAAACAATGAGAGTTAAATTGAATGATTTAGGTTATAGACTCAAGCGAGTAGCAAAAGTTTTACCTCAAAAAAAATTCCAGAAACAGACGCAATCTTTGAACAATTAGCAATAGTTAATCAATCCGCCCTGGATGATCCAAGTATCTTACGTCTCAGTCTGGATGCCAAAGCCCGTGTAGATATTGGCTACTTTGACAGAGGAGGTAAAAACCGAGTTGTCACAGAAACAGAAGACCATAATTTTCATCCAAAAACTACCGTAACTCCTTACGGCATCTTCCTTCCAGAATTAGACGAACTATTTTTATACTTTACAGAGTCTAATGTAACGAGTGATTTTATTGTAGACGTTCTAGAAGATTTTTGGAAGAGTGAGAGTTGGCGATTTTCCTCAATAAAAACCCTGATTATTAACCAGGATAATGGGACAGATAATAATTCTAGACGTACCCAGTTTATGAAACGTATCGTTGAGTTTGTTCATGAATATCAACTGAATATACGTTTAGCCTACTATCCACCCTATCACAGCAAATATAATCCCATCGAGCGAGTATGGGGGATATTAGAAAATTCTTGGAATGGCAGTATTTTAGATGAAGTTGCAACCGCTTTAAAATTTGCTCAAAACATGACGTGGAAAGGTAAGAATCCTGTGGTTAAGTTAGTGACTCAAACTTATGAAACTGGGGTTACTCTTACTAAGGAGGCTATGTCTGCTGTTGAAAAACAAATAGAAAGACTCACTAACTCGGAACATGAAAAATTTCCCGATTTAGGCAAATGGTTTGTTGATATTTGTTGTGGCAGCACTTAATTTTCACTCTTCAGTTTTTAAATCTAAAAACATGAATATTAATTATGATATTGCACTGAAATTATTTACAGAGTGCAGATGCAGACTTTTCCTTCTGTGTTTGAGGGGGTAATACCATTTCACGAAAAGCCTGATACAAATAAAGCATCCAGAATAAAACCCCAACCTGTAATATTCGCAACAATTGATGTGTTTAATTCCTCAAGACGTTGCCAAATAACTGTTCTTAACTCGTCCAAATTAGCAAAGCATTCCCAACTTAAATTCCTTTTTACTTCTTCCCATAAACGTTCAATGGGATTGACTTGGGGAGTATGTGGAGGTTGAAATAATAAAATAATATTTTCTGGAATTTTAAGAGTCTGGCTTAAATGAAAAGCACCATTGTCTAATTGAAGTATGTGTATATCTTCCGGATACGTAGCTGCAAACTGTTCTAAAAAGATATTGAAGCAAGCTGTGTTGAGATGAGAGAATTCCCAAATATAATACTCACCAGTTAACGGCTCTACTAAACCATATAAATAGAAATTTTCTCGTTTCCATTGCATGATGCCAATAGGTTTAATGCCACAAAGCGTGATCAGTCTTCCTAATTCTGTTTTTAATCCTACACGGCTTTCATCACCACACCAGTATCTAATTTCTTTATGTTTATCTTTTGGCTCTATGACGTGTTTTTTTATAACTTCTAGGTATTGTGGCAGTTTTTTTTAAATTCTAATTCTGCTTCTTCATTGTGTTTTATCCCTACTGCTCTTGGTACTTTTAACTTCGCTTTCATTCGATAGCGTACTGTATCATGTACTACTTTATACGACGCTCTCACACCTTGAACCGCTTTCAACCATGTTCGGATTTCTTCATAGCTTTTAAATCCAAATGGCTGTTCAAGTTCTTTTAAAAGTTGTTCTTTGGTCGAACCATCAATAATTGGCGGTCGCCCTGGACTTTTTTTTGTTGACAATAGACCGTTTATTCCCGACTCTGTATATGTTTTTAACCATCTTTGCACTGTCACTCTTTCTCTGCCTACGACAAAAGCTGCATCCTGTACCGTTCTTACTTGCCCCATTTTCAGTAAATACAAAGCTTGAACTCGTTCACGGCTTGATGCTGTTTTCTGTTTGACGAGCAGTTCATGCAACTGTTGGACTGATTCTTTTATTTCGACTTTGGTGACTCCAACCATTTTTACCCGTTCATATTTATTCCTAATTTATCTGTATCATACTTTTAGTGAATTGGTATAAGAGGTGGTTGCCGACGGCAACCACCTCTTACCCTTTCAGAATGATTATCATTATCTCTTAAAGATTAACTTATGATTTTTGCTGATTAATTTATTTCTTGGAAGTCCCTAACTTTACAAAAGTTATCCACAATCGAGAAAAGAAAAAGGCATTGACATCAAATTTTGATACCAATATTTCCAAAACAGGTATTAATCTGGATGCAATAGAAACACAGATAAGCAAATGCAGCTTTTTTTACAGCCTCTTTACTCTCAACTTAACCTAGGAGTTGAGAACTGTCCCCTTGGGTGCACCTCTAAATGTATTGTCACTCAAAGGGCTTCCCAACTCCAGCCACCTCCCGGATGTGCTTGTCCTTTATCGTCACACCAAGCCAAGACCTATCAAGAAATTATACATGGAGATGCAGATATTATTTGCAATCAAGCGGCAACTGGAGACGGTAAGACGTTGGGTGCAAATTTACCGGGACTAATAAATCCTGATTTTCGGATGATGGGGTTATATCCCACGATTGAACTAGTAGAAGACCAAACCGAACAACAAAACAAATATAATGCGCTGTTTGGTTTAGATGCTTCTCGACGAGTAGACCGTTTATATGGTGCGGAATTAAATAGAAGGGTTAAACAAGCTGAAAAAAGTAACAAGTTTCAAGAACTGCTATTAGCAATTCAACAAAAGCCTGTTTTGCTGACCAATCCTGATATTTTCCATTACATAACTCATTATCAATACCGTGACCCTGCTTATGGTAGCGATTTACTACCGTTGGTGTTGGCTGAATGGCCTGATTTGTGGGTGTTTGATGAGTTTCATATTTTTGGTAGTCATCAAGAAACGGCTGCTGT
The DNA here is from genome assembly GCF_029953635.1 of Halotia branconii CENA392. NCBI lineage: Bacteria > Bacillati > Cyanobacteriota > Cyanophyceae > Nostocales > Nodulariaceae > Halotia > Halotia branconii. The sequence goes on along the minus strand of NZ_CP124543.1, from coordinate 472,318 downwards.
AAATAGTCTGGCTTTTATTCGTCGCAGCCAAGAAAATCAATCTCGTCCCAGAAGATTTTTGTTTACCTCCGCAACGCCAAAAGCTGATTTTATCCAACAATTACGCCAAGTAGGTTTTAAAGTTGCTGAGATTGAGGGAGTGTATGCAAGTGAGGAAAAGCCTGGGTTTCGCCAAATTCTGCAAGCTGTGGAATTAGAGTTTGTGGAATTAGCGAAAGATGCAGACACCCAGACATGGTTAAAAGAGATGATTCCCACGATTCAGCAAATTCTTAATGCAGAATCAAAAGCCAGGGGATTGATTATTGTTAATTCTGTGGCGAAAGCTGGTCAGGTGACGCGTTTACTAAATGATTTATTACCAGGGGTGAAAGTTCGAGAAATTAGCGGACGCATCGACAGACAGCAAAGAATCCAGGTGCAAAGCGAATTAAAAGATGCAGAAGCGCCTGTTTTAGTCGTGGGTACGTCTGCGGTTGATGTGGGTGTTGATTTTAAAATTCACCTATTAATTTTTGAAAGTAGTGATTCTGCAACAATAATGCAGCGTTTAGGAAGATTAGGGAGACATCCTGGTTTTAATGCCTATAAAGCATTTATTTTAATTCCCGGTCATACTCCTTGGGTGATGGCGAGATTGCAAGAAAAACTTACTGCCAATCAGACAGTACCACGAAAAGTTTTAGAAGATGCGATCGCCTGTGCATTTGACCCGCCCAAAGAATTTGAAAATTATCGCCAGCGTTGGGGTGCATTGCAAGCGCAGGGTATGTTTTGGCGGATGACTCAAGAGAATAAATACGTTAGTGAAATAGTACGCGCCAAAATGACAGCAGATTTGCAACGTGTATACTCACAAGATTTTGAGTCGGTACGTAAACAGTGGTTTGCAATGCAAAATAACTCAGTCGGTAAAGCCACTCAAAAACAACTTTTAAGCTTCCGGGGTGGTTCAACCCTGCAAGCTGCGGTTTGGGATAGCAATAACTTTTACACTTAAAATCACATTTCCCACAGTCGAAACGCTGCGCGACCCTACCTATGAAGGCTTTATTTACGTTTTAGGTAACTTACTCCGTACTAAGCGTTATGGCGCACAAGAATCCCGCACAGGGACAATGCGAAATTATATTGCTGGTATTGCCTTTTGTGACGGTGAAATTTTCAGTAATTTGCATTATACCCAAGCACTTTATGATGCTTTAAATGGTGATATCGATACACCCATTAGTGATGTTTTGCAGCATGTAGAAACAGTGGCTAATAATTTATTAAATGATGAACCTGTACGTAAAACCAAGTTAATTTTTGGTTCCCAGTTAGATGAATTAGTTGATGAAGTTAGCGCACTTTATCAAGATGAAACACGCTTGCAGGAAACTATAACTGCACTATATGGACAAACTCAAGCTTATGCAGCATCCTTCGGCGCGTTGAAAAAGAAAAAGTAAGCTATCCCAGATCCCCGACTTCTTTAAGAAGTCGGGGATCTCAAGAAGTCTGGGATCTAAATTCACTTAAATGAAAATTATTTGCTATGGCATTATATCACTGCACATTGACACTACATGATAATGTTTTTTTCGCTACGCGAGAGATGGGGATTCTTTATGAAACTGAAAAATACTTACATAATTGGGGATTAAGTTTTGCACTGTTTACTATTAATTACATTCCCCAACTATATCGGATACAAGGAGAACTGGCACAAAAACCGACATATTTAGATGCTAGTGCTGAACAAAACCTTTTACATTTAAATCAAGCTGGTATTTATGTATTTCCTGCTCAACCTATCAATTGGTCTTATCAAATTAATACCTTTAAAGCTGCTCAAGTAGCCTATTATGGCAAATCAAAACAATTTGGTGATAAAGGTGCAGAGAAAAACTATCCAATTAATTATGGTAGAGCCAAAGAATTAGCTGTTGGTAGTCAATATCGCACTTATATTATTGCTCCAGAAAACATCAAAATTCCCCATTGGATACGTTTGGGAAAATGGGCAGCTAAAATCAAAGTTGAAACTATCCAAATTCCCGATCGCCTCATCGAAACAAAATCTGGTAATTACACTTGTTCGCATCCTTTAAACCCGTTGGATTTGCCAAATAATACTCGTTTATTACTTTATAACCGGGTTGTTATGCCTCCTGTTAGTTTAGTTAGTCAAGCACAGTTGCATGGTGAATATTTATCCACCAAAAAAGAAGAATGGCAAGCTTTTAAATCAACATTAAATATCCAACAAAATCAACAGTTACCTCAAGAAATCAATCTACCAACAGGAATATTTTATGGAGCAGGAAATGTCGTTGCCGCAGTATAAATCTACCACATTACATTCAATTATTGTCGAAGTTGCAGCTGCGGATGTAGGAGAAATACCACCGACTTTATCTCGTGCATTACACGCCTTAGTACTCAAGTGGTTAGCAATAGCAAATCCAGCAATTGCTGAAACTATCCACGCCAGCCAAAATTCACCATTGACAATTTCAGGATTGTTAGGAAATCGCCGTCGGGGTGGGGTGCGTGTGGGAGATTACTTTTATTTTCGCATTGGTTTATTGGATGGTTCTTTAATTGCATCATTAATGCAAGGATTTGAACAATCAGAAACTCAAACTTTAGTATTAGCAGATTTTCCCTTTGTACTGCGTAATATGTATGCGCTACCAGGAACACATCACTTGGCAGGTGCGGCTGATTATGCTTTATTATTTAATCCGCCCCAGGTGTTGTATGAACTGGAATTGCATTTTTTATCACCTACTAGCTTTAAACAAAATAAAAGTGTACAAACCTTTCCTTTACCGGAATTAGTATTTAATTCACTGCATCGACGGTGGAACGTTTTTGCACCATCAGAGTATCATCTCCCAACTTGTGAATGGAGTGCTTTAGTAACAGCCTACGAACTTAAAACCTATGCATTGAAGATGGAAGGAGGTACAGAAGTTGGGGCGCAGGGTTGGGTAAGGTACAAATTTAATGAGTCTGAAATTGCTCGAATTGCGACTATTTTGGCGAATTTTGCTTTCTTTGCTGGGGTAGGACGTAAAACTGCAATGGGAATGGGACAAACGCAGTTAATTATGCAAAATTTCAAAACTCAAAACTTTAAAAACCCCGTCACAAGGGTTATGAGGTAAAAGTCAAATGAACGAACAATATTATCTTCCCTTAGCTTATTTAAATGCTTGGGAATATTGCCCTCGTCGTTTTTTTTGGGAATACGAACTGGGGGAAAATGCAGACAACGAACATCTTATCATTGGTCGCCATTTGCACCGCAATGTTGATGATGAAGGCAAAAATATTGAAGGCGATAAGGTAGTTTATCGACATCAGTGGGTGTGGAGCGATCGCCTACTCATTAATGGCATTATCGACGCAGTTGAAGAAAAACACAACCAGCTGATTCCTGTGGAATTTAAAAAAGGACGGATGGCAAATCACCTCAATGACCATTTTCAATTATGCGCTGCGGCTTTGTGTTTAGAAGAACGCACTAATACCACCATTCCCTACGGAGAAATTTTCTACTACGCCAACCGCCGCCGTGAACATGTAAATTTCACACCCGCATTGCGACAAGCAACAGAACAAGCAATCAAGTTAGCCCAGGCTGCAATTGGTAAAAAAATGCCACCACCAATCGACCATCCTAAAAAATGTCAAGATTGCAGCTTGCAGAAAATTTGTTTGCCAAAAGAAGTTAAAAAACTACGCCTTGAGGTCTAAAATATGTCAGTTCTTTATGTCACTCAACCAGATGCAGTTTTGAGTAAAGTTGCCGAAGCTTTTAAAGTCGCCTTAAAACAAGAAGATGGCAACTGGGAGAAAAAATCGGTTCCCGCCCAAACCGTCGAACAAGTCGTCTTGATGGGTAATCCACAAATAACTGGCGATGCTCTAGTGTACGCTTTGGAGTTAGGAATGCCCATACATTACCTTTCTGGTTTTGGTAAATATTTAGGTTCGGCACTTCCGAGTTACTCACGTAATGGTCAGTTACGACTAGCGCAGTACGCCGCTTATTATGATACAGCCCATCGCTTAGAAATTGTCAAAACAATTGTGACAGGCAAAATCCATAATCAATACAGTGTTTTGTACCGCCACGACCAAAAAGATAATCCTCTCAAATCTCGCAAACAGCTAGTTAAAGAACAAAACACACTCGAAGAAGTGCGTGGTGTAGAAGGGTTAGCAGCAAGAGAATATTTTGCCGCTTGGTCAGCGATGCTTGAGGAGGAATGGTCATTTACAGGGAGAAATCGTCGCCCGCCAACAGATGCAGTGAATGCGTTATTGGGGTTTGCTTATGGTCTTTTGCAAGTCCAGGTAACAGCTGCGGTACATATAGCTGGTTTAGATCCATATATTGGTTATTTGCACGAAGCCACTAGAGGACAACCCGCAATGGTTCTCGATTTAATGGAAGAATTTCGCCCCTTGATTGCCGATAATTTGATTCTTTCGGTCATCAGTCATAAAGAAATCAAACCCGATGATTTTACCGATAATCTTGGTGCATATCGACTTTCAGAAGCTGGACGCAAACAGTTTTTGCAAGCATGGGAACGAAAAATGAACGATGAGTTTAAGCATCCCTCTTTTGGCTATCGTTGCAGCTATCGGCGGGCAATTGAATTGCAAGCCCGTTTATTGAGTCGGCATTTACAAGAAGGGATTCCCTATAAAGCTTTGACACTGCGATGAGTACTTTGTTTTACCTGATAATTTATGATTTGCCTGATAGCAAAGCGGCGAATAAGCGGCGAACCAAACTACATAAAATGCTTTCCGGCTATGGAACTTGGACGCAATACAGCGTATTTGAATGTTTTTTAACGACCGTCCAGTTTGCTAAACTTAAGGTGCAAGTTGAAAACTTGATCAAAACATCTGAAGATTCAGTACGTATTTATGTTTTGGATGCTGGATCAGTACGTAAGACTATTACTTATGGTTCCGAGCAACCTCGACAACAAGAGACGATTATATTATGATGCTAGTAAGATTTTTGGCAGGGCAAAGCACGGGCGAAAACCCCCCACCTCCCGCCAAATCCTCAGAACCTTGATAAATCAATAGTTTCGAGTTTTAAGAATAAATCTAGAGCTTGTTCATGAATACCGGAAACGGGCTTTTAAATGACTCCCGCCAAAATTTAGGTTGGGATTTGCTCTATGATTAGCTTCTGGCTGGCGGGCTTTCAAATAAATGAAACCCGGCAACGGGATTGAAACAGTCAGACCTCTGCACACCAGCTTTTGTTGTGACTCTTTCAAATAAATGAAACCCGGCAACGGGATTGAAACAGTCCTGTACCCTTAATCTAGATAAATTGGTTAGGCTTTCAAATAAATGAAACCCGGCAACGGGATTGAAACCAGCTGGTGCAAGAATCACGCCGTGTCATGATTCACTTTCAAATAAATGAAACCCGGCAACGGGATTGAAACTAACCCGTGGGGGATATTCACTAGGAGCGCTAGCACTTTCAAATAAATGAAACCCGGCAACGGGATTGAAACCCAGCAGAAACACGACCCAACAATATTACTATCTCTCTTTCAAATAAATGAAACCCGGCAACGGGATTGAAACGGGTCATTTTTGATAAACGAATAACTAACTATGGCTTTCAAATAAATGAAACCCGGCAACGGGATTGAAACGCTACAAGGTCGTTTTTAGAAATTGTCAAAGTTGTAGCCTTTCAAATAAATGAAACCCGGCAACGGGATTGAAACGATTTCGTCTATTAATTCACAATTAACGGTAGGCACTTCAACTTTCAAATAAATGAAACCCGGCAACGGGATTGAAACTTTCCCGGACTGCGACAACAGGACAAAAGGGCAGTAACTTTCAAATAAATGAAACCCGGCAACGGGATTGAAACTTACAAGTTCTGGTTCTTCTAGTGAACCTATTAAGACTTTCAAATAAATGAAACCCGGCAACGGGATTGAAACTTAGCTGGTAGAGTTATAGATGACTCAACAACACCACTTTCAAATAAATGAAACCCGGCAACGGGATTGAAACAAAGAAGCTTTTCAATACTATAAGCAGCGTGATTGGACTTTCAAATAAATGAAACCCGGCAACGGGATTGAAACTTGCCGCTAAAGGTGCAGCAAACGCCATCTTGAGGACTTTCAAATAAATGAAACCCGGCGACGGAATTGAAACAGATCAACTGCTTAATAGCTAAGAGAATTATGATTAATATTCACGCACCCATCCACTTTCAAATTTACGAGCGTGAGGGAACAAAATGGTTTTTCCACGGCGGCGACATTTTTCATAACCCTCACGGCATTTCTACAGATTTAAAATCAACGCTTGAAAGAAACGGATTAACTAAAATCAAAGTTTTGGTTGAACTATTTCGCATAAATGGCGGCAAGCCTGGTTTGTACTTGGCCGATATTCGGGACAAAAAGTATTATTACTGTGGGCAAGATTGGGAAAATGTCAAAGCTAAACTGCGATCGCTTGGCATCGGCAGAGATGATCCAATGGATAATTTAGATAAAATTCAATAGTATTCGCTGTTCACCAGTTTCTAATGCTAAAGCGATCACTTCCCTTTCACCATTATCTAATTCTAATGGAATGCTGGGCGCTATTGTTGAAACTGAGCGAACTTGTAACCAACTAAAAGTAATAGCTTGCAACACAAGTTTAATGGCTGAATAAATTTACTCATAGCTAATTCCTGTAGACAAAGGAAACTCAATACAGTCATACATAAATTTTACTAACCCACAGCATACTCAGGAAATTGCTTCTGCTACATCCCACAACTCTAGCTGTATCAAGTTTTTTTGATTCAAAGTTCAAGCGCGATCGCAGTACGTTATTTTCAGGACTTACGCATAGGCAACGGAAAACCTAACCGCAGAGGACGCTGAGAACAAAGAGAAATAGGAGTTTCAAAGAGTTATTGCGTAAGTCCTAATTTTGATAAGTGCGATCGCTCTTTAACAATGATGCCAATATTAGGTATCCTCCTTAGTTTTCTGAACTTTGGAGGATTTTGGCATGTCTGGAAATTCCCCTCGTTCTTTGATTTGACAGATACCGACTTCAATCAAGAAAGCAGCAAGATTTGCTGTTGGTCTGCCTTGGGCATCTGCCAAGATCTCTAAATCTTCAAACACTGAATCTGGAAGAGTTACAGTAAATCGTTTACTCACTTTATTTTTAATCATCGCTTTTGCATCCTATAGTACGCCATAAGATTCGCTAAAATGTTAAAAACATCTTTTTAGAAACTAATAGTATACAATTAGAATCTTATATGTTACAGTTATGAGTGTTGCACATTGCAACGGCAAAGCGATCGCTCCCAGCGCCAACCGGAAAAGCGATCGCTTGTCTTTACCCCCTATTGGGAGACTCATAAATGATGACACAAATAAAAAGTATTGCCCAACAAACGACAACTGCTTTAGAAGAGGATGTAAATCTAATTCAAGGCTTTTTATTAGGTGCTAACCCCACCACCAATCAAGTTGATTCTCAAGCCAACCCTGTTAAAGAACCGCTAAAACATTTGTTGATTGGTTCTTCTAAAGCTGTAATCAGCACAATTCACCATTTACAGGTGATTGGTTATGCCCAGGTTGGTGATTGGAGTCCTTTGCTACCAACTCCCAACCCCGACGAGGTAATGAGCATTTTAAATAGACCAATTGTGGTGCAATAACTATCCCAAAAAATGCCCCCAATCAATTGGGGGCGAATCTGCCTATCTACGGAAACATCAACGTCAAAATTTTCTGCTAAGGGATTTGCGGGTTAATAGTGTCCCAACCAGTCAGGTTTCGACTGCGCTCAACCTTCAGCCGTCGAGAGTTGAGCGCAGTCGAAACTCGGCGTTACAATTGTAACGCCTAAATCTTTTAACACAACCCTCAGCCGTCGAAAGTTGAGCGGAGCGATGCACTGAGCGGCTGGTGAGCGTAGTCGAACCATGTCGAAGTGTCGAAACTCGGTTTACTGGTACTTTATTTTCATGCAAGTCCCTAAACTCTCAAATTAATGATTTTAGGGAATTTAGCTCCCTCTTACCTCGTAGGGAAGGGGTTGAGTGGTTAGGTTTTTGATTACTGAATCGATGCTTTAGCAACAGTTGGCAACATTTTCTTCAAGCATGTCCTCCAAAAGTGACGGCAATTACAACCAAGTCGCCTTTGCCTTAGAAATCCTCAGACTTCTAGCCGAAAAGCCACGGCGACGGGAAGAACTAGTAGATTTACTCTCAATTTTTCTAGAACAGCATGGCAAATCTGTCGATAATGCTAATGTTAAACAAAAAATTACCCGCACAATTCGCAAACTGAGAGACTGCGGGATTGAAATTAAAAGCGCACCACACCATCCCTATGAACTAGTCGAGTCTAATTTTCCTGTGCTGATTTCTAGCGAACAGCGAGAAGCCCTGGCAACAGCGGCGTATTTCCTCGCTGATATGGGTTTCTCTGCCCAAGCAAGCCAAATCCAACGTATTGGCAATATTACAGAATCAGATATACCAGCATCTATTAAAGTTGATTTTAGTCCTCCGGTTGACTATAGCGAGAATAAACTAGATGCGATCGTTCGCCAACTCCAAGAACGTTTTGTGCAACAATGCCGCTACACTATCCGCTATCAAAGTAAACCAGGAGCAAAAGGACGAATCTGGGATATTGACCGTTCTGAACTACGATTACATGATGGTCTGCTTTACCTATTTGCTTTCATTCCTGACTGGCGTTCTGGGTGGTTTGATTATTGGCACAACATCGACCAAAATCATATCTTTCGCCTCGATAAAATCGTTAATGTTGGTGCTGCATCAGATACTCATTGGATATCCTGTGATTTTCCTACATTAAAAGTAAACTATCGCACAACTGGGCAATTATCTAACTATAAGCCTCGACGTAAAGATGAGATTGTTATTTACAACGACCCAGAAGGCAAATTCCGCGACATCGAAGCAACGATAGATTATTGGTTTTGGTTTCGACAACGCATCTTAAAATATGGGGCAAATGTTCAAATTTTAAATCCCCAATTACTAGCTGATGAAATCAAAAAAGAATATAAAAATATACAAAAACAGTTTTCAGCGGCAGAAAATTAAAACGAGAGATTCTTGGGAACATTGACATCCTCTCACCGCAAATCTTTAAATATTTTTTAAGTTTTGCCCCTGAAAGGGTGAGTGATGTGGTCAAACATGCACAACAAACTGCAACTAATGTCAAAGTGGAAGCTTGAGCGAGGAAATCCCAGCGTTACTATCCTGCAATTAGCAGGAGTCTTTTTTATCTTATGTTTGTTCTTTACCCTGCACCGTTACTATAGTTTTTACGCTTCCTTCGACCAAGGGATTTTTAACCAAGTTTTTTGGAATAATCTCCACGGTCGCTTTTTTCAAAGTTCCCTTTCTTCTAGTCTTTCTACTAATGTTATCCACGCTGGAGAAGTTCCCACAGTTTTTTATCATCGCCTTGGTCAACACTTTACCCCAGCTTTATTGCTGTGGTGGCCAATCTACGCTTTATTTCCTTCTCCCGCGACTTTAACATTTTTACAAGTCACACTGGTCACTGCTGCGGGTGTAGTTTTGTACATATTGGCACGGCAATATTTACAACCATCATTGGCAGTGATGATTACTGCCAGTTTTTATGCTGCTAATGCAGTTATTGGCCCAACCTTAAGTAATTTCCACGATATTAGCCAAATCCCCCTATTTATTTTTACCCTCCTCCTAGCAATAGAAAAACGCTGGTGGTGGTTATTTTGGCTGATGGCAGTTTTGGTTTTGGCTGTCCGCGAAGATTCTGGTGTGGGTTTATTTGGCGTGGGAATTTATATGATTTTGAGTAAACGCTTTCCCCGTGCTGGAATTGGTGTCTGTGTTCTCAGTTTTGGCTATATGTTGGTTCTCACCAACCTAATCATGCCGTTATTTTCTCAAGATATTTCCCAGCGCTTTATGCTAGAACGGTTTGGTCAGTATGCTGATGGGAATAAAGCTTCTACCCTAGAGATTATTTGGGGTATGATTAGCAACCCGTGGCGGTTGTTAGTAGAACTAGTAACGCCTGTAGACAGAACAATTAAATATTTAATCGGTCAATGGCTGCCATTAGCTTTTGTACCTGCCATTTCTCCTGCTGCTTGGATGATTGCCGGTTTTCCGCTTTTACAATTACTTTTAGGTAAGGGAAGTTTGGTACTAGCAATTACAGTCCGCTACGCTTTAACTGTTGTACCAGGCTTATGTTACGGAGCAATTCTTTGGTGGTCACAGCATCAGCACAAATTTAAACCTTCTTTTCGTCGCTTGTGGATTGGTTGTATTTGTCTATCGCTATTTTTTAGCTTTACATCTAACCCTAATCGGACTTTTTATTTTCTGATTCCCGATTCTGTCAAACCCTGGGTATACATTTCACTTCCTCAACAGTGGCAGCATGTAGCTAAAATACGTCTTTTATTAGCACAAATTCCCCCAGATGCTAGTGTTTCTGCCACTACTTACCTTGTACCCCATCTTTCGGGCCGTCGAGGAATTTTGCGCTTACCTGCTTTGGAATTACGCAATGATGCTCAAGAAGTAACTAAAGTAGATTATGCGATCGCTGATCTTTGGCAATTACAACAATATCAAGCGGCATTTAAAGACGATCGCCGACAGTTACAAGATTTAGCAAAACTTGTTGATCGCCTTAGCAATAATCAAGAATATGGAATCATCGGTTTTCAAAATGGTGTAGTCTTGCTCAAAAAAGGTGCTAGTTCAGATATCCAAGCAACAGCAGCTTGGTTGCAATTTCGGCAACAGTTACAGATTTTAAATATTCAATCATTAAATCCCGTGACTTTTGCCGATTACCCAATTGCGCCGGAAAAACCTTGCTAAAGCAGATTCTTCTAGCGATAAATAAATTGGTCGTCCGTGAGGACAGGTGCGGGGGTTGCGAGTGCGTTGCCAATTATCTAAAAGTGTCTGCATTTCTTGCAGATTCATTGGTGTGCCGTTGCGAATAGCACTCCGACAAGCGACAGCTACTTGAGCCGTTTGTAAGTCGCCTCCCCAACTAAGTTCTAAAATGGCTTCGGCACAGTCATCTCGTTGCTGTAGCATTGCGGGTAAGGTTCGGACTGCCCAGAGTTGTTCGCCAAAGGGTTCAATATCTAAACCGATACGTTGCAGTTGGGAAACTTGTGCTGGCGACAATTGATAAAGAATAGTTGGTGGTTCAATGGGAACAAGTTGCCACTCATCGCACAATTGCTCATACAAAACTCGCTCATGGGCGATGTGCTGTTCTACTAACCACATTCCACCAGGATGTTCTACAACAATATAAGTGTTGCTAACTTGAGCAACAGCTTTTAACGAGTTAAAAGTTTTATGATCTTCATTGAAGTTTTGAGGATTGAAATTGTAGCCGCCTTTGGTTTCTGCGGCTTTGAGTAACTTACTAACTCTGGTTGTGTGGACAGATTCTTTAATATTGGTAGGAGAAATTCGTAGTGCTTGGTCAATTACTTGGGTAATTTGTTCTTGCCAATAACTAATTTCGTTGAGGTAAATTTCTGTTTTAGCTGGATTGCGATTCCAGTTAATTTGCTCAGGGGAAATGGCAAGATGTAAGATGCAAATTGGATAGCGATCGCGTGGTAATGTTCTATGAAATGCTGATAAAATCGCCTGTTCTATTTCTGGTGAGTTTACCATCCGCCTATTAATCGCTACTCTTACCCAATCAGGGCGATGGCGATGACAACGGTCAGGTAATCCGATAACTAGGTTAAGTAGTGAATTTGGCGGGTGAGACAGTTCTAATTTTACTTCTTGCAAATCACCCTGTCGTACCTGATTGAGAATCTGCGGTAGTAGTTGTCCTGTTGTTCCAGCAGGACAGATAGTGAACCATTGGCGGTCATTTTGCCAAACTTGCCAAGTGACTTGAGGATGACAAAGGGCGATTTGGTGAATTGTCGCCTGTACAGCTTTCATTTGTTGTGCTGTTGTTGGTAATCCCTGACGACGAGATGAGCAATTACCAAATAAATTAGCTACTGCAACAACTGTACCAGGAGCGATCGCAGTTGCTTCTACTTGCATCGCCTTTCCGCCATTACCATAGACAACCCGCCATCCTGACTTTCCTAGTGGACGACTCAAAATCTCCACCTCAGCTAAAGTCGTCAAACTGTGCAACGCTTCGCCCCGAAACCCCAAACTGTTGATTTTCCACAAATCGTCACTAGAACGGATTTTACTCGTGCTGTGGGCTGTGGCTGCTTGTTGCAAGTCTTCTAGGTTCATGCCACAACCATTATCGGTTACATGAACTCGCCATTGCTGCGGCCACAAATAAACTACAATCCTTGTTGCACCTGCATCTAGGGAATTTTCCACCAATTCCCGCACCACCGATGCAAAAGAGTCGATTACCTCTCCGGCGGTAATCAAATATACGACTTCCGTTGGTAAAGCTTGAATAGTAGATGCCATAAATAATAGTTTATAGCTTCTGGCATATATTAAAAATTCGGGCGTTGCATAAATGCGGGATGAATTAAAATTTTTGACCAAAGCAAAAGATTGATTCTTCGCGCCTTTGCGCCTACCCTGCGGGAAGCCGCTACCGCGTCTATGCGCGAAACAAAATTCATCCCTTGATTCAGCAATACCAAAATTCGCAAGTATTTGTCAAGCAAGTTGATTGACAATGTTATTAATGTGCTGTTTGATAAGAGTCCTCCAAGTAATACCGTTTCACTTTAAAGTTGATACATTACAAAATTAGCGTAGGTGGAGTATCGCCGTAGACATCACATACTCATCAACCTTCATCTATGAGCGTATCGTTATTCTTTTGCTATTTTTGTACATTGACTGTCACGGTTGCACTAGCGGAGCCTTTGTTATCTGAGTAACATTCATTCTTGTCTGGTAGAGGGCAGTTTCCTGGTGTCACATCGTTAGCTGTTAAATAAAGACTTCCTGAGCTATCAGAAATAAAAGTATTGTTATCTCCAAGATAATGCCATTTACCATTATTACCAACACGACCAATCAGCCCGCAAAAGGGGGCGCTAGGTAACCGAGTTCTTTCATCATCAGCCGTATAATTACTGTCGCCACCAGGCCCGACAAAGTTATAGGGGTCGGCTATGTTTCCCTTACAACTCCACTTAAAATCTCTGGCAGGAATAACTTCAACTAACTTACCTTCTTTGATAGAAAGCCCAGGAACAGGACTATTTCCAGGCAAACTAGGATCAACAGTATAGTTCTTATTAATAGAGTTCTTACTACTAGCTGTTACTTCAATTCCTCCAAACTTTCCAGATAGATTTTTATCTCCATTACCGTTCGGCTGTAATACCAACCATCCAAGCCAACCAAATACTAAAAGCGCTACAATCCCCAACGCAATCTTCATAACTGGTACTACTGTCTTCATAACTTGTACTTCCGTGTGTTAATTAAAATGAAAATACTTTTAGTCTAAAAGCCAGTAAATTAGATTGATTTAATAGCATTAATGGTGCTGTTAACAACATCAAAAACTTTAGCTATTTCTGATATAACATTGCCAACATTATCAATTTCCTCGGCAGATTTCTTTAGATTATCTGTAGCATATAAAATTTGCGAATAAGAACTGTTAATATCTTTATTGAGTATGGTACTTATCTCTGATTTATCGATTAAACCCTGTAACTCAAGTGCTTTGGTTTCCAACTTGCCCCATTCACTTTGTTCTTTTTGCCATTCTTCAGCAGTAATTCTCCCATCGTCACGAGCTTTGCCAGCTTCTTCACTGAGAAATTTAATTGTGTTATTTAGTTTTTCATAAACCTCTTTTAAATGATCTAAATTTAGGTCAGTAGGCATAAGTCATTTTTCCTTTATTTGCAAACATTATCTTGATAATTAATCTTGATTTCTCTCAAGTAGAGGAGTAATTTTGTCAATATATTCCTTGGTTACTTTCTTAGCTTCCTTTAATTCCGAGGTAGTAATTTTTTGATTCCATAACTCATCTTTTTGTTGGGTATTTTGAACGCTTAGATTTGCATTATTAGAGTGATATTTATTACATTTTTGAATTTGAGCTGATGAGAGTTTTTCACGATTTTTGTTGAAAATACGCTTCAATTTGCCGTGAAATTCTGCGGTGTCACGAATCGCAGTTACGTAGTCTGCACCCTGTTTTTTGCGTTCAATAACTTTGGTAATTTCTGCTCGTTCTTCTGCCTCTAATAAAGTTTGTCGTTCCTGAAGTGCGCTAAAATCTTGTAGATTGTCTTCTGAATTTGACAATTTTGTTCTTTTATTGACCTCACCTATGTAATAACCATAATTTTCATGAATTTGCATAATTTCTCGATCAAGCAAATTTTTCACATAGGATGACTCAATAAAATCTGACAGTTGAGCAGAATATTCTTGAATATCTTGATCTGTGCAAACGATAGCAACTTTTAAGTTATCTCGCCGAAAATCTTTAATTAGAAGATTAGTAATAAAATCAGCAATTTTAATCCCTGCTGTGCGAGCATTTTCATTAATTGGAAGATTTCCCAAACTTTCTGAAATTGTCTGGAACTGAGGTGTAAAATCGTTATCATTTCCGGTAGCTAAGTTTCCAATTGCAGCAACATAATTGACTAAGACGCTGCCAGCTCGTTCAGTATTTTTTGAGTTTGGAAGATAAATATCGTTGCAGACATTCAATTGGTTTTGACTATTTATTCTATTCTCGGTTGTTCCCAGAGCTTCTAAAGTTGCAGACCGAGCGCAGGAAGCATAAATATCAGCCGATATTGTTTTATTAGCAACTACTAGAGATTGAGATAAATCACCAAATGACTTAGCTGCTGATAAGTCTTCTTTTTGGCAACTGCCAAGGATAAAGGAGAAGGGAATTAAAGCAAGTAAAACTTTAACTTTATGTTGCATAAATTTTTGATTAGATACTTTTGTCAACAATGAATCATCAGCTACTATTGCTACATTGTATTTATTTAAAACTTGGTTCAAATAATTCTAATTTCACTTATGTTTTCAATCGATTACAAGATTAATACTTATTAATAGCATCTAGTGGTATAAGTAAGTCGGTAAGAAAAATTCGATGTATAAATTAACCATAGTAGACGGAATATAAGTAAGTCGGTGAGAAGAAATCAAACTATGTTAACTAATGTAAGTTTTGCTAAAATTAGCTCGTAGTAAGAGCTTTAGCTCTTTTTTTTAGGACTAAAGTCCTTACTACAAACATGGTTTGGCTACTGTTACATTAATTGAACTCCTATCTGACTAGCACGAAAATGAATAATTTGTGCCAGTCTAGTTTGTGTATTTATTGCAGTTTGATCGCCTTGCCATTTTTGATAATTAGCACGAACTGAGTCTAATTCTTGCTGCAAATCTTCTTTGGTAGTTATTGCCATAATTCGGTTTTCAATTGGATTAGTTTTGTGAGGACTGGGATTTGGTCGGCTATTTTCATTAGGAATTAGAAAAGTCATGCAGTCTCCATAAGGGTAATATTAGTATTTATGAATTAACTAAATCATTGAAGTCAAGAAGATCACATTGAGTTTTGGCAAGTTAAGTTAAACAGTACAGATTTCCAATTTCTAACACTACCAAAGTTTGCAAATTTAAGAAAAAAGTTAAGGATTTATCACCAGTAAATCCACAAAGCCATTCTCCATACTGGTTTCAGTTCCCAGAAATTTAATTATCTTGCAACCATTAGTTAACGTCGTTTTTAACTTTGGAAAAAATCCCAAGTTAAGAACTACACTTATGTTTACCTTTTCCTGATTTATGAACAAACTCCTACTTTGAGGCGCATTGAAAATAAACTTTTTGGAGTTGTATCCATAAGATTTGTAACTATACTGCATAAATTCGTAAAGTGCATAAGTAATAACAGTATTCACCTGTATCGATAAGTCGATTACTAAGCACATTTTTATACTTGATTGATAAGTAAAAATGCAATTACAATCGAAAAATAATTTACGACGGCGGGGTGTGGCTCTGACACATCAAGGTTCAAGGAAACTCAATCAGGCAAAAGCTGAGATAGAAATTGCCCAAAACTTTAAGCGATACACTCTTGAAGCTCTAAGTGAGAAAACAGGTTTAACCCCCAATACCCTTAGCAAGGTATTTACTAGCTCAGTAGGAGTCGATAGACGAACCTTAGATTGCTGCTTCAATGCCTTTAATCTGACTTTATTAAAGGATGATTATTTATACTTGGAGCCTCAGCAAGACAATTTGCAATCTTGTTCCTCAACCGTACCAGGAGGGCAAATGTCCTTGGATTCAGTCTTCTACATTGATCGTCCCATCCTCGAATCTCTTTGTTACGAAGCTATCCAGCAACCCGGTGCGTTGATCAACATCCGCGCTCCCAAGCAAATGGGCAAAACCTCCTTAATGACCCGCATTCTGGCTTATTCTGAAACTCTTGGCGATCGCACCGTTTGTGTGAATTTGCAACTCGCTGACTGCGAGGTTTTACAGAACCTAGATCGCTTCTTACAATGGTTCTGTGCCAGAGTTAGCAAGCAATTAGACTTACCAAATACAATCATCGATTTTTGGAATAATTCCTTAGGTAGTAAATCGAACGCCACCGACTACTTCGAGAATGTTATCTTAGTTAACCGCGATCGCGCAGCGTCTTCAAGAAAGAATCGCTCCCTGGTCATTGCGATTGATGAACTCAACCAGCTTTTTGCCTACCCCGATACCGCACTGGAATTTCTGCAACTTCTGCGAACCTGGTCAGAGCAAGCCAAAAAAGGTGATGCAGACACTAATCCTTGGCACAAATTGCGACTGGTGACGGTTCATTCTACTGAAATTCTGATGCCTCCCTTAATCGATCCCTCTCTCTTGAATACTGGGCTAGTGATTGAGTTGCCTGAGTTTACCTCTGCTCAGGTACAGGATCTAGCAGATAGGTGTGAACAAGAGATAAACACGCCACAAACCCAGCGCCTGATTACTTTGCTGGGAGGACATCCTTATCGGTTGCAGTTAGCATTTTATTACCTACAACAGCAGACAATAACCCTAGAAGAACTGTTAAAAAATTCTGCGATCGCTTTTGGCATCTATGCAGATCATCTAGAACAGCAATGGTGGAATCTGCAATGCTATCCCAATTTATTACCATCGTTTACAGAAATTGTCAGACAATCAAACCCCGTAGATTGTGAGGCTGTGCAAGGCTTCCAGCTGCACAAGATGGGGTTAGTGCATCTGCATGGTACAAAAGCAAGTCTCGTCTGCGAGTTATTTCGTCCATTTTTTTGCGATCGCCTGTGAAGTAATTTTACATTGACGTGCGCGATCGCCATACTTACAACCACGGACATATAACCAAAGCCATACCTATTTCTTTAGAAAACTTGGCACAGCAAGCCAAATCTGCCTTACATACGAAACGCCATATCTATATTTATGGCGATAACGACGAACAATCAACCCACGCTGCACAACTATTGCGGAAAGCTGGGTTTACTGATGTCGCTGAAATTCAAGGCGGTTTTGCTGCTTGGAAAGCAGCCGGTGGTTCTACAGAAGGCATTGCAGCATAAACTCAACCTCAGGTTTATGAAATAATTGCTGATTTTTTTGTACTACAAACTGTGTAGTACAAAAAAATCAGGTTGACACCATAATTTAACTTGAAGCACTAGTGTAAAACCGTAAAGCAAACCGCCAAAACCAAGTAGAAATTAAAAGTAGCACCAAGGCCAAAACTGCTGCACCTATTGACCAAGTTATTCGACTACGACCTAACATCGCTTCTGCTGGTATGGTAGTTAAAAAAGCTACTGGTACTACAAAGGTAAAGAAAAAACGATAAGCTACAGGATACGCTACCATTGGATATCTGCCAGCTTCCAACAAACCCCGTAGTACCTCGGTAACGTTGTATATTTTTACAAACCAGATGCTAGTTGCTCCTAGCATGAACCACAAACTATAAAGAATTACCAAACCAAATAACAAAGGTACTGCACTAAGTAGGTAGTTACTGATTTCCAAACCTAGGCGTTGACCTGCATACCCAATTATAAAACTACCAAAAATCAAATCAGGTACTCCCCAAGGTGAAAGGGTATGAGTAGAAAGCCAAAACTGACTACGGATAGGTTTGAGTAGCACAAAATCCAAAGTGCCTTCTTGGACATGGCGGACAATTCGATTGAGATTGGGAGCCAGAAAGGTTGCAGAAAAGCCTTGCAGCAAGGTAAAAATTCCCAAAACAATCAAAGCAGCTTCCCATGACCAGCCAGTAAAAGAATAGCCAGTACGATAAAACAAGAATAGTCCAAATAAACTACCTACCAAATTACCCAAGCTGGTAAAAGCAGCTATGAGGAAGTTGAGACGATACTCCATCTCTGCTGCTATAGCGGTACTCCAAAATATTCCTAGTACTTTCCAATATCTTTGCATCTTTTACCTGTAATGGAGGTTATACCGTTTAACTTTAAAATTGATACAAATAGGGAGCAGGGGGCAGGGGAGCAGGGAGCAGGGAGCAGGGGGGCAGGGAGCAGGGAGCAGGGGAGATAAATGACAACTGACCACTGACAACTGACCACTGACTCGCGTAGCGTAAATAAATTCACGTAAACTTAATAATATTAATCATTTGAAAAAATTGCTGAACGTTAAGATGTTGGATGCATATTCTTTATAATGTGAGATTTTATGCATTTTGACTTACCACAGTTGATTAAATCATTAGGCTATTTTGGGGTTTGGGGAATTATCTTTGCTGAATCTGGCTTGCTGATTGGGTTTTTTCTACCAGGAGATAGTTTACTGTTTACAGCGGGATTTGTGGCATCTCAAAATCTATTGAATATTTGGGTTTTAATTATTGGTGCTTTTATTTGTGCAGTCCTAGGTGATAACGTTGGCTATACTACAGGACACAAATTTGGTAGAAGATTATTTCAAAAGGAAGACTCATGGTTATTTCATAAAAAACATCTGGTGAAAACCCAAAAATTTTATCAACAGCATGGCAAAAAAACAATTGTTTTAGCCAGATTTGTACCGATTGTCAGGACTTTTGCCCCAATTGTAGCTGGACTTGGTGCAATGCATTATCGGACATTTATGTTTTACAACTTAATCGGCGGCTTATTTTGGACGTTTGGAATTACCATATTAGGGTTTTTCTTAGGAAAATCTTTGCCAGCTGAACAGTTAGATAAGTATTTATTACCGATTATCGGATTAATTATAGTTGTTTCTTTACTACCATCGATTGCTCATTTGATTCAAGAGTCTAGAGCTAATAGACATTGAAAGATTCATTTCGACGTTTTCAACTAAAATACAACAATAAAAACTCAATTTATCATGAATATACTAACTACTATTTTATTTTGTAACAGCGGATAGCAAGTCATGATTTTTCATTATCGATATGCTTTCAGTTATGCTGTTGATACAGACAACTAAGTATATCTTTTAACTAAGATTAACTAAACTTTGGCAATTTATGGCTAGACTATCTAACGAATTACAGCGCTATTTTTTTGAAGAAGAAAGACCATCAAATGTAACTTTGGCGGAGATTTTACTACTAGCAAAAGAAAGAATATTTGGGTTTTTGCTGGTGATTTTATCTCTACCTTCAGCTTTGCCGATTCCTGCGCCTGGGTACTCGGTTCCTTTTGGAGTTTTGATTTTTCTTTTGGCGGTACAGTTAATTATCGGTGCTAAAACTCCTTGGCTACCGCAGAAAATGATGAATCATCCGATTAAACTGGCAACAGTCCAAGGGTTTTTGAAAGGAGGGCTGCCTTGGCTGCGAAGAATTGAAGCGATCGCTCGTCCTCGTTTAAGCTATATCTGTACTACTCTACCAGGAAGAGTCACCATTGGTAGTGCGATCGCTCTGATGGCAATTTCGATGATGATTCCCATTCCAGGAACTAATACCTTACCAGCAATGGGCATTTTTGTAACTGGCTTTGGTTTACTAGAAGATGATGGGGCTATTAGCTTAGGTGGTTTAGTTCTGTGTTTAATGGGAGCAATCTTAACTACTTCAATTTTGTTTGCCTTAGTTTGGGGTGGTTCTAGTATTCTTGATCTAATTAAAACTTGGCTAGGTCGTTAATCTGCAAAAATACCACTGGGGATCAGTGACATGAAAACACTAACTAGAGGTTAATAATGTCATCATGAATTTATTTGACACCAACCTCTACTTATTTTTAGAAAACCTCATATTTTTCCTAGTTGCCACAGCTTTTTTAGTTGTTGTTGGTTGGGCGTGGAGAAATGCCAAGCCCTTCAGCCTACCAAAACCGCTACCAGAGTGGTTTAAAATCTGGTTTGGCACTGTACAAGTACTAGGAGTGTTATTACCCTTAGTAGTAATGCTGCTGTGGGGTGTGTTTTGGGGTTACACTTCCGTCTTAACCGTCTTAGGTTGGTACTTTGTCATGTTAGGGTTGCAAATTATCTCGGAGATTGTCACCCTCAGACAAGTCCAAAATGTAGTATGGGTGATGGTTCCCTACTTATATTTGCCTTACCGCTTCTGGCAATTGTATGAAGGGTTAACAATTTTAGGTTCCACGAACGAATTACTGTGGATTCGCTATTTATTAGTTTTAGAAATTGTCCTGTGGGCTGGGAACTACGCCTTAGATTTATCACAGCTACCTAGGCTACTTCGTTGGGAATTTCCAGAAAACCCAGACATAAATATGAATTAACGTGAAGAAACTACACAAAAGCTGATAGCGTCAAACAAAGGAAAATATTTTTGTGGACGTTATAGCTTGAAAACCCGTTCTAATTACTGGCAACTACTGCCTTATATCCGACCGCAGTGGCAAAATATTACCAAGGGATGTGTTGGCATCTTGGGATATGTCCTAGCGACATTAGGGCTAATAAACATCGCAGGTAAGTTGGCAGCCCCCTTCGGACAAGGTAATGTAGTAGCGATCGCTCAATTAGCTGCAATTCTCGGCTTAGTGTTTCTTGTACGCGGCTTTTTTCAGTCAGTGCAAGATATATACATGGCGAAAGCTGCTTTAAGAGTTGCTTTTACTCTCCGTAAACAAGTCTACAGCCACTTACAAAAGCTCAATCTCAGCTTTTTTGAAACAGCCAAAGCAGGTGATTTATCTTACCGCCTCACAGAAGATATTGACCGCGTTGGTGAAGTCATTAATAAATTATTTCACGATTTTATTCCCTGCGTTTTACAGTTGGTGGCAATTCCCATCTACATGATTTACCTGAATTGGCAACTCACACTAGCCACGGTGATTGTTGCGCCATTAATGGGGATTTTAATTGGCTGGTTTGGCGAACGTTTACGCAAATATTCCCTTAAAAGTCAAAATCGGGTATCGAGTTTATCGGCTATCCTCACGGAAGTTTTCAGCGGTATTCGTCTGGTACAAGCTTTTGCGGCCGAAAAGTATGAAGTCGCCCGATTTAGCCATGAGGCAGAACGCAGTTTTCAAGCCAAATATTTAGCAGAACGCCTCAAAGCCATTCAAATCCCAATTATTGGATTTTTGGAAGCCTTGAGTGCATTATCGTTATTAATGGTAGGGGCCTGGCAAATTTCTCAACGCAACTTAACAGTAGGAGAATTTTTTAGTTACTTAGCCGCAGCCGGGTTGTTGATTGATCCTATTGGTCATACTACTAACAACTACAACGAATTTAAACAAGGTGAAGCCTCTGTTGACCGAGTTTTTGAATTAATAGCAATTCAGCCGACGGTAATAGAAAAATCCAAGGCGATCGCCTTACCCCCAGTCAATGGCAAAGTAGAATATCATCATGTATCTTTTGCCTATAAACCTGATGAGCCTGTTTTAAAAGATATCAGTTTATTGGTCATGCCAGGAGAAGCGATCGCCCTTGTGGGTGCTTCTGGTGCAGGTAAAACTACATTTGTAAATCTTCTACCTCGTTTTTATGATCCACTTTCGGGTCAAATATTCATTGATGGCGTTGATATTCAAGATGTCACCCTTGAAAGTCTGCGGCGACAAATTGGTATTGTTCCCCAAGAAACGATCATGTTTTCCGGGACAATTGCCCAAAATATTGCCTTTGGCAAAGATGTTTTTGAAATGTCAGCAGTTGCAGAAGCGGCAAAAATTGCTAATGCTGACCAATTTATTAGTCAACTACCAGAGGGTTATCATACTTGGGTAGGCGAACGTGGGGTAAACTTATCAGGTGGACAACGCCAAAGAATTGCGATCGCTCGTGCTGTTTTATTAAATCCCCAAATTTTGATTTTAGATGAAGCTACATCTGCGTTAGATTCCGAGTCAGAAGCATTAGTCCAAGAAGCTTTAGAAAGATTAATGCAGAATCGCACAGTATTTATTATTGCTCATCGTTTAAGTACAGTACGACGCTGCGATCGCATTTTAGTTTTAGAACAAGGACAAATTGTCGAGTCGGGAACTCATGAAGAACTATTAGCCTTAGAACACCGCTATGCTAGGTTTTATGCCCAGCAATTTAGTTAATTTGTGCTAAAAGCAACATCAAAATTACTATAGCGATCGCTAGGAAATTTAAGAGATAAATTGATTATCAAACCTAGATAGATACTAAAAGACTTTCAAGTTTGTTTCCTACAATACTTTACTTTGCAACCAAGAAGTACTTATGATATCTGTCGTTGATTGAAGTTAAAAATTTAACTAAAGTTTTTTATGCCTACCATTGCAATTATCTATTTTTCTGGTAACGGTCATACTCATTTAATGGCACAAGCTGTTGCTAAAGGTGCAAGTCAATGTGAAGGTACAACTATTGAACTTATACGGATTATCGGCGAAGAGATCGTCAATGGTCGCTGGAAGAATGATCAAGTGATGACAAAGTTAAATCATGCAGATGCAATTGTATTTGGTTCACCGACTTATATGGGTGGAGTAGCAGCGCAATTCAAAGCATTTATCGATGCAGGTAGCGAAATTTGGTTTAAACACGGATGGAAAGACAAAATTGCTGGCGGTTTTACGCACTCTAGTTCTCCCAGTGGCGACAAACAAGGAACACTTTTATATTTGGTAACGAACGCTGCTCAACATGGCATGATTTGGGTGAATGTGGGAGACTTACAAAGCTTTTTATTTGGTAAGGATGATGGGGTAAATCGCTTAGGGGGATTTTTGGGTGTGATGGGTCAAAGTCCACTGGATATGAGTGGTAAGGAAGCAGTAATTGACGAAGGCGATCGCCTCACATCTGAACGTTATGGATTGCGGATTGCTGAAGTCACAAAGCGTTTTATTAATTGACATTTTTGTTGAGACTAAATTACAGTTGCGCTACATATTTAACAATCTGTACTGTGGTTAGTATTTTTCCAAACCCTAGATAAAGCATCCAAACCTATATCTTTTTTTTCACCATCCTCAGTGTTTTGAAAAAGCACAGTAAACGCACCAGCGCCTAATCTATCTTGAGGAAAAATTCGATAACAAGGTAGAGTAGTTAAATGTGATTGATACTCTTGTAAAGAGCTAATTTTTACAGCCTGAAATTGGGGAAAGCGTGACAAAAACCATTCACAAACCTGCTCATTTTCTTCAAGAGAATAAGTACAAGTCATATAAGCAAGATAACCTTGAGGAGCAACAACTTTAGCCGAATTAGCTATAATTCTTTTTTGTCGGTTTGCACTTTTATTAATAGCTGTCGGATGAAAACATCCTGGTGATTTTTCACCTTTAGCGAGTAAAGATTGTCCAGTGCAAGGCGCATCTACTATAACTAAATCACTAGATAAGGAAATATTTTCTGCAAAAATACTAGAATCTCTATTCACTACAATAGAAGGACTAATTTGGCAACGTTTTAAATTAGAGATTAACATTTTCAAACGTTTACCAATCACTTCATTACTAATAATTAATTCTGGTTGTAACGCCTTCCAGGCAAAGACACTCTTACCACCTGGAGAAGCACACATATCAAAAATTATCTGGATTGATTGAGGAATTGCTAACAAAGTAGTAGCAGCAAATACAGAAGAAAAATCTAAGCAATAAAAATACCCTTGGTTATGTAGCGGATGTTGACCTGGTTTTTCACCCAGGTATAAACGGTCTACAAATTGTGGTTGCCAGTTAGTTGGTGTTTCTACTATAAAAGGTAAAATCTCTGGCTTTTCTTGACACCAAAGAATACAAGGTGGAAAAGGTTGGGGATGAATTAATGCTTCAATAAATTGTTCTTGTTGATTTGAATCAACAAACAAACGCCGTGAAAGTTTAAGTAGTAAATTTGAAAGTTTTTCCATTATTAAAACTGTTACAGAAGAACAATGCCATACCAGGACTTGGCTGCATACTGAAAATCTAATGACCGCTATTTTGACGACGATCGCCGAATTACCCCACTGCCCTGGAGATGGTCATGGTATTAGATAATTTTCACCAGAAACTACGCAAAGAAATACTATTATGGAGAGACGAAGGAATAATTAGCTCTTCACAATATCAACAACTTGCAGACCGTTATCAATTTAAAAACCTAGAAGTTGATGCACGCGATCGCTCTGGGATGATTGCGATCGCTATAGGTAGTATCCTTTTAAGTTTAGGCGTGATTACCTTTGTCGCCGCCAACTGGCAGGCATGGTCACGAGAAGTTAAATTCATCTTGATGATGAGTTTGTTTTTGACAACTACAATCATTGGTTTTTACACCTGGAACCAAGCAAGCAAAGCTGAAAGCAAGAAACAGCAACGCAGCAAACGCTTATTAGGAGAGGGATTGCTAGTTTTGAGCGCCTTTATCTTAGGTGCAAACATCGCCCTCATGGCGCAGATTTCCAATATTAACGGTTCCACTGCCGAATTGTTTCTCGCTTGGGGATTTGGTGTTTTGTTCATGGCTTACGGTCTGTGCTTAAATTCCTTGGGAATTATGGCAATTATCCTCATACAGATTGGCTATTGGGCGGGACTAGGAGACTTATCTTTTTATTCAACTGTTTCTGGTGAATGGTCTTGGGTGCGGCTGGTGGTAAGACACATGCCTTTATTATCATGGCTACTGTTTGTACCTTTAGCTTATTTTTGCCGTTCGCGTTGGATTTTTTTCTTAGCAGCCCTGATCTTTGCTGTTTCTTTGCAATTAAACCTCAATCCCTTACCATTACTGAATTTTGCTGATGTAGCGCCTTGGATGGCATCTTTTGCTTTTGCCCTGCCACCTGCATTATTCTGGAGTTATGACGATTTACTGTTTCCTACAATCAATTACCGATTATTTCAACCTCTAGCCCGCGATTTAGGGTTGGTGGCTTTTGGGTTTGTCTTTTATGTTTTGTCCTTCCGTTGGCAATGGCAAGCCCCATTTTACAATTCTTATCCGCAAACGAGCAACGCAAGTGTGTTCATGTCTCTTCCCATCATCGATTTAGGGATTCTTAGTGGTTTAGCAGTATTGCAATGGTTGTTTCTACTGCGCCAGAAAAATAATCCTCCCCGCCGAGAAATAGTTTTTACTACAGCAATAATTGCCACTTTTATTGTTTTTATAGCTGTAGTACCTTTTTGGCATCAAGCTATTAGCCGTATTGGTGAACTCGGTAGTTTTATTTTCAACGTACTTTTGGCAGTATTGTCTTGGGGATTAATTCAAGAAGGATTGAAATTAAACAACAGACGTACCTTTTGGGGCGGTATGCTATTGTTCACGTTGCAAATCATTAGTCGAATGCTAGAGTACGACACCGACCTACTTTTTAGGTCACTTGTGTTTTTTATGTGTGGCTCTGCATTAATTAGTGCTGGACTTTGGTTTGAACGTCGCCTAACTACTGCCAGTAGAAAGTGATACAGCAATCCTAAATCATCCATGAAAACTTCTCTTTCCTTTCTTGGCGTTCTTGGCGCTCTTGGCGGTTCGTTAATTTTCCCGGATCTCACACAAAGGCGCAAAGGTTAGGAGTTTTTTATTTTGAATTTTTCAAATTCATACCTCAATTCAGCACTATCATTTTCCCAACTCAGTGTTTAGAGAATCTCTGCGTCAGTCCTAATTCTGCTTTTGATTTACCCCATATTTCTTTTAGGACTACGCTCATGAGAAGTGACTCTTCTGAATCTAGTACAAATAAATCATTGTCTCCCGAAGCGGAATTTTCTAAGAAGCTGACTTTTCGCGATTACTTAATTGCTACCGAACAAAAAGCAAACCAACCTTTACCTTTTTGGCGGCTATTAATTCCCTTAGCAATACAAACAGGAATAATTCTCGCAGTTCCCACCCAAGCAATGTACACTAACCTCGCAGGTAAAGAGGTTATTTTACAAACAGTACCTGTAAACCCTGATGAAGTGCTGCGGGACTATACTTTATCGCTGGACTACAACATCTCCCGCATTGCCAACTTAAGAAGACTTTCTGGTTGGGATGATTTACTTAGGAGAAATCAGAGTAGAAACGGACAATTACTATCAGGAACAAATTTGTATGTGATTTTGCAAGAGCAACAGTCCTTTGGCCGTGGTGTTCCTAGAGCTTGGCGACCAATACGTGTGAGTAGTAATCTCCCCAACTACCTGCCAAATAATCAAGTAGCCTTAAGAGGTGTTTATCAGGATGGTTACGTCATATATGGGATAGAAACATATAATATCCCAGAAGAACAACGCCAGCAGATGAATAACGATATTTTCCGCATTGCCCAACAAAACAGAAGACGGACACGACCTATAGTGGTGAAAGTGAGAGTAGATCCTCAGGGTAAAGCTGTGCCAGTTAGCTTGTGGGTAGGCGATCGCAACTATACTTTTTAGTAGGTTCGTAGTAAGGACTTCAGTCCTTATAAAATCAAGAAAGGACTAAAGTCCTTACTACAAACTCAAACTCTCAAAACTAATCTTCGTGGCGGGCATTCCATGCTGCACCACAAGCCGCCCCTGCCCCTGCTACCAATCCAGTACCCATTCCTTGTATAGTTTTTTGAATAGGGTCTTGAGTCAGACAATCATTCGTTACCTCAGTGGCTTCCAAACAAAGACTGCTCTGCGCCCAACTGGCTGTACCTCCTAAAACTACACCAGCTACACTACAAAAAACAACAAGCAACAATAGGCGTTTAGATTTTCTATCCATAGATGGATGTGTAAAAGATTAAGAATAGTAATCGATCCTCAATTAGTCTACACATATATGCTGCTAATGTCAGCTGCTTTGAAGAAGATTATTTAGCTAGCTTGCGAATTTTAGCGATCGCTTGACTTTTTAAGACAGCCACTACAAACTTTGGATGTTATTTAAACCTCTATTTTAAACAATTCTAGTTACTACTATTGCATTTAATTGAAAAACAAAGTTTAGCAAAAATCAACTTAGTGCCTATGCATCGTTGCTAAATATCAGCCTATGTGTTAATAAATAAAATCGAGAATACACTGATAAATAAAAATTTACAGTAACTAAAAATCACAGTACAAGGTTATTACTTGAGCAAGGCATTCACATAAAACTACTCTCTTCATCACTCACCGATGTATCGTCTAGGACGAAGTAAAAAAAGTATCATTAAATTCTCATGATCTCTGCCATAACAAACGAGCAAATGCATGATAAATTTTAAATCCATCCCATTCCATTCAAGGCTTACACCATGCAT
Source organism: Halotia branconii CENA392 (assembly GCF_029953635.1). NCBI lineage: Bacteria > Bacillati > Cyanobacteriota > Cyanophyceae > Nostocales > Nodulariaceae > Halotia > Halotia branconii. The sequence goes on along the minus strand of NZ_CP124543.1, from coordinate 444,563 downwards.
CTACATTGCTTACATCCCCAACACCTTGAGGAATTAATTACAGATAGTGGTATAGATTTACACTTAACACAGCTTAATTTTAAATCGCTCCAAGGCGCAAATGCTTATGAGTACCTATTAATTTCTGAGCATTTGCCGCGTACCAACACTGGAATGATTAAAAGTGGATGGTTACAGCGTTACTCTCATATCGCCGCAGGTGGTTGGTGGTGTTCTGGATTAGACCCTTTGAAAAATTGGCAATTAATGGAATGGGGATGCTTTAAGCCGAATCAACCCCGGATGAATCATAAGGGTAAATACATTAAATATGAGCATCCCCCCAGCACACCTACACGAATATTTTGTTTGCGGGTGACGCTATCGGTTTGGCAGCAAGTTTGTGGGCGTTACAATCTAGCTTTACCCACAGATATTGAAATTGACTGTAATGGCGCTGCTGTAGGCTTTTGGCAATGGGTGATGGAACATAATCTACCCATCATTATCTGTGAAGGAGTCAAGAAAGCAGCAGCATTATTAACACAAGGATACGCTGCGATCGCAGTTCCGGGAATTACCAGTGGTTATCGGGTTGTTAAAGATAGATTTGGCAAAGTTATCAATCGGCAGTTGATTCCTGACTTAGCAACATTCGCTATTACCAAGCGCACTTTTTATATTTGCTTTGACTTTGAAACTCAACCCCAAAAAATTGCCGCCGTCAATAATGCAATTGCTCAACTTGGTTGTTTGTTCCAAGAGAAAAAATGCTCAGTCAAAGTTATTGAACTTCCAGGTACAGAAAAAGGTGTTGACGAATTTATCATTGCTAAAGGTGCAAACAATTTTGAGAAAATTTATCGCCAAAGTGTTGATTTAGAAATTTACCTTGCTCAAATTAAACCTCATACCGAGTTAACAATTCCAGCAGCACTCACCATCAACCGACCTTATTTAGGAGAAGTTTCTTTCCCCACTTCTGGTTTAGTAGGAGTCAAATCAGCTAAAGGTACAGGTAAAACCACAGCTTTGCAAACTCTTGTTAATCAAGCAAAAAATAGAAGTCAACCAGTATTATTAATTACTCACAGGATTCAACTAGGAAAATTTTTATGTGAAAAGGTAGGAATTAAATGGGGATTAAATCAGAGTGATTGGTTAACGACATCCGATCAAGAATTACCTATTATTTTTGATCCATTCTTTTTGAATAAATCTGTAGGCTTATGTGTTGATTCTATTTGGAAACTCAATCTTGAAGATTGGCAGGGAGCAATTGTAATTTTAGACGAAGTAGAACAATCTTTATGGCATTTGCTTAATAGTGATACTTGCAAACACAAACGCATCAAGATTCTTAAATTATTTCAGCAACTAATTTCTATAGTTCTACAAACTGGGGGATTAGTAATTGCTCAGGATGCTGATTTATCAGATGTATCCTTAGAATACTTACAGGGGTTAGCAGGCATAAAATTAATGCCTTGGGTGCTAGTAAATCAATGGAAACCGCAACGAGGCTGGGATGTAACTTTTTACGATTCTCCAAATCCTACACCGCTAATTCATCAACTAGAACTAGACTTACTTGCAGGACGTAAATGCTATGTCACTACCGATAGTCGCTCTGGACGTTATAGTTGTGAGACAATTGAACGTTATTTAAAAGAGCGTTTAGAAAAATTACGACAGCAGTTTCCTAAATCTCTAGTAATTAGCAGTCATACCACAAATACTCCTGGTCATGCAGCAGTAGACTTTGTAGCTGCTATTAATCAAAAAATTTCTGATTATAGTGCTGTTTTTGTGACACCCAGCCTCGGTACTGGCATTAGTATTGATGTTCAACATTTTGACCGTGTTTATGGAATTTTTCAAGGAGTAATTCCTGATGCCGAAGCACGCCAAGCATTAGCCAGAGTCAGGGACGATGTACCACGTATTGTCTGGTGTTCTAAACGAGGCATCGGCTTAATTGGTAGTGGTAGTACAAATTATCGTTTGTTGTCTAATTGGTATCAAGAAAATCAAAAAGAAAATTTAGCTTTGCTCAGTCCATTACATAAAATAGATGTGGATTTACCATTGGTTTATGATCCGATTCATTTACGGACTTGGGCAAAATTGTCTGCAAGAGTCAATGCGTCAATTCGTCTTTATCGTCAATCGATGCAAGATGGCTTAACTGCTGATGGACATCAAATTTGGATGCGAAGTAATGCTGTTCACAACAATATTATTCGAGATTTACGATTAGCATTTTTAGCAACTGATCCCAGCGATTTAGCAACGCGCAAAAGATTGATTTTAGAAATTGTTCAAGTTCAAAAAGATTGGTCAGAAAAACGCCAAAAAGCGAAAGAAATCAAACGTCAAATTAGAGATATTAAGCAGCAAAATCAATTATCCTCTGCAATGGCGATCGCAAATGCTAGAGATATTGATTATGTCGAACATGAGCAGCTATTAGCCAAACATACCTTAACTGAAGAAGAACGCAACCAAATTCATAAATATAACCTCCGACAAAGATATGGTGTTGCAGTCACTTCTTTTTTGAAATTGCGCGATGACAAAGGTTATTATTACCAATTATTGGTTCACTATTATCTGACTCATGAAAGTGAGTATTTCCATATCAGAGATCAAAAAGAATGGCATCAGCAATTGTCTTGGGGCGAAGGTAAGGTTTTCCTCCCAGATTTAAAAACCTATACCTGCAAAGTTGAAGCAATGAGGGTTTTAGGAATGCTTCAGTTTCTAGAACCAGAAAGAAGATTTACTGAAAGTGATGCTGACTTGCTGTTACTGAAAGATGTCGCTTTTCAGCATAGTCAACATATTAAAAGAGTTTTGGGTATTGATTTGGTAAGAGAGCAAGAAAGTATTTCGACAATAAAAATACTTGGTAGATTGTTAAACTTATTGGGTTTAAAACTAAAACGAATTAATGATATTTATCAAATTGATCCAGAGACTTTACATGATGGCAGAGAGCAAATATTTACAGTTTGGTATCAACGAGATGAGCTGATGTTAATCAATGATCAAAGGATGGGATGTGAAATGATAAGTTCTCCTCTAAATTACTCGATGAATAATTCACAAACTAATGCTGTTTTCGCTAGCGTTCAGTTTAAATAAAGGGACTAGGGACTAGGGACTGTTTTCAAACCCAAAATAGAACTTATAGTAGTGGCGCGACAAGCTTAATTTGCTGGGTTGATTGAATCTGTAAAATCTCTAAATCATCAAATTTTAGCGATCGCTTTACCCAACATTTTAAGCTTGTCATGCTAGTAGTGGTCTGTCCCATTAATTTTGAGGGTTAGAAGAACGAACCGCAAAGGACGCAGAGAACGCAAAGTAAAGAAAAACTAAAAATGAGTTAACCAATCAAATTTTATGCGATGAACCAGTAGGTTGGGTTAAGCATAGCGCAACCCAACATTTACGTTGCTTTGTTGGGTTTCCTTACGTCAACCCAACCTACAGTTCTGTTTTCGCTAGTGTCCAATTAAAATAAGGGCATTGCCCGCCCAACGCACTGGCTCCTCTTTCACAAGGCTACGGTGTACACACAAGTTGCTGCATCGACATTGTGAATGTATAGCTTGACATTGTGAATGCATTGCCTGACATTGTGAATGTATCGCCTGACAGTGTGAATGTATAGCTTGACATTGTTAATGCATTGCCTGACATTGTGAATGCATCACTTGACATTGTGAATGTTTTTAAAAACTCAATAAATTTTACTAACTGCTTGCCTGACATTGTGAATGCATCATATCATGTCCGGATAATCGCTTACGATAAAAGCAGGGAGCGCAAAGATGAGTCATGCCAAAACGAATTAGTGTAGCCAAACATTTAAGTATTGAAGAGCTAGAAAAACGTTATCGTCAAGCTAAAGATGGCATAGAAAGCCGTCAGTATCAGATTATTTGGTTAGTAGCACAAGGTAAAAAAACGGAAGAAGTAGAGGAAATAACAGGCTACAGCAAAACATGGATATACGGATTGGTAAAAAGATACAACGAATTTGGAGTGGGATACTTAGGCGATCGCAGGCAGTTAAACCAAGGTAAACAGCCTGTAGTGGATGATATGCAACAAGCACAGTTATGGCAGGCATTACAAGAGAAAGCACCAGATGGAGGGCTATGGAACGGTCGAAAGGTAGCAGACTGGCTAACTGAAGTCACAGGAAATCAGATCAGCCGACAGAGGGGATGGGAGATATTACGGCAGATGACTTTTAGACTCAGAGTACCTCGCCCGTCTCACACTAAAAGCGATCATTTTGAGCAAGAAGCCTGGAAAAAAAACTAGCGACACAAGTAAAACAACTCCAAACTATCTATCCAGATGCAGAAGTTCAGTTGTGGTGTGAAGATGAACATCGTTTAGGACTCAAACCGATTTTGCGACGAGTGTATGTACCTGAAGGAGAAACACCAATTGCTGATGTCCATTGGCGGTTTAAATGGTTATGGTTGTATGCTTTTGTACATCCCAAAACAGGAGAGAGCTATTGGTGGATTCTGCCTTACGTGAACACAGAATTGTTTAATCAGGTTTTGGCTGATTTTGCTCGTGAATTTGGATTAGGTAAAAATAAACACATTTTATTAGCTGTTGACCGTGCTGGCTGGCATACCAGTAAAAATTTACAGATTCCTGAAGGACTACATTTAACATTTTTGCCTTCTCACTCACCTGAGTTACAGCCGGCAGAAAGGTTGTGGACTTTGGTGGACGAACCAATCGCTAATCAATCGTTTAACTCACTCAATGATTTGGAGAATATTTTATTTCATCGCTGTCAGTCTTTACTTCAACAGCAAGATTTAATTCGTGGGTTAACTGGTTTTCATTGGTGGCTTCAGATTGGAGTTTAATCGTAAGCGATTATCCGGACATGATATCACTTGACATTGTGAATGTATCGACTAACTCTAAAAGACTTGTGTGTACACCGCAGCTTTCACAAGGGGGAAACAAGAAAATCCTATTCCCTTATGACCTTTCAAACATCCTCTAACAATGTGAGTCTCTAACAAAGACGGATGTTACTAGAATTAGGGACTACTGCCAATAATCAGTGACATCGTATCCCAGTTCTGCCAACATTTGCCGCAGTAAGGGTAAACTGAGTCCAATCACGTTGCTGTGACAACCTGTAATTTTTTCTACAAATAAGCTGCCAAAACCTTCAAGAGCAAAAGCACCAGCACAATTGAGGGGTTCACCTGTAGCGACATAAGCTTGAATCGCGCGATCGCTCATTTGAGCAAAGTAAACTCTTGTCACTTGACACTTGACTAAAGTCTGGTTTTGCAAAGTGTCAATTAACACATGACCTGTATAAAGATCGCCAAAGTTACCTTGCATCAACTGCCAGCGGGCGATCGCATCACAAGCATCCGCTGGTTTACCATAAATCTCACCATTAAGAGCCAAAACTGAATCACAACCCATAATCAAAGCTGATTCAAACTGGGTAACTACAGTTTCAGCTTTGCGTTGGGCTAAAATTTGCACCAACTGTGCAGGTTCACTAAGTTGAATTTGTGACTCATCAAAATCACTAGGTTTAACTATCGGCTCAATACCAACAGTTTGTAGCAAGCGTCGTCGCGCTGGGGAAGCAGAAGCAAGTACAAAAGGTGGAATGACCATAGGGGTAAGAAAACTAATATCCTTAACTATTGATTTTTAACTAATACACTGAAAAAGAATTTACAACCTCTTCCATCATCCGTTGGACTCTCTGCCAACGTCTCTCAGGAATTGAGGCGTTGAAGGTGAAAAGTTTACCACGGCTGACAGCGACGTTAGCTACATTGTGTCGTTGTTCCCGGTTGGGAAGTTTCACCAAATACTCCAGAATGTAATAGGTTTTACCATCAGATTCTTTCTTTACAGCGTTGACTAATTCAGCTGAGCGACCAGAGTCAGGAGGAGCAAGAGCAGCTTTTCCCAGCTTATATCCTACTTCTGTTGGTGTTCCTAGTTCTGTCAAAGTTTTGTCATCTGGAACAGCACTAATAACCACAGACACATTTTCAGATACCTCAATTAAATCGTGGAACACCACATCGGGGCCGTTGGCAACTTTTACCTGTAACCAGCCATTAGGGTATAAAAACTCATAGCCATCAGTAGTATCTACAAAGCTATTAAATCCAGACGCAGCAGCGACACCAGGATTACTCAAGCAGAGGCTTAACACTAATAGCAAAGTCAACGCAATTTGTTTCCACATTTCTACAAATTCCTTTAGGCTGGAGCAATAAAAAGCAAGTGTAATTTATCGTTTACATTGTCCCATCAAATGGGGAACTGGGGTAGAAAGAGGAGCAGGGGAGGCGGGGGAAGCAGGGGAGGCAGGGGAGGCAGGGGAAGCAAGGGAAGCAGGGGAGGCAGGAAAAATAACAACTAGTCTTAATTTATATGGATGTAATACACTACTCTAGCCCCTAGCTTCTAGTCCCTAGTCCCTAGCCCCTAGTCAAGTAAATTTATGCTTACAACTAACGAATTACGCTGGTTTTACCCTGGTACGATACCAACCGACATTAAAATTTGGTTTCAGCAAAATTGTCTGATTGACCGAATGCAACCGCCAGAAGAACGGGAAGATCAGTATCTCTATGCTCCAAAGTGTGATTATTTAGGAATCAAGCTGCGGCAAGGACGACTAGAGATCAAATGGCGCAAAGCAGAGTTTGGTGAAGTACGTTTAGGACAATATGCAGAAGGCAAGGTTGAAAAATGGGCTAAGTGGATGTGCAATGATCCCACAGGAGAAAGTTTTCAACCTGCAATGGTTTTAGAAAATTCAACTTGGATAAATGTCCACAAGGTTCGCTATTCCCAATCTTATAAAGTTTCATCTGACCTTTCAGTACAACAAGTTGTGACTAATGAATCTAACGATAATGGTTGTAATGTAGAAATTACTAATCTAACAATTCAGAGTAATACTTGGTGGAGCCTTGCATTTGAAGCCTTTGGCAAAGATAACCTGCTAATGGACAACCTCAAAGCAACAGCTAATTTAATACTCAAAACTTATCAGGGTTCAAAATTACTGGCTGCAAATTCCTACGCTTATCCTTATTTATTAGGACTTGTTTGTGGCTAACTAGCACACCACAACGAAAAGAAACAACGCGTAACGAATTAGGACTTGTGACAATTGAGAAGCTCAGATCCCCGACTTCTTTGAGAAGTCGGGGATCTTGTTGTTCACGAATGATTCAGGACTGCTATATTATTACGAATTACGCACAGCGTTACTATTATTTCGGACTCCAGCCAAAATGAAATTAATCGCTGCTTGAGTATGCTGCTCAATCATTTCTGGACTCAATAGTTGCAAATCAGGTCTAGTATGTTTGATGTTTTCGTAAGCATTGAAGTATAAGTTACAAATCCCAATAATATGGAGAGTGGTAAGAAACGGATCAATTTGACGAAAACAGCCCTCTAACATACCTCGCTCTAAAATTTTGATGAGATAGGCAAAATTTTCTTGCCAATTCCCTAATTTAAAATACTTTCCCTGATTTTGGTTGGCTTCTTGAAACCAAAGCATTCCTCGGTACGGATGAGCTGCTTCGTAGGCGATCGCTTCTTTTACCAATATCTTTAAGGCTTCTTCTGGTGGAAACTGATCTAGATTTAGCTGCTCAAACCCCTCGTGCATTTCCAGCGCCGGACGTTGCAAAACAGCTTGATATAATCCTTCCTTGCTCTCGAAGTAGTAGTAAATCATTGCTGTGGTGACACCTGCACCTTTGGCGATCGCCTCTGTTCGCGCCCCATTTAATCCATTTTTGGCGAACTCTGCTTCTGCTGCATCCAAAATCTGTTTTTTCGTCGCCTCCGCATCACGCACCTGACGCGGTTTTTTAGATGAGAGTTTTGACTGTATTGAACGACCCACGTTTTTCCATCATCATAACGAGAACATCTTAACTAAAAATTTGGTTAGTAGTTGACATATCAGATGAGATTGATTAAATTAATAACTAACTAACTAAAAAATTAGTTAACTAATTTTTAGCTCAATAATGCAACTAAGCAGCAGCCAAACCGTATTAAGTAGTTTTATAAGCTAGTTTTTCGGGTTTGTAGTGAGTATTTAGCATTGAGAAAATAAGGACTAAAGTCCTTACTACAAACAACTAACTTATCATTGAAATCTTTCATAAATCAAATAATTTAGAACTTTTGGAGTCAAAATGAAATCAATTTTACCTGGCGCACCTTGGTTAATTGCTCACAGATCAATGCTGAAAGTAAATAAACCCCATAAAATCACTTTAAATAGTCAAGATTATGTACTTTGGCAAAACCAAAAAGGTGAAATATTTGCTCTGAATAATATTTGTCCACACATGCAAGCCCCTTTATCATCGGGGTGGATTTGCCAAGAAAGAGATACTATTACTTGCCCTTTTCATGCATTAGAGTTTGATGGCAAAGGTAGACTTTATCACAACGATAAACAAGATAACCAGCCAATTGCTAAACCGTTAGAAATAATTGTTAGTAATGATTGTATTTGGACTTATGGCGGCTTTGAGCCAAGATTACCCATTCCAGATTTGTATGAGAAAATTGCAGATAACTACGAATTAATTGGAGTAACTGGAGAAAAGAGTATTCAGGGTGATTTTTTAAGTAACCTAATGGTTAACTATGACTACAATCACCAAAACGGTACTCATAAAGAAATGTTTAAAATCACATATTGTAATGTCACGTCTTTTGAAGAAAAAGGATACTATGCCAAAGTCGAACAAGAATTAAAACGCTCTAAAAACACATTAAAAGAAATTATCAAAAACCCTGTTTTGGGTATATTTCCTAAAAAACTTAATAACACGCTCGAATACGCTTTTCCTTCAACTACAGTTTTTTTTGCCAAAACACCAATTGCTGAAATTGCTCAGACTCATGTTCTTTATCCAGAAACGGAAAAAAGCACCAAAACTTTTATTTTGATGTATGCCAAACTTAATAATCCTATAATGAAATTACTGTTTAAAAATTCATTTTTACAAGCCGGAGCCACTGTTATCGAACAAGATACAGGTGCAGTTGAAAGTTTATATCCTCGGCAAAAACCCCAAATTAGATTACCAAATGAAGAAATTATGTTTTATGCAGAAAGACTATACCGTGATTGGTAATTAGAGGCTCAGAGATTTAGATCCCCGACTTCTTCAAGAAGTCGAGGATCTTGTCGTTCACGAAAAACGGTATGAATAACTTCATTGAAAAATAAAAAGTTATTAGATAATAGATAAATCTCTGATTATGATTTACTATTACCATGACATCTGAAATTTTAGCCGCTAATACAGCTTTTTATCGAGCTTTTGAAAAAAAAGATATTGAGGCTATGAGTGCTGTATGGTCACAAGGAACTGGTAGTTTTTGTATTCATCCAGGACGTAATGTCATACGAGGTTGGAAAGATATTCGTATTTCTTGGGAACAGATATTTAAAAGTACCGCTTACATAGAAATTAACACCGATATAATTACTACAGAAGTAAGCGATCGCACTGGTTATGTGGTACTAAGAGAAAATCTATTGCAAGTCATTGGGGGTAAAAAGATGGAAGCACAATCAATGGCGACGAATATATTTCAACTTTTGGGGGGTAAGTGGTATTTGGTTCATCATCATGGTAGTCCAATTATGCGGTAAGAGCGATCGCAGCGATACTACAAAAACTCAATCAAGTTTTAAAGCATTAACAGGAACTTCATCCCAAGAATTGACTGTCCGCAATTGTGCTACCCAACCAGTTGATTTTTGAATTTCAGTCAGATTTTGTTGAAAAGATTCATGACAATCTTTGGCTTGAGACTCATCACAACAGGCAATACAGGCATGAATCATGCCAGACGGATCAATTTGCTCATTTACCCAAATGGTCATAGAGTATCCTCTAAAAAAGCGATGATTAAAATTCTATAGCTGACGATATTGTATTTCACAATGGAGTTACTCACTACCATTCTGGTGTGGCTGGGTGCGATTATCTTGCTCACCGGATTTATTTTCATTACTGGTTTTGAGCGCAGTCAATTAGTTAATATGGTAAATTGGTCTACTCGACCCTTGTGGAAGCGAATTGTTGGACGGGTAGTTCTCTTCTTGCAATTGCAACTTTAGCTGATTTCGTCATCTTGCCAGATATCTGTTTCAGTAGCTTCCGGTAGACTTGGTTGAGTCAGCAAACCACGCATTTTATTCATCTGATTTAGAGCATACTTTGCTGTTGATTGCACTTCAGCATCTGGGTCTTCTAGGGCGTGGCTCAAAAGTTGGTTCATTTGACTCATCATGTCATACACGCGAGTCAGATCACGAATAGCATTTTGCCGCACTTGTGGACTTTCGTCTTGCATTGAAATTGCTAAAGCCCGGTTTAACGGTTTGAGTATACGAACGTTGATTTCTGCTAAAGCTGCCAAAATTAAACTACGTTCTTGAGAGTCTGCATCAACCATCAAATTTACCAGTGGCTGAATCGCCCGCGAATCTCCTTGTTGACTCAAGCTCCAAATAGCCTTACGCCGCTTTTTAGGATCATTACTGCGTAAATCCTGAATCAACTCTTCAACGACATTGACTTTAGGTATGCGAGAAGTTTTTTCTAGTGGCAGTAGTGTTGTAGGAGTTGATGCTTTTGCTGTTTCTGGATTGATCACAGATGCAGTATTTTCCTGTTGAATTGGTATGTTGTGCAACTTTTGTAAAGGCGGTGTCACAAAGTCTTCTTTTGCTGGACTTAAAGCTTTCATTTCTGAAGTTGGCAATTGTTGTACTTGTTTTTGCTGACGAAACCATTTCATCAAAAACAAGAATGCGCCAATACTTCCTAAAATTCCTAAGCCAAACAAAGACCACCAGATAAAGCCTTTTTGAGCTGGTTGGGGTGTAATACTGGCAGTTGGTTGGGGCGTTGGGGTAAAAGGGTCAATTACCAAAGAGTTGACAGGCTGAAATTTTGCTGCCATAGCTGCTCGTAGATTGCGTTTAGTCGCTAAATCTGCTATGCCATCTACTCTTTTTAAATTCTTGGCTTTTTGAAATTTAGCTACAGCAGTTTGTGTACTTGGAGTGTATTTTCCATCTACTGAGCCACTGTAGTATCCTAATTTCTGCAATTGAGTTTGCAGCACTTTTACATCTAAACCTTGACTACCAAGTTTAAGGACACCTGACTGGGTAGGTACTTTAGAACTAGCTTGGGCAATTGTTAGCGGTAATAAGTTAGGGTTAGCTATGCTTGCGCGACTTGGGTAAAATCCCAGGCAAGTAAAACAGGTAAATATTAAAACTGAGGAATAGCATTGCCTCATATTGGAAGTTGCAGCCTGAATGTGCTTTTTAAGTCATGGATATCACAATAACTTTAAGCTGACCAAATGTTAACGTTTAGTGTGACACAAAAATATGGGGCATGGGGCATTGGTAATGGGGCATGGAGAAGAGGACAAGGGGCAGGGGGCAGGGGGCAAGGGGGATGAAGAAAAATTACCTCTTTCTCTCCGAAGTTGCTCTACTTGGGGAAACCCCAAGACCGCACTTCTCTCCTTGTCTCCCTGCTCCCTGCTCCCCTGCTTCTTCTGCTCCCCTGCCTACACTCACTCGACAATTTTGGGTTGGCAGACTACTAGTGAGTTAGGGTGAGATTTCTGGTTCTGATTCTCTTAACGATAAGGTTACGGGGTTTGACTTTTTAGCAGATGCTTCTAAAACTGTTGGCTGCTGTGTAGTTGTGTTTTCCTCGACACTCGCTATGTTTTGCTTTCCTGACAAAGTATCACGCTGATTGATGAGATAGATACTAATTAAAGTCAAGAAAACTCCCGTCCACTGTAACGAACTAAGTACTTCGCTGAGGAAGAGATTGCCAAATAGTAGGGCAAAAACTGGTGTAAGGAAGGTCAGAGAACTGAGACTAGTAAGACTACCACTAGAGGCAAAATAGAAAAATAATCCGTAGGCGATCGCACTACCAAAGATTGTCGCATAACTCAAAGCTATCCAATCAGCAGCTACGAGATTTTGCCATTGCTGCGACTCTAAAACTGATGAGATTCCCCATAATGGCAATCCGCCAATAATCATGTGCCATCCTGTAGCTGTTACAGGATCTGTATATTTGCATACAAACCGGATTAAAACTGTTCCCACTGCCATTGATAGCGCCGCTAACAGCATTAACCATTCACCACTAGCAAATAAATCTTGCCAGTTGCCTACTGTGGCATTTACACCTGAGTCGAAAAAATGCAAAATCCACTCATCTGGTAAGCCAATTAAACTAATACCTGTGACTCCCAATCCTAACCCCAGCCATCCCCAAAAACCGATGTGTTCTTGAAATAGCCACAACGACAGCAAAGCCACAGCCAAGGGTTGAGAATCAATCATCACTGAACCTAATCCAGCACTGGTTCTCACTAATCCCTCAGCCAAAAAGCCTTGAAACAGCGTTCCATCTACCAAGGCAAATAAGGTAATCCACAACCATGCAGCCCAACCCTGAGGCTGGGATCTATCCATTAATGCGGCTACAATCAGAATTAATACACCCGCTGGCAACAGGCGGACACCTGCCATAAATAAGGGTGTGGTGTGGGGTATTACTCCTTTCATCGCTACCATTGCCGTTCCCCACAGGAAAAAGGGGGCAATTAATAGTAGGGGTGCGAAGGGAAGTCGGAATGCACTGAGTTTCAGTTGCATGGATTTGATGAGACCTTTAATTAACAACCGCAGAGATTACTTTACACAATTTTACCTAATTGTGACTTTTTGTGTTTGCAAAGGTCTATCTTTGAAAGAGAAATAAAGAATACTCAGTGCGATCGCCAGATTAGCTACACAAGTTTTACAAAATTAGGCTCAGGCTCCCCAGACTTTATTGTGTGAAAATTGGTGTCATACACCTCGCTTTTAAATATTCTCCACCCACAGCAGATTATTGACGTAAGTAGTGTTTTGCAATGCATTGTAAAATTTTTCATCTGCTGTCACTATTTGGCATTGTTGCGTTACAGCAACAGCTAAGTATAAACTGTCATACACTGCGCGATCGCTCTGGAGGGCAATATCTAAAGCAAGCGGCATCAATGGCTAAGATAAGCAAATTTCTACAGGAATTGCATTTAAATCTGCCAAAGTTTGTCTTGCATTCTCAGCAGTATCTTCGCCGCGATGTACTCGTTTCCAAAAAACATTTGCTACTTCTGCGAAAAAAAAATCTGGAACTAAAAAAATATGATTATTTGCCAGTAGAAGCCTAGCTGCATCAGAGTGGATTTCAGGAACAAACCATTTTATAGCAACACTGGCATCTAAAACATATCGGCTCACCGTTCTCTATCCTCACGGATGAGTTCAGTACTATCACTGAAAGTTTTTCCTGCATATCTTACCTGAGCGCGTGCTAATGCTTCTCTAGCTTTTTCCATATCGCCGCCACTGTGGTAGTGTGTTTGTTTTTCAGTTGCTTGTTGCAGAATATATTTTAATTCCTCTTGCAAAGATCTACCGTGTTGTTTGGCAAGAGTTTCTAATCTTTGAAGAATCAAGGGGTCTAAATTTTCCACTAAGATTTGAGCCATAATTTCAGGTTTGTTAGTGATAAGCCTATTCTAAACTTCGATTTAGCAATTTTTATGTTCTCAAATTTTGTTATGTCTCGCCCTCGACGTGAACTTAAATCAGGCTTCTGTTATCAGATTACTAACCGTTGCAATAATCGAGAATTTTAGTTTCCGACTTGCGGGCAAAATCAATTGCTACAGCAATTAAAGTCGCAGAAAGACCTAGACTAACGAGTTTGGAATCAAGGAGTTTCTAAAAACTTGCCAGTGTTATGGGTGCGTTCTGGTCTTTTGAGTCTTTTGCCATTGATCGTTTGTAGAGTGAAACCTGTTATTAGGAGTATAAGCGATCGCTACTTACAAAAGAATATTTAATGAATGGTTTAAACAAGTTTTAATGAGATATTAGGCTTCTGGTTCAACGCCGAGAGCGCGCAATTGTGCTGTCAGGCGTTCATTTTTTTGACGTTCTTGTTCGGCTCTTTCCTCACCAGTCAACAATAAGTTACCTTGCAAATCCCACCAGCGTAACCAAGGCAGTTCTGCATTCTGATATTCTCCTTGCCAAATGCCTAACTCAACTCCCAAAGGTGTGATAGGATAATGCCCGCGCTCATTTGTTGGTAACAGCTGATATTGTCCGCCAATAAATTCATAAACTTCCACACTGGCTTTGTTGACTTCATAAATGCCATAAAAAGGAGGACGAATCACCTGCTCATAAATCCAAAATTTCCCCTTCCAAGGAGTTTTATCTCGTTCTTCCCTACCATCTCCAGAAACAAACTCCAAAGCAATCAATGGGGCGATGTGTTCTCGCCAAAATACATAGGAACGTCGCGTTTGTCCATCAAGTAAGGGCGGTACATTTCCTGCATAGAACCAATCTGGTGCTTCTGCGCCTTTCTCCGGGGGATCAGTTAAGCGCCAGTAAATCCCTAAGTCCTGACCGATACAATATTGACCATCAGGATGTAATTGCTTTAAGACAGGGGTGATTGAGTCAGTTAGTAAAATGCTTTGCGGATGTTCTTGCCAATTTTTCGCGCCAGTTCGCACAACGGGGGATGCCCCCGCAAGCGACTGGCTTACAAATCTACCATCCGACTCTGGTAGCTGCGTATGATCTGGAAAAGGGGTAAGTTCGTCGGTTGCTGGATTGGTTGCATAGGTCATAATATTACCTTTGCACTGGATAAGGGTTGTTTTTTAGTTTAGCAATAGAAGGAGAAAAAGGCGATCGCTCTTAATATCTAACACCCGATGCTAAAAAATATACAACTAAAAAACCCCCAGCGATATTGGATAACTGGAGGTTTTTGACTTTGGTTATTGCGTTAAAATCTGACGGATTAAAATACTCATCACTTCATTAGGGTTTTCGGTTGGTATTAGTTGACTCCAATCTCCGACATTTGCATAACCAATTACCTGCAAAAAGTGAATTGTACTGGTGACGGCTTTGGGAGAACCAATCAATAAGTGTTTAATTTGTTCTCTTTTAGGCGATGAATTTTGAGCAGATTTGAGAGTGGGTGCGTCGAAGTCTTCACTAGGCAAATATTGTTCTGACTGTACTTGAGAGAAATTTTGATTATCGTCGAAATTTTGCACTTGTGTCATGATGATAATTGACTCCTACTATGGGGTTTAAAGAAAGGCGATCGCAGACTCTTCCCGGAGGGCGATCGCCTTTCTCATATCTAAATAGTAAAGTATAATTTTATACTTATCAACTACTAATTAAGAAAATAATGAGGAGAAGGCTTTGCTTAGAAAAGAATAATATCCGTTCTTTTATCTCTACCTTATTGCTTAATCAATAAAGTCAAATTTAGTAAGCATCAGCACAATTTACTTGCGGAAAACACCAAAATGAGTAAGCAAACTGGGGTTTGAGAAAGTAAAACCTTCTTTCGCTTGCGGAAAACACCAAAATGAGTAAGTAAAGTGGGATTTGAGAAAGTAAAACCTTCTTTCGCTTGCGGAAAACACCAAAATGAAAAAGCAAACTGGGGTTTGAGAAAGTAAAAAGAACTTTTACTTTCTCATTTCAGTAGATCGCGTATTCATTTCAAAAGATTTTGTAAACAAACCGCAGTTTATTTAAAAATTTCAGTAAATCGCGCATTCATTTGGGCAGTTAGGCGATCGCATTAGTTCCACAAAGCTAAACTCAAGTTATTAAGTCTTTCTTGTGTAAGAATTAATCTAAGCATTTTGGGAGTTGCAAACGTGGCTTGGATAGCTGGCGATCGCTTGCAAGGTGGAAAGTACACCATTGAAAGAGAATTAGGAAGAGGACGCTTTGGCATTACTTATTTGGTAAGAAATAGGAATGGCGATCGCTTGGTCATCAAAACCTTAAATGATGACTTGCTAACGTCTTTAAGTCAGTCAGAACGTGATCGCCTAGAGACGATGTTTTGGTAAGAGGCGGTAAAGCTTAGTCGGTGTAAGCATAAACATATAGTGCAGGTTGCCGAACCTTTCAAAGAAGGAGAGCATTGGTGTTTGGTAATGGAGTATGTAAATGAAGTGAGTTTGGCTGACTTGCGTCCACCAACACTTTCAGAACCAGATGCACTACATTACATTCAGCAAATTGGAGAAGCGCTGATAGTTGTACATGAAAATGAATTGATTCATCGAGATGTGCATCCGGGAAATATCTTGTTACGGAATCGAGAAGGACAGCTAGAAGCAGTACTAATCGATTTTGGTTTAGCTCTGGACTTTGACCATATTTTAACTACAAGCCGAACCAAGGAAACGTCTGATGGATTTACGCCTCCTGAACTTTACGCTAGAAATACTATAACTCGTGCGTGTAGTGATATTTATTCACTAGCAGCTACTCTGTATAAACTTCTGACGGGGAGAACACCTGTGGATGCAGTCAAGCGCAAAGTGGACGGTGAACATTTAGTGTCTCCAAAAGAATGGAATCCTCAGATTAGCGATCGCACAAACCACGCAATTTTAGCAGGTATGAAGCTAGTACCAAAAGAGCGCCCTCAATCAATGCGGGAATGGCTTGATTTATTGGGATTAACTGCGGAAACTCCTCAGCTTGTGACAACTATACCCCCTCAGCCCAGCCCAATCAATTGGACAAATGTTATAGCTGCGATCGCTGCTTTTGGAGGTCTACTTGCAGGTATCGGAGCTATGGCTGGCTGGTTCAATCTCTCTCCGTCTCATAGTCCACCCTCAGTATCTCCTAGTCCATCATCTACCAAAACACCGTAGAATTAGCTAAACTTTCATTAGGATGCTGGCATTAAAGTAATTTTTTAAGTCTTTTCTTTGATTTAGAGGTATTCATGCCCTGGATAGCAAGACAACAATTGCAAAGTGGCAAATATGTAATTGATACAGTCCTGGGACAAGGGGGATTTGGCATTACTTATAAGGCATTGCATGTTGAGCTAAATCGCCCAGTTGTAGTTAAAACACCTAATGAATATCTCAGCCATGATCCAGAGTATGACAAGTACATAGAGAGATTTATTGAAGAAGGGCGAATATTAGCACGATTATCTCAAGACCCTCATCCTCACATTGTTGGAGTAATTGACCTATTTAAAGAAAGTGCTACCTACTGCTTGGTAATGGACTTTGTTGAGGGAGAAAATTTATTTGAAGCGGTGAGGCGTAGGGGGGCTTTACCAGAAGCGGAGATTTTACCTTGCATTTGCCAGATTGGAGAAGCTTTAAGTGTAGTGCATCAAGCAGGGTTAGTACACCGAGATGCCCACCCTGGAAACATTATGTTGCGGAGAAATGGCAAAGCGGTTTTAATTGACTTTGGAATCGCTAAAGAACTGTTGCCTCAAACTTTGAGTTCAAAGGGAATTGCAGGTAATGAATGGTTTGCGCCTTATGAACAGATGGTTAGGGAAAGTCGGGGAAGTCGGAAACCAACGGTTGATGTTTACTGTGTGGCTGCTACACTCTATTATGCAGTAACAGGTCAACGCCCTACAACTTCGCTGGCTCGCAAGCTCAATAATGATTTCTTGAAATCACCTAAACATATTAATCCGATCATTAGCGATGAATTAAATCAAGCAATTCTTAAGGGTATGGCGCTGGAGGCAAAAGACCGCCCTCAGTCAATGCAGGCATGGTTGGCAATGTTAGAAGCACCAAAAACAACACCTCCACCACCTGTTGAGTCAGTTCATAGAAAAGAAGTTGTTCTTTCCAAAGCCAAGCCAAACTCAGAGGTAATTCTAGGTGAACCAGCTACTAAATTACCTAGAATTATTCCCTGGGGCTGGTTAATTGGTGTATTATTAAGCTACCTATTGATAGCCTGCTTGTTAAGTGAGTCTAACGCTCCGTACATAGTTTGGGCTTTGGTTGTGGCTGTGGCTTTGACTTGGGCTGGGTTTATGGCTATGACTAGCGCATGGGCTTTGTTTCTAGCTTTGGCTGGGGTTTGGGCTTGGACTGTGGCTTACTTTGTGTCTTTTGTTGGGGCTGTGGCTTTGGCTAAGGCTGTGGATTGGGCTAGGTTTATGGATTGGGCTGGGTTGATAGCTTGGGAATGGTCTGCGGCTTGGATTGTGGCTTGGGTTGTGGCTGTAGCTGGAGATAAATTACTAAAATCTTTTAGCAAGTTTGATGCTTGTCTGATTTTGGCTGTCACTTCTGGTGTAGGGTTAGGTTTAGAATGGCTATTACGCTAGTGGGTTTTTAATAGACATACACATCTTTATGAAGTTTTAAAGGCTAATTAATAAAGAATTTTGTATTAGTTACATTCTGTGGAAAAACAATGTCTAAGGACAAGTAGCTGCGTGTCTATCTGCCAAAGTTTGCTTTGCATTATCTGCCTTATCTTCGCCGCGACGTACTCGTTTCCACAAGACATTTGCTATTTCTGCAAAGAAAAAGTCTGGCACAAAAAAAGTATGGTTACTTGCTAGTAAACGCCTAGCTGCATCAGAGTGAACTTCAGGCACAAACCATTTTATGGCAATACTCGCATCTAAAATATATCGGCTCACCGTTCTCTATCCTCGTGGATGAGTTCGGTACTGTCACTGAGAGTTTTGCCTGCATATCTTATCTGAACGCGTGCTACTGCTTCTCTAGCTTTTTCCATATCGCTGCCAGTGTGGTAATGTATCCCTACTTCGCTAGCTTGTTGCAGGATGTGTTTTAATTCGTCTTGCAAAGATCTTCCGTGTTGTTTAGCGAGAGTTTCTAACTTTTCTAGAATTAAGGGATCTAAATTCTTAATGAGGATTTGAGCCATATTTCAGGGTTGTTTAATTGCATCTATTTGGGATTTTAACCTAAGCTTTTATTTCAACACTAAGCGATCGCAACTTTCTAAGTATTCTCCACCCATAAATGGTGCGATCGTGTTGGCGTAGCCTCTCGTAAAGAAGGGAAGGAGAATCGCCATTAACAATTTGCAAGGCAATTTCTGATGAACCAATCACCTCAGCGTAAAAGTATCACCCCAAAAAATGAGCAAAAATAGAACTATCACTCTATGACGAGGTAGATTATGGGTAAAGAAGAACAGTTGCTTGAAGGCTGGCGAGAACTCACACCTGAAAAGCAACAAAAAGTTTTGGAGTTTGTGGAAGCGTTGAAATTTGAATCAGACGCAACAGCAGTTAATACAGAATATATTCCCCAAACGCCTTTAGCTAAGAAGCTGTGGGAAATTCGTACTCGAGCGATCGCCTCTGGAATACAATTACTTAACGAAGCAGAAATTGAACAAGAGCTTGCTGAACGTCGGGGCGGATACCGTGAATCGTAATAAGACTTACATCGACTCTGGGGTTCTCATCACTGCTTTTAGGGGTATTCACTCAACCAGCATTCGAGCAAATAGCATTCTCAATGACGTAAATCGGGAATTTGTGTCGAGCCAATTTGTCAAGTTAGAAGTACTGCCCAAAGCAATTTATAACCAACAGAAAGATGAAACAGAGTTTTACGAAACTTTCTTTAGCGCTATTAGCTATTGGGCAACAGACTCGGAGCAAATTACACAAGATGCTTATCAACTTGCCTGTATCCACGGTTTAGCTGCGATAGATGCACTTCATGTTGCCGCTGCCCTCTCGCTCAAGGCTGATGAATTGATTACTACTGAAAAGTCAACCAAACCAATGCATCGAGTTACAGCTATTCAAATTATCTTAATATACTAGCTAGGTAAATAAATCAAGTCGCAAGTCGCAAGTATTAAATCAAGCCACCCACTTCACGCGGTGGGGTTTTTACCTCCCTCCAGATACAAGGAATGTTTCGCGCCACTGGCGGGCGTAAAGCCTACGGCATAGCTTCGCTTAGAGCGCAGCGGGACGAAGTCCGGTTTTGAACCTTCAGTTTTTGATAAACTGATATCTACATTAAAATAGCCCGCCAAGGCTTCTGCTTGAGTTTTACTAATGGTGCGATCGCAAAGCGTCTTTGTTCGCGCAGCGTCCCGTAATACCATTTCACGAAATTATTGATACAAATTACTTTTCTTACTCCCCCTGCCTCCGGTCACTGAGCGACTTGTGCCGAGCGAAGTCGAGGTAAGCCGAAGTGCTGTTTCCCCTGCTTCCCCAAATGTATCAACTTTAAATTGAAACGGTATAACCTCGTAGAGGCGATCGCGTCACGTCAAACGTTACTATACATTTCAAGTGATAAATTTTGACATTACCCAAGCGATCGCTCATTCATAAAAAACTAGAATAGAGTGACAATAGAACAAATATACTGCAAAAAGATTATTGTAAAAAACAAAAAAGCCCTCGCAATGTTTAGCTTACAAGGGCTTTTACCTAAGCGGGCGGCGGGAATCGAACCCGCATTAATAGCTTGGAAGGCTATAGTTTTACCACTAAACTACGCCCGCAAACCCTGTAAGTATAACATAGCTTTTGCGAAAATTCAAGCACCTAGTTAGAGTTAACAGGCTTAATAGTGACTTTTATAAAAATATTGCTCGTTGGTGGTTTTGTGCCATCTTGATTATGGGCTGGCATGAAGTTTTCATTACTGAACAGCTCATTGATAACTTTCTCATATAAAATTTTCTCACTTTGTGGTTTTGTTGGCTCTATCTCTAGGATTTCAACCTGTTGAAACTTGCCATTTTCATCAATTACTAAGCTAGTTAATAACTGTGCAGGCTGAATTTCAGAATCCCCAGGAAGAAAACTAGAATCTAATGTTTTTCTATTGTTTCCTTGATATTTAGCTAAAACATCAGGTAAATCATTGTGTCTCAATCTGCCTTCTTGTATTAGTTGAAGTACTTCGTTTTTAGATAAAGGAGTTACGATCGCTATTGATCCTCCTTGTCTTGGAACGCGAGAACTTTCCCCAGTAGGTGTAGATGTAGTCTCTTTTCCTGGAATCCGAGAACTTTCTCCAGTGGGTGTAGATGCAGTTTCCTCTCCTGGAACGCGAGAACTTTCTCCAGTGGGTGTAGATGTAGTCTCCTTTCCTGGAATCCGAGAACTTTCTCCAGTGGGTGTAGGTGTAGTTTCCTCTCCTGGAATCCGAGAATTTTCTCCAGTGGGTGTAGGTGTAGTTTCCTCTCCTGGAATCCGAGAATTTTCTCCAGTGGGTGTAGGTGTAGTTTCCTCTCCTGGAATCCGAGAATTTTCTCCAGTGAGTGTAGATGTAGTTTCCTCTCCTGGAATCCGAGAACTTTCTCCAGTGAGTGTAGATGTAGTTTCCTCTCCTGGAATCCGAGAACTTTCTCCAGTGAGTGTAGATGTAGTTTCCTCGCCGGGAATGCCAGGAATCTGTTCTTGCTCAGTTTCAGGTCTTCTTGTTTGTTCTGATGGTACTGATAAAACACCTGTTGGTAGTGGCTTTCCTCTTCCCAGTTTGATTTCCTGACGGCGGTTCCAAGGAAGATCGCCGACTGGAATTGTTGATGTTGGTGTGGGTGTTGGCGTAGAAACTATTTTTTGAGGAAATAATGGAGTATTAGCTTGAGAAACTTCAGTTTTGCTACTCCTGTCCTCTGCCCCCTGCTCCCTGCCCCCTGCTCCCTTGCCTCTTGGTGGTTGAGAAACTTCAGTTTTGCTACTGTTGAGTGTTGTATCCTCAGAACTTACAACATCAGAAGTCTGATTTTTAGGCGTGGTTTGCGTTGTTTTTGGTAAACGTGATGGTACAGACTGTTGGGAAGCTTTTGATGGTTTAGGTGTAACTTTTTTAACCGTTAATTTTGGTTTAGCTTGAGAAGAAATTTCTACAAATTCAATAGGAACCACAGCTTGGCTTTGCTGTGGAAACCACGGTCTAAAAATATTAGATGAGCGTATAAACCAGAAAGCCAGCAAATGCAAGGAAACTGAACTTATGGCTACAACAATCCACAAACTTGGTGGGTCAGTATGTCGCCTCCAGGTTTTGTCTGAAATGGGTGTTTTGTCTGCAACCGATGTCGTCATATTAAATTTCAAACCAGAAATGATTCGGTGCTATAGCTGCTAATGATTAAAGATCTAGTTTAAATTTTAGCGATTAACCATTAATTCTGGTGTGACAACAAAGGTGAGAACTGTTTCATCCACTCCTTTAAGCTTTAATGGGCTGCCTTTGGTAATTTCTTCGTCTTGCAAATAATCTGCTACAGCAGCAGAAACCAGAATAGTACCGGGAATAGCGGCAGATTGTAATCTGGCAGCAATATTTACACTAGGGCCAATGGCTGTATAATCAGCACGTTCAGCGCTACCGAACATACCTACAACTGCTGTACCTTGGTGAATACCACAGCGGAACTGTACGCCACTGAGTCCATCAGAGTCAAATATACCTTGGTCGCGCCAACGTTGATTTAATACAGCAAGTGAACCTTGCATTGCTCTTGCTGTATTCACAGCACGACGTGCCTGTTCATTGGGGGTAAGTTCTTCTGGCGCTCCATATAAAGCTAAAATAGCATCTCCCATAAATTTATCTACAGTACCACCATTGTCAAATACAGCTTTGGTCATTGCTTCTAAATATTCATTTAGCAATTCTGCTACTCGTCGAGATCTAAGTGTGTTTGCTAGCTGAGTAAAACCAACGATATCGCTAAATAAAACTGTAATTAAACGCGGTTCTGGGCGTAAATCTAAGGTCAAATCTCCAGTTGCGGCTTTCTGCACTAATGCAGAAGGCAAAAAGCGCTTGAGTACCGATTCTGTCAGGTAAGTATTTAGTTCCAAAACTCGTCGTTCATTTGCTTTTAGAGCTAACAGATTCCTAACTTCTGCTAGAAGTTCGCGATCGTTAAATGGTTTTGCTAAATAAGCATCTGCGCCATGTTCTGTACTTTCGATGCGAGTTTCTTCGTCAACTTTCGCTGTCAGTAAAATTACTGGGATTCCTTGCAATTTTTCTTGATTACGTATCATCCGAATCATTTCTAGCCCTGTTACCAAAGGCATCATCAAGTCAGTAACAATTAAGCTGGGTAAAAATTCCTGAGCTATTTTGAACCCTTCATCACCATTCCGAGCTGTCCAGACTTGATAGCCATTACTGCGGAGGATATCAGATACATAAGTTCGCAAATCTGGATTGTCGTCTACAACTAAAATGGAATGTTGAGCGTCAGAGTTAGGTATTAAGTCTTTTTTAGTAATATTTTCAATATCATCTATGGTTAGCTCTACTAGTTCTAAATCAGCCAATTCCACGCTAGCGCGACTTGTATTCAGTTCAACAGGAGTTTCTAGAACTTGTTGTGTAGGTAAATGAGAATTTCCTGTAAGCAGCCATAAAGTAAAAGTAGTACCTTCACCGTAAACTGATTCTACAGTTACTTTGCCGCCATGCAATTCTACTAATTCTTTGACTAAAGCCAAACCTAAACCACTGCCTTCATAAGAGCGATTTTCTGAACCTTCAGCTTGGCGGAAACGCTCAAATAAGTGGGGAATCTGTTCCTGAACAATACCAATTCCTGTGTCTTTTATTTGCAATATGCAATAATTTTCTGCGGCTTGAAGTTTGATGCTGATTGTGCCTCTTTCAGGAGTAAACTTCATGGCATTTGACAGTAGGTTATAAACTACTTTGTCAAACTTTTCCATATCCAAATAGACAGTAGGACATTCGTCCATCTCAGTGACGAGGTGTAACTCCTTTTTTTCACAGTAGGGGCGAAACGACTCAACAATTTGGCTGATAAATTCGACTAAATCACAAGGACGAAAATTAGGTTGCATCCTTCCAGCATCGAGACGTTGTAGATCTAGTAGTTGGTTTACCAGTCTTAGTAGACGGCGGGAGTTACGTAGAGCGATCGCACTTTGGGCGTAAGATAATCCTTCACCAGAACCTACTGCGGACTCTAAAGGCCCTTGAATTAGAGTTATGGGAGTACGAAACTCATGGGAAATATTTTGAAAAAATTCAGTTTTTTGTTTGTCTAGTTGTAATAAACGTTCGGCTTGCTCACGAGTTTTTTGATACAGGCGTGATTGTTGTACAGCGATCGCAGCTTGAGCTGCTACTGCTTTAGCCAACTCAATATCAGATGTTAGCCATTGTCTTGCTTTGTTGCCTTCCCGCAGAGTAATACTACCAATGCATTTGCCATCAGCCAATAAAGGGACAACCATCAGCGATCGCGCTGGCATTTTCCCAGGCAAATCAAACCCCTTAATTGCTGAGGAATAATCGCTCATATCAGTAATAATTACTGGCTCATGTGTTCGCAAAATCTCTTGCAGAATGGAATTTTCTTTTATCGGTGCTTGAGAGTGAGGTAATTCTAAAGTTACGAAATCATGATTGCTAGTTAAATTTTTATCCTGGGCTGAGAGTTGGGTATTCTCAAAATATTGAGAACTATCATATAAACCCACGCAATGGGCAAACTCATCTTCTTCTGTCCACAAAGACAATACACAGCCATCGAGCTGTAAAGCTTGTCCTAGTTGGTGAGTAATAGCTGCAAAAATATCTTCAGGATCTAGACTAGAGCGAATCGCAGTAGTAATTGTATTAATTAGACCCTCTCGCTTGGCAAGGGCGCGTACCTGCTCGTATGCATAAGCTTGAGACAAAGCTAAAGCAGCCTGATCAGCTACCATCAGCACTAATTGCACTTCCTCCTTACCCCAAATGCGTGGCTGGTAACATTGGTGCAACGCCAGTACTGCCATCAATTCTTGTTGACAAATCAAAGGTACAACTAAACTAGAGCAGATGTTAGCGGTAGTGAAAGCTGCTACTCTTTGTAGTAATTCAGGCGTTTCACCGAGTAGGCGATCGTCACCTGCTACCTCATGAATTATTTGAACTTCGCGAGTTTCCCAGACTGTTTGAGCTAGTAAAGAAGAAGAAGGGAAAATAGATGTAAGAGATGTTGCTTCCCCATCTTCCTCATCTCCTTCTACGACCTCTTTGTAAGCTCTTTGGTAAATGAATCCTTCATCTACCAACTGTTCATCTTGAAAGGGACGTAAAAGGCAAACATCTACCTCCAACATGTGACCAACTGTATCGACAATTGCTTGCAGAATTTGCCGATAGTCCAAGGCACTGCGAATTGTATTTGTAACAGTATTTAACAGTGATTCCTGGCGTAGTGTACGCGTTAGTTCGCGGGTACGGGCTTTAAGGACATTGTGGGTATCTAAAGCTTGGCGTACAACGCCTTTAAGCTCCTCTGCTTCCCACGGTTTAGTTACATATTTAAATACCTTACCAGCATTGATTGCTTCCACTAAGTCTTCGACATCAGTGTAGCCAGTTAAAATAATTCGGATAATATCGGGATATTGAGTAGCTGTCAGGCTCAAAAATTCTGTACCGCTCATAATTGGCATTCGTTGATCAGAGATGATCACCGAAACCTCTCCCTCTTTTGCCAACAAATCCAGTGCTGCGGGGCCAGAGGTTGCCCTCAACACCTGATAGTCGCGATAAAAGGTGCGGTAAAGCAAATCAAGGTTGTCTGGTTCATCATCAACAACCAAAATTTTGGGCTTACTGTTTACTTGGGATTTCATGCACCGCTTTCCTGCTGCAACGGCAGTTGGGTAAAGAATAATCTGATCTCTAGGGAATGTTTCTGAGTCAGGTAAGAGCAGAGCATTTCGGCAAATAAGGCTGTTTGATTACATGACTGCTGAGTGTAGAAGCATTTACTCACAGTGATTGGCCTCAATGGCTTGTACAGCTTGTCAATTGCTTTATTACAGAGCAATTGAGATCACAATCAGATTCCGTTTTATGGAGCTGGTGCTTGCTTGCCAAATCTCTCCTCACTTGTGACGATAACTTTTCAATAATATATACAGCCCTTAAGGCTGGCTGAAGAAACCAGATAAAGCTGCATATTAAGTTTTCCCGTTGCAACTGTTGCACTAACACTTGTAGGTGAATTTTATTTATGGCATTCATTGGTAAAATCAGCAATATAACAACAATATGATTTAAAGCCAAAGTATACTATTAGACAAGTACCTCTTGCCAATTTAGCAACTAGAGATATGAATGGCATGTTTCTAAGTGACATGGGCTGGCAAATTGGGTATTTTTACCCCAAATATTTAGATTTTTCTGAAACTGAGTGAATTACTGAGTCAGAGAAACTGGTATTAGTGTAACGGTAATTTCAGAAATTACTCAGTACTGCAACTGAGAACGTTTAAAATTGATTAGATACCGGATGTTAAAAAAAATAATCAGCTTCATGGATATCAGTCGAGAGGCAAGGGGTCGCAAATCAGAGGAGCCTAAATCTAAAAGCGATAGGTTAGGGCAAAGACACCTCATTTCTAGATGCGTCAGCAATAGAAATAAATCTTCCATATATCTTTATGAATCAAGAGGATTTTTTGGATGCGATTTTATTAACAGGAGCAGAACGGCTAGTAGCGATATCGTCCATCTCTGTGATGCTTAGAAAATCAAAAAGTACTCCTAATGTTCTTGAAAAGAGACTTGTAGATTTTTGAAGTGCAACTCACGAAAACTCGAACTAATTTTTGTAACTTTAGCTTTGCTTTGCTGAACCAAGTACTAAATTTTAATGTTACTGTAATTTCAATGTTTCAGGCTAATTTAAGCTTTAATATAGCTTATACGATGTTTTAGGATATTTGAGAAGATTTTTGTTGAATTTAATCAATACTGAACTAACATTGACATCCTGGTTTTTTGATCCAAATTACCAAGAGCGCGTGGCAGCTGCCGAACAAGCTCCTTGCAAATTCCAAATTCGTGCAGCTACACCTGCTGATTTTAATGATATCGCTCAAATCATTGCTGAAAGCTTTCATTCCCAAGATGGTTTATGGGGATGGGCTTTTCCACTACTACGTTTGGGAATTTACGAAGACCTGAGACATCGCCTATTATCGCCAGCACCCCATCATGTTTGTTTAGTAGCTGTTGATATTACTGGTTTGACGAATCAGTTAATAGGAACTGTAGAACTAGGTGTGCGTTTTACTGATTCGTGGATACAAGTTGGCAAAAGTTTTCCTTATCTTTCTAATTTAGCTGTTCATCCTAAATATCGTAGGCATGGTGTGGCTTCAGGACTACTCACTAGCTGTCAACAACTCTCCCAAGAATGGGGATTTCACAACTTGTATTTACATGTTTTGGAAAATAATTATCAGGCACGACAACTTTATTTTAAGCTGGGATATAAGGTAGATAAAGTAGAATCTAATTGGAATCCTTTCTTTATTAGGCGTTCTCGGCAGATATTACTAAATAAGCATTTAAGTACTAAGTCAATCTGACAATAAATTAAAAGTCATGTTTTCAAAACACTAAGCTTAACTAAAAGTTAGTCCATATAAATAATTTTACATCGTTAATTCACTTAATAATCTCACATAATGATGAACTATACGGCATTTCTTTGAAGCTGATATCTTTTAAAATCCTTAATTGAAGTTGGTTAAGCTATCGAAGTGATCTTTTGTGATAGACCTTCAGCATCTTTATATAAAAATCAGGACTTACACAAGGATTACAATTTTACGTCATTACGTTCGCTCTTAGCGTTCCCGCAGGGTGCAAAGCGATAGCTACGTTCTGCACGAAGTGTCCCGCAGGGTAGTAATCGCAAAGGCTTATTTTTCATTACTAGTGCGTAAGTCCTAAAAATAATTACAAAATATAAATAATATAATATGTTCGTATTTTTTTGTTAATCCATAACATGTTATATGCATTTATTTAAATGTCTAAAAATATAAATTTTTCAAAGGATTAGGAATAAACTAAAAATATAATTATTCAGTAAAAATACGCTTGCCCAAAGGCGGTACTCATCGGAACTTTGTATTTAAGATATTCATCTTTATAAAAACTTTAAAAAAATTTAAGTTTAATTTGGAGACAAATGCAGTTAGATCTCATAAAATATAATTATTCAATACAATAATAATTGCTCAAATTACTTTGGGAATGCCTACTTATTTCTATCATTAGTTAAGTTGACCAAATTTGTTTTGATGAGAAGGCAAATTAAAAACCTAGTTTAATTTAATAGCAATTCCTCTTTAGTTAAGTGCATAAAACTACCAAATTACTTAAAAATTTAAGAAAACATGGATAGCGAAAAGCGCCGACGCTATCAAACTGCTATGGTATCAACTTATTATCCTGATACAAGTTTCCTTAATCGTCTTGTCATGCCAGATGTAACTGAGCAATCACCTGGCCCGGATATACTTACAACATTGCATAGTGGAAAGGTTTTCATCGTCAATAGTCGTAAACGTAATGGGTTAATACTTTTTAAGCGCTACCATGCAGAATTTGCTGGCCCAGGAGCAGCTGTTGGCGGAGATTACGATTATGATTGCCAAAGGGCTTTATCTATAGGAAATCTGCATTTATCGACTCCCGAATCTTATGAGGAGCGCCAAAAGGCTTACTTGATTAGGCGACAGTGGATTCGGTTGATTAAACAAATTACAGAAAACCCTATTCCTCAACAGAGAGTACAGAAAATTCTGGATCAATTTGAACAATACTTTCCGCCAGAAATTGTGGCTAACCTGCCTGATTCTGCCTTTGCTCTTTTAGTTGGTGTACTACCACAAACCGTAGGATTAGTTCGTCGTTTGGGCAACGAGGTCAACTGTAGGCTTAACTACTAGCTATAGGAATCCGGTTTGATTTGGTGAAATTACTTGCGTGGTGCGCGTTCGCAAAGCCTCTCGCAGAGAAGCGCAGCGCAAGCGCGATAGGCGGGGAACGGGAAACAAGGCTCTTTGAGGTGTACTGAATTTTTTCAAAAATCAAATATCAGTCCTAATGTATTAATAAGTGTGTTAATTTAACTTGAAATAATAAATAAAATTTAAGATTTCAGGTTTGCCAAAACAGCTTGTATTCGATTCAGAGTGTGATCGTTTTCCTCAGGTGTACCAACTGTAATTCGCAATCCTCCGCTAATTTCGCGTACAACAGTACCGAGTTGCTTAAGTTGTGAGTGGAGATTTTTCACAGTAGTATCTTTTGGATGAAAGCTATTTGATTCCAAACGCAGGAAAATGAAGTTAGCATTGCTGGGCGTGAGTTGTAACATTGAGTATTCTGATAAAGCTTTGGTCAGCTTGGTGCGTTCATTCAGGATTTGAGGAATTGACTCAAGCAAAGTTTGGCGATTTTGTAAAGCCACTAAAGCTGCAATGATTGAAAAGCTGGGAAGATTATAAGGTAAACGGATTTTTTCTAAAATAGCGATCGCTTCTGGATGAGCAACACAATAGCCGACTCGAAGAGCAGCTAACCGGAAAGCCTTAGAAAAAGTACGTAATATTACCCAATTCGGATGCTGTGCTAATTCTCCTACTAAGGTATTTTGGCTAAATTCAAAATAAGCTTCATCAATCACTACCAAAATCTGCTCACTTAGACTTCTTAACCACGCCAACTCTGCCGCAGTCAGAGCATTAGCAGTAGGAGAATTAGGATGCACGACAAAAACTACTCGAATTGGAGGATTTTGAGTTTGTTCTATGGCAGATTGGGCAGCTTTTAAATCAATTTCAAAATTTTCTTCATTTCTACCCACCCCTACAACAGGAATCCCCAAAGTTTTTGCCAAAATTCCGTACATTGAGAAAGTGGGATTGGCAACTAAAATTGCACCTTCTCCCCCTAAACAAGTAGCGATTAATAAAGAGCGAATTAGTTCATCTGAACCATTGCCGACAGAAATATTCGCAGCAGTAAAAGAAGATGGTAACAGAGCCGCTGACTCATTTACATATTCAGCGATCGCATCTTTGAGTGTCTCATGTCCACCATCGGGATAACGATTTGTTTCAATGACTTGCTGATATGTCCAGGCTAACTTTTCTTTTAAATTAAAAGGCAAATCATAGGGGCTTTCATTCGTATCCAGCCGATCAAGTTGCATGGAAACTGGCTCGGCGTTATTACTACTGGGGTGAGGTTTGTAAGCTGTGAATTGAGCTAAGTCCGAACGAATAAAGGGAAGCATAATAATTAATTGTCAGTTGTCAGTTGTCAGTTGTCAGCGATGCACTGAGTTTCGACTACGCGGCAGTTGAGCGAAGTCGAAACTCAACTACCGCGTAGTCGAAGGGTTGTCAGTTGTTTGTGTTTGATTACTGACTTGGCTTAAGAACATTAGTTTAGAATTTCATATTTTATAGCTTCAAGGTAACTGACAAAAGAGGCAAATTGCTTGCCAAATTTCTTGTGTGACATTACCCAAACTATGATCACTGTCGAGTTCGACTAATTCTACCCAAGGACGCAAGCGCGCAAAGTTACGACTGGCTGTAATTGGGATAACTTCGTCTTGTTTGCCATGCAAAATTAAAGTGGGAATAGGACGCTGTAAGATTTTCTCTTGGTATTGAGTCGCATCTGTTACGAAATTGTAACTTAGAGGCAGCGATCGCCCTTCCCCATAGTGGTAAATCATCAGTTGCTTTTCTTGTTGCCAACGCTGTAACTCTTCATCTCCTAATTTAGGCAACCAATGGGATAAAAAGCCAAAAGCTGGTGCTAGTAGTACGAGGCGTTGTACTTGCGGGTATTTTTGCCCTAAATAAGCAGAGATTAAACCACCCAAACTTGAACCAATTAGCGTTATAGGTACAGAATCATTCGGAAACTCTAATGCAACTTGAGTTAGCTGACGAGTAATAGTCAATTGAAAAAAGTTACCAGCATTCAAATCAGGAATTTTTAGTTTTGTCTGAATTTTAGCAAAGCGATCGCCTATATCTTGAGCTTTGGCAGATTTAGGACTGGAAGCAAAGCCGTGGAGATAAATGTATTGCAAGACTGTAGATAGTTAGTGATAAGTGCTGATAAAAATCTTTTTTGGTTGCACTATTTTGGCATGATTTAAGGGGCTGGGGCCGGTTCTGGAGTTGGGACTGGGGCTGGTTCTGGAGTTGGCTCTGGTTCTGGGGTTGGCTCTGGTTCTGGGGTTGGCTCTGGTTCTGGAGTTGGCTCTGGTTCTGGAGTTGGCTCTGGTTCTGGGGTTGGCTCTGGTTCTGGAGTTGGTTCTGGTTCTGGGGTTGGAGTTGGCTCTGGAGTTGGTTCTGGTTCTGGAGTTGGAGTTGGCTCTGGTTCTGGGGTTGGAGTTGGCTCTGGAGTTGGTTCTGGTTCTGGAGTTGGAGTTGGCTCTGGTTCTGGGGTTGGAGTTGGCTCTGGTTCTGGGGTTGGTAATGGTTTAGGCTGTGGCTGTGGTTCTGGTTCTGGTGTTGGAGTTGGTTCCGGCGATGGGGTTTTACTAAAATCACTATCAACTTTATTGTTTTGGGTATCAACGTTGCTATCGTTGCTACTATCAGCATCATTCACAGTTGTATTAATATCATTTGACAGTACTTGTCCTGTTTCTTGCAAGTCGCCTACTGAAGAATTGTTTTTGATGGAACCTGTGGAAGAATTATCTGTGTTATCGGAGTTTGAGGAACTAGTAGACAACTTTAAAAAAGACGGATTTTCAATTACTCCTTTACCAGTTACTGGTGACTGTGCTGCAACAGCTGCGGCGGTTTCAGTTTGAACGCTAGCGATCGCTTGATCTGTTGTTGATGAAACACTTTGTCTAGTTAAATCTAGTCCCTGAACTAGATCGCTTGTTTCATAAAAATTTCTCAAATCAAAATTATATAAGCCTTGAAATTTGCCCTCCACTATAACCATCAGTTGTCCTGCTTTTAACACCTGATTTTGAGAGGCTTCTTGGTTAGCAACTTGAATGCCGCTATTTGTCAACGCCCCTACAATTGTGGTGTCTGTTTGTTGGTCGTAGCGCACAAATAAAGCTGAACCGCGAATTGCTGCTGCGGCGTTCGGTGTTTGTATACGTGTTTGTCCTCTTCCAGGTGGAATAAGCAGCAGCACAGTTCCATTTGATAATCTAAAATTCCGAGTTTTGGGTAAGAATCGAAATATTGCCTGTTCCCCAATCCTTGCTAAAGAGCCATCGTTAAAGCGCAAATCTGCCAAAGAAGCCCGACCGGTAGAAAGTCCATCCCCAGGAATCATGGTATCTAATTTGCGAGCTGGTCGTCTCTTTTTAGTATTTTTGGGAATAAATTGTACTAAGTTGCGAAGATTTTGAATTTCAGCGCGAGTTAGAGGAGTGAGAGCATTTGCTTGATGTGATAAAGGCAGAACCATCAAACCCGATAAACCAATAGCCAAAAGTGGGAACAATTTAGCAGACATAGTTTCAATACTCAGAAAATTTAATTTATACCAAACTGGCTAAACCCATTTCTCTATGAAGGTGTGCATAATTTGCCCGTGTATACAAGCTTTGTTTATGAACTACTAGCTTTATTCTGTTTATACAGTAGTACTAAGCATCAGTGTATAAAACACCTTCACATAGAATTGGTAGAATGTTAAACCTTTGATTTGGTTAATTTTATAGCCAGACTTTAAGTAAATTCCTTGGTGATTTTTACAGGAAGATTTTCATAAGCTAAACTTATTATTTTATTAAGTTAAGATATTTGCATCAACTAATGAAACCAAACTTCTATAGTATAGAGAGTCTACGTGATGAATCATCAATTTTATGAATAACAAAATTTAATAATTATAATTTTTTGTATAATAAAGTATATAGATAAGTGTTTATTTCCTATTTTTATAATGATTAGATACATTGAGGAACAAGTCTAATAGAAGTTTTATATTAGTTATTCAAACTTCTATGTACATCTTGTTGGTCTTATCTAAAAATGCAAACCAAGGGTTGGAAAAATTTGTTGTTGGCAATTTTGTTAATCTTTAGTGGTGCAGATATATTTTGTATCAGGTTAAATGCTGCTTGGGCTACCAGTTTAGATGAGTGGGATTCTCAAAAAAAGTTAACATCAACAAAATATTTGACAAGAACACAGCAGGATAAGCACAAGCCAATTAATTTGCGATCGCAGCAGTTCTATTTATTAGATTTAGCATACACAGAACAAATACAATTACATGTGACACTGCCAAAATCATTAGTTGCCCAATCTAATCCAACACCCTCAAATCCTGAACCTCAAGCGAATGATGCGCCGCAGTTAGAAACGCAGCCAAGCAATTTTCCTCAATCTTTACCGCCCATAGAACCATTATTAGATGAATCTCAGACAGATTATACTGAAAGGCTAGAGAGGCTTATACAACGGCTGCAAACGAAAAAACAGCCAAACCCTAAAGCAAATGTTCTTCCAGAACTGGGGTTGAGAGTGCAGCAAATACCCATACCACAAACGCCACTGGAACAATTACCCTTACCACCAATAGAAGAAACTGTAGCTAAGTTTAAACCTATAGGTTTTCTCAAGGCTCGTATAGGCTATTTTCATACAAGTAATATTTTTTCCTCAAATATTGATCCTATAGAAGACGGCTTAATTTTTTCTGGATTAAGTTTAGCTTCTGCATATTATCCCCTGGGAGCTAACACTTATTTAAATGGATCAATTGATGGTAACTTGATTCGTTATATAGATCAATCAAAATATAATTACAACCAAGTCAAATTTAATTTAGGGATTTATCGACAGTTATCGCCGCGACTGTATGGGGAAATCGGTTGGAGTAATCAGCAGTTGTTTTATGCTAAGGATAGCGATCGCTTTGAAGCTGGCGATCGATTTTTGGGCGAAAATTCTTTGCATCTGTCTTTGGGAAGACGAGACTCACTGACTGAAAATCTAAAGCTAGATAGCTTTTATACATTCAGCGTCAGTTTTGCCGAGCCAAATAACCGAAATCGCATCATCAACTCTTTGTGGGTTTCTTTAGACTACTACTTGCAAAAACCTCTACGGCTTGGTTTGGACTACCAATTTAATTTGTCAGACTTTACACAGCGTCAACGAGATGATAATTATCATCGATTATTTGGACACTTAAATTATCAAATATCTGAATCAAGCAATATAAATTTGCAGAGTGGCATTTCTTTTGGAGATTCTACAGATAATAGCATTGATTTTGATGGTTGGTTTTTCAGTATCAATTACAATTTAGAATTAGGAAGGTTTTGAAATTGGTCAAGAGCAAAAAGACTTGTAATTAATAGCTAATCCAGTCGCTCCAGCTACCAGCATAAAGTTTGCCTGTACGAATGCCAGCTAGTTCTAAAGAAAGTAAATTTACACAAGCAGTCACTCCAGAACCACAATAAACTAAAATTTCCTCTGCATTTGCTAACTTTTCCCATCGCTGGTTTTGCTCTGTTGGAGAAAGTAATTGTCCTGAAGAGTTTGTAACTTCCAGCCAAGGATAGTTAACAGCACCAGGAATATGGCCGGCGATTTGATCAATTGGCTCTCGTTCACCTCGATAGCGATCGCTTTCTCTAGAGTCTACTAAAACTACCTGTGGTAAATCTTTACGATTTTTAACAATCTCGATATCAACTAACAGTTCTGGGTTAATTTGAGGGACAAAGGTGGCTTTTTGGGGTTGAGGAATGTTGCTGGTAATTGGATATCCAACTTTTTGCCATTCGGTAAAACCTCCATTCAGCACTGCAACTTGCTCGTGTCCTAGATAGCGCAATAACCACCAAAGACGAGATGCAAAGGCAAAGCGAGAGTCGTCATAGGCTACAACCAAAGTTTTTTGAAAATTCACTCCAATTGTTGCTAATTTGTTAGTTAAATCATTAATGTTAGGTAAAGGATGTCTACCACCATGCTTACCTACAGGACTGGAAAGATCCTGATTTAAATCTAAATAATAAGAATTTTTAATATGGCTTGTTTGGTATTGTTGTTGTCCTAGTTGTGGATTGGCTAAAGAAAAACGACAATCAACAATGACGACTTGTGGATCATTGAGGTGTTCAAAAAGCCACGCTGGCGAAACAACAAATGAATTGTTAGTCATTAGCTATTATCAATTTATTTACAAAATGTCAGACTTGAATAACTTTCAACCTCAGCTAACAGCAGATGGTTCCTTTACCTTCGTTTCCCAAGAGTTTGGTGAATTATTTCACAGCCATTTTGGAGCTAAGCAAGAAAGTTTTTTGAAGTTTGTTGCTCCAACTCAACTGGCTACATCTGCCCACAAACCAGTTTTACGATTATTAGATATTTGTTATGGTCTAGGATACAACACAGCAGCGGCCTTACAGACTATTTGGACAGTTAATCCTAGTTGTAATGTTGAATTAATTGGTTTAGAACTCAATCCATCTGTACCACAAGCTGCGATCGCTCATCACTTATTTGACAATTGGAACTATGATCACACCGCAATTTTGACTCAATTGGCATTTGAGCAACAAGTGCAAACAGACCGCCTCAAGGCAAAACTACTAATTGGTGATGCCAGAACCTCAATAAAGCTAGTGCATCAATTGGGCTTTCAAGCAGATGCAATTTTTTTAGATCCCTTTTCACCGCCTCAGTGTCCTCAATTGTGGACTGTGGAATTTATCAAGCAAGTTTCACTGTGTTTAGACATTGATGGTATTATGGCGACTTATTCTTGTGCTGCTGCTGTACGTGTAGCACTTTTGGCAGCTGAGTTACAGATAGGTTCTACTCCACCTCTGGGAAGGCGAACCCCTGGCACTGTAGCTAAAAAAGACAAAGGATCAATATCCTATTCATTACTTTTTTCTGCTTTATCTTTAGAAGAAGAGGAACATTTGCGAACTCGTGCTGCAATTCCCTACCGCGATCCACAGTTACTCGATACTGCCGATGCGATTATAATGCGGCGAAGACAAGAACAACAGGCTTGTTCACTAGAGCCAACTTCCCGGTGGCGAAAACGATGGTTGTTAAACCAAGGAGAATATTAACGTCCGGTGTCAGTAGTCAGTGGTCAGTAGCAAAAACAACTAACTACTGACTGAAGAAGTAGAGGAGCAGCACTTCGGCTACTTAGACTTACTTAGACTGCGCTCTTCTCCTGTCAAAGACGCTGCGCGCTAAGCGTAGCTATGCCGTAGGCTTTACGGCTTGCTTCGGCTGCACTCAGGCTAAACTCAGCAAACAACGCCCAGTGACCGGGAGCAGGTGAGCCAGCCCGCAGAAAGTTGTTCCAACAAAGAGGAGCCAGCGCGGTCATGGGGGTTTCCATGCCACTTGCGGGACTCGGGGGGAACCCCCGCAACGCAGTGGCTCCCCAGGAGCGACTGGCGTTGGACTGGCGAACCCGAAGGGGGGCAGGGGTAGAAAGAGAAATTCCCCTGGCAAAAAAAAGGGGTTTCACAGAGAATTGGTATGAGATGGGGAATTTTGTAATTATAGTTACAAAATATAGTCTTAGTGTTTACAGCTACACAAAATTGCGTATATTTTTTGAGTATGATGATTTACATAAATTATGAAAACAAAATACGTAGCTTAATAAATTTGGTATAAAAAAATTAAATTTAAACTCATCTACTTTGATCTAAATTAAACCATTACAGCATTTTATGGCGCTATTATATTGGTAAATCTCAGTAAAAAACCTGATTTAACATTTGCGCGGATTCATCATACTGGAATGATAAGCAGAAAAACCTAACTACAAGATTATTGTAGTAATATACTCAGTATTATCGTAAGATCCCAAAAATATGATGTCTGTTATTTAAGCAAGCAGTCTTATGTAGTTCATACAGCTTGCAGTTATAACTAAAAGAAATATGATCAAACATTAAACTTGTTTTTGCAGTCAAACACTGTTAACTTCTCTAAAAGATTGGGGTGCCTTTGTGATTCAATGGAGTTCCAAGAGTACAGACTCTACTGAGCAAAATATTAGTGAGTCAAACCGCCTAAGCGCAGCCAATAGTATCAGTTCCAATAATGCCTTAGGATGGCAAAATTTAGAAGGTTATTCCTTGGGCTTACCTAAAGAAGACTTTTTAGTTGAACAGAAACATTCAGAGACTTCTTGGATAAAGCCTAAGATTAATTCTGGTTATGATTCATTAAACTCTAGAAGTCTACAAGCCAAAGGTTCTACAGTGAACGGCTCTGATTTAGAACTGCCGAAAGTTTTAGTAGTTGATGATCATACTGCTAGTCGAATGACTGCCGTTGCCCTCTTGTCTATGGAAGGATACGAAGTTATTGAGGCCGATTGCGGTGTGACAGCAGTTGAACTAGTTAGACAAAAACAACCGGATCTCATTTTGCTAGATGTGATGATGCCGGGAATGGATGGTTTTGAGGTATGCCAATTGCTCAAGCAAGATGAGCATACTAGATTAATTCCAGTAATATTTATTACAGCCTTAAATGACAGGCGATCGCGAATTAGAGGAATTGAAGTCGGAGCAGATGATTTTCTTACCAAACCTTTTGACCGTGTAGAACTAGCAGCGCGTGTTAAATCTTTAGTGCGGCAGAAGCGTTTGAATGAAGATTTAGACCACACAGAACAAGTATTGTTTTCCGTGGCTAGAGCCATCGAAAGCCGTGATCCCAATACTGGCGATCACTGTGAACGGCTGGTACAACTAGGACAAATTTTTGGTGAATATTTAAATTTATCACGCCACCAAATTCGAGATTTGATGTGGGGTGGTTATCTTCACGATATTGGCAAAGTAGGTATTCCTGACGATGTACTATTAAAAACAGGTAAACTTACCCCCGAAGATTGGCAAATAATGAGACGGCATGTCGTCATCGGAGAAAAAATTTGTCAACCATTACGCAGTATGCGGGGTGTAGTGCCAATCATCCGCCATCATCACGAGCGCTGGGATGGCTCAGGCTACCCCGATGGACTTAAGGGAGAAGATATACCCTACTTAGCACAAGTATTTCAGATGATTGATATTTATGATGCCTTAACAAGCGAACGACCTTATAAAAGAGCTTTCACTACACAAGAAGCACTATCTGTAATGCTAGAAGAAACTAATTTAGGTTGGCGCAATCCCCAACTCATACAGCAGTTTCTCAAATTTATCCAGTTTTACGAGGATAAAGATTGAAGAACAAAGAGCTAAAATTTTGACTTTATACTTCATCTTTCATTCTTCACCCTTCATTAGCTGGTATGATTTGAGCCTAAATCTGAAAATATTAAGCGCGAAAGCGTAGTTCACTGACAGCTAATGGCTAATTATGGTAGTTGTAGCAATTCTAGCAGCGGGACGCGGCACACGGATGAAATCACACTTGCCCAAAGTGTTACATTCATTAGGTGGGCGATCGCTAGTAGAAAGAGTTCTTGAAAGTGTAGAACCGCTTTCGCCTTCACGACGAATGGCAATTGTGGGATATCAAGCCCAAGAAGTGAAAACAGCTATGCAGTCAATCCCTAATTTAGAGTTTGTAGAACAAACTGTACAACTGGGAACAGGTCACGCTATACAGCAATTACTTCCCCACCTTGAAGGCTACACAGGAGATTTGCTGATCCTCAATGGTGATGTACCTTTGTTACGTACTCAAACCCTGCAACAGTTATTAAAAACTCACCAGGAAAATCACAACTCTGCCACTATTCTCACCGCACATCTTGGCGAACCCAAAGGCTATGGGCGAGTTTTTTGTGATGGTGAAAATGTTGTGCAACAAATTGTTGAAGAAAAAGATTGTACTGCTACTCAAAGACAAAATCGTCGCATTAACGCTGGGGTTTACTGCTTTCGTTGGCAAGATTTAGCAAAGATATTACCCCACTTAGAGGCAAACAATGCCCAAAAAGAATATTACTTGACGGATGCTGTCACTCAAGTTGGCAAAGTGACAGCAGTGGATGTAGAAGATGATCAAGAAATTTTGGGTATTAACGATCGCCTACAATTGGCCACAGCCTACGAAATTTTGCAACGACGAGTCAAGGAAAAATGGATGGTGGCTGGTGTCACCTTAATAGATCCTAATAGCATTACGATTGATGACACTGTAGAACTACAAACAGATGTGATTATTGAACCCCAAACTCATCTGCGAGGAAACACCACAATTCAAACAGGCAGCCGCATCGGCCCTGGAACTTTAATCGAAAATAGTCAGTTGGGTGAGAATGTTACAGTGCAGTATTCTGTAGTAACAGATAGTACGATACAGGCGGGAAGCCGAATTGGCCCTTATGCTCATTTACGTGGTCAAGCA
Organism: Halotia branconii CENA392; assembly: GCF_029953635.1. Taxonomy (NCBI): domain Bacteria; kingdom Bacillati; phylum Cyanobacteriota; class Cyanophyceae; order Nostocales; family Nodulariaceae; genus Halotia; species Halotia branconii. The sequence goes on along the minus strand of NZ_CP124543.1, from coordinate 405,384 downwards.
CAAGTAGGTGCTAAATGCCGTGTGGGTAACTTTGTAGAATTGAAAAACACTCACTTAGGCGATCGCACAAACGTAGCCCATTTATCGTATTTGGGCGATACCACCACAGGTAATAAAGTCAATATTGGTGCAGGTACAATTACTGCCAACTATGACGGCGTAAATAAACATCCTACTAAAATAGGCGATCGTACTAAAACGGGTTCTAATAGTGTTTTAGTAGCTCCAGTAACTTTGGGAGATGATGTTTATGTCGCCGCGGGTTCAACTGTTACAGAAGATGTCCCTAATGATTCTTTGGTAGTTGCCCGTGCGCGTCAGGTAGTTAAACCAGGTTGGCGTAAGAAGCAGGAATAAAAAATGTCTATAGGGGCATGGGGCATGGGAGAATTAACATCACACCCTACGCTCTGTTTTGGGTTATTCAATGCAGCCGATGTCTGTTTCGATTGGCAATTCTAATGTGTCACCAAGTTTTTCGCCGTTGTGATAGGCGGCGAGTAAGATTTCGCTGGTTTTACCCCAGGCGATCGCTCCGTTGGCATCTAAGGCGATCGCTCCAAAATCTCGCTGATTTTTGTCTGCTTCGGCAAATGAGCGTTGCATGGCATCTTTGAGAGACATACCATCGGTAACGCGTACTACAATCCGTGGTGCTAAACACTCATCGATGATATCTTCTCCAATACCAGTACAACTAACAGCCGCTTGGCTAGTGGCATAATTCCCTGCTGGCATTGCCGAATCGCTCACTCGTCCAATACGCTCAAAACCTTTGCCGCCAGTAGAAGTACCAGTAGCTAACCTGCCATAGGCATCTAAAGCTACTACACCAATAGTTCCGCGTCCAGCATTGCTACTTTCTACTAGTTCGGGTTCTGCTACCACGCCAGCCATTGTACTTTTAAAATTATCGTGACGTTCTTGCATCCATTCTTGTAACCGCAACTCAGTTAAACCGTTGTAGCTGGGAACTTGTAATTCTCGCGCTAGTTCAGCCGCACCATAATCTGACAGTACGCGATCAGGCGAATTTTGTAAAAATTGCACTAATTCTATGGGATTTTTTACCCGCGACACATTAATTACGCCACTAAAGCGCCTTGATGTCCCATCCATCAAGGAAGCACTCATGCGAATTTGACCATCAGATTGCAACACTGAACCAGTACCAGCATTAAAGCGAGGATCATCTTCCAACATTTGACACCCTTGTACCACTGCTACAGAGGCAGTTGCCCCTGACAATAAAAGAGCATAGATTTCTTCTACTACTGTATAGAGCGATTGGCGCACCGCCTCCAATCCTCCTTTGCCGTGGAGAGAACTACCTGCTCCTCCATGAATAATCAATTTAGGTTGCACCTGTAACTTCATTTATCCTTTGCGCTATTTGCGTCTCAGTTGCGGTTAGTATCACTAATACTTAGAGATCAGGTAATTTTTAATCTCTAGTCCCCAATTTACGTTAAGTTTCCGCTTCAGAACGGTGACGGCGGCAACGTTCTGAGCAGTATTTTACTTCGTCCCAGCAATCTTGCCATTTTTTACGCCAAGTGAAAGGACGTTGACATACCGGACAGATTTTTGTTGGCAAGTCAGATTTAGAACGAGCGCGTCCCATATAAATACGTTGCAGATGAGAAGTTGATTGCTAAAAGGGATGGAAAACAATTATAACCAGTTTGCTACGAAGGAAGGATACTTTTAGGAAATAAATATGTTGTCAATCTCTGTAAACCTATTTCTCTGAATGCTTACATTAAAAGATAGGATTTTGGTCTGTTAAGAGTAAGCTGTTAAACTTTTGATTTGTACATTGAGGCAAGCAGGGAAGCAGAGTGCAGGGAGCAGGAAAGAAGGATTAATGGGTTTTTCTCCAAAATCAAAAATATGTAAGTTAAATGTGGAACAGCTTAATGTCAGCTTTTTTTGGCTGTGTTATGTGGTGACACTTCTTACATAGCAGTACCCGCAGCGAATCCAAGTTTATATATTTACATAGCCCTAGCACTAACTTTTCCTTAATACCTATTCTCAAAAAGTTTGGAGGAGTATGTATTGTCTCTGATGCCAAATGTATTGCACATTAAATAAGATTGATAGAACTAATTTTATATAATTAAGCCTCATTGTTTTCTTTCGACACTAGTACAGTTCGGCAAAAATAAACCACCCATTCCAAATCAATGAAAAGCTTATGCTGTGTTCATCTTTAATTTTTAATTTTTAATTCCGCCTTGCGGTATTAAGAGTTGATGTGCGGAAAACTTAGTAAAGTATAGGTTTATTTGAAAATTAAATATGTTCTTACTTACCAATAACTAAACTATGCCAATTAAACGTATAATAGAAGGCCTCAATGAATTTCATGATAATTATTTTAGTATACATCGCGAGTTATTTGAACAACTGTCTCACGGTCAAAACCCGGAAGTATTATTCATAACTTGCTCAGACTCGCGTATTGATCCATGTTTAATTACTCAAAGTCCGCCAGGAGAATTATTTGTGATCCGTAATGTGGGAAATATAATTCCTGCCTATGGAACGTTGAATAGTGGTGAAGGAGCAGGTATTGAATATTCTATTCAAACTTTAGGTATAAAAGAGGTTGTCGTTTGCGGTCATTCTCATTGTGGAGCAATGAAAGGGCTTTTACAAATAGGTAATCTTGCTCAACAAATGCCTTTAGTTTATGACTGGTTAAGACATTACGGTGAACCTACTCGCCGCCTTGTTTTAGACAACTATAAGGATTATTCTAGTGACAAACTCTTAAAAATTGCCATTGAACAAAATGTATTAACCCAAATAGAAAATCTAGAAACATATCCAATCATTCGTTCTAGATTACATAGTGGTCAACTCACTCTTCATGCCTGGATTTATGAAATAGAAACTGGTGAAGTATTCGCTTATGATGCGAGTGTTGGTAAATTTAAAATCTTGGAAAATCGCCCTTTTCCTGTACCTAATCTTTTGATTCGATTACCATCAGAGTGACTTAAATTATTATTAGTAACTAATATTTTTTTACTTTCATCAGTTACGTGAAATTATAGTGTTTTCTCATTAATGATTGAGAGTTGTCATATTCACTGAGTTGATATTTGTTGCGATCGCAGGATTCATCAGCTCATAAACCACTGAATCCTACAATCTTTAACTTTTTTAATCGTACAACCAAGTATTGTTGTCGAAATCCTCATGGTCATTAGTATCTATTGGCCGTTGTGGCATTTTTTCCGGCGGTACGTATGATTTTCTGTAATTATCAGGCGCTATGTGTGATTTTCTATAGCCAAGTGGGTCGTATTTTTCTTTGACTTGGATTGCAGATTGTTTTTCTTGTGGTTTTACTAAAGATTTATTTTCTGTTGCTTTTTTTACAGCTTTTTGTTCTTCTATTAATTTGGAATTAGCTTCTGCAAGTTGCAATGCTGTTTTTTTCGTTTCATTAAGTTCTTTTGTAAGCCGTTCTGCTGATTTTTCTTGTTCAGATAAAGCTGCTTGTAAATCAGTAATTTTTTTCTGAGAAGTTTTTTCCTTTTTCTGTGACTGTTCGAGAGTTTCTTTTAATTCTTTGATGATGACTTCTAAATCAGCCTTAGTCGGATTAGTACGTCTGGTAGAAGTTGATTCTGTTGTCTCAGTTGATGGTGTTTCTGCTGTTGAAGTATTTTCTTCCACAACTTTCTCTGCTTTAACTTCAATAGCTGATTCGTCTTCAGTAGGTGTTACTTTTTGTGCTTCTTCTTGGATTAAGTCTGAAAGACTTTGTTTCTTAACCATTATTTTCTCCAATCACGCTGTAATTCGTTAGCCACGCTGCGGTAGTCTGATGCTGCTTCCCAAGCATTCTTTCCTCGCCATTCACTAATCGCTACACCCTCCAGGGCTGCTCGTTCGTGAGCTTTATAGGCACGGATGAAAGCTTTGCAAGCAGGGATTCCTAGCTGCTGGAGAGTGTTTTGTGCTTCTAATGCTTCGCCTACACTCCGCATATCGACTTTAGTGAGTAGTACCCGATGGGGAACTCCTACAGGGATGACGGTTTTTTTTACTGTTTCGACAAGGACAGCTAAATCCATTGGTGCTGGAGGTGTAGGCAAAACTAGATAGTCTGCGATCGCTACTACTGTTGCTAATGCTTCAGAGTGCAGCGCCGGAGGCGTATCCACCACTACTAAATCGTAACCTTTTATTTTTCGTAAATGACCTAAAAGTTGCGGATTAGTTTCTTGGGATAGGTCAAATCCCATATCATTTTGATTCCGCCCAACCCACCAACTGGCGGAACCTTGAATATCTGCATCAACGAGAAGAACCTTGTGCTTTGTCCCAAACTGTGCAGCCAAATTGACTGAGGTAGTCGTTTTGCCGACTCCTCCTTTACCGTTAAGGATAGCGATGATTTTTGGCACTGCTTACTTCCGATGCTGCCATACATGAATATACCGCTTTGTGCGACCCCCAAGCGCAAAAAAATCCGTAAAAATGAAATTCACCAGCCATGAAGCCCAACAAAAAACCTATGACAGTAACTACAAATCTCCCTGATGGGCCAGATATGCCGCGCTTTCTGCGGTTGATCAAGTTTATTACTCAGCCAGTAAAATACCTGGAAGATTTTGCTCAAGTTTATGGTGACAACTTTGCCATTTTGGGACGCGATGATAAACATCTTGTGTACTTCAGTCATCCCAAAGCTTTAGAGGAGATTTTTGCTGCTGATGCTACTCACTTCGAGACAGGCAGAGGCAACGGAATTTTGAGGTTTTTGCTTGGTGATAGTTCTTTAATTTTATTAGATGGCGATCGCCATCAACGTCAACGAAACTTATTAACCCCTCCTTTTCATGGCGAAAGAATGCGGGCTTACGGTGAAACTATTCGCGAAATCACCCAGCAGGTAAGCAATGAATGGAATATTGGTAAACCCTTTAATATCCGAGATTCAATGCAAGAAATTACCTTACGGGTGATCTTAAGAGTAGTGTTTGGTGTATATAATGGTTCACGGTTTCAAGAACTGCGCCAATTACTAACTTCTTTACTCGATTTTATGGGTACGCCCTTAATATCTACCGCCTTCTTTTTTAACTTCATGCAAAAAGATTTTGGTGCATGGAGTCCTTGGGGGCGGATAGTGATGTTATTGCAAAAAATTGATCAACTGATTTATGCTTTGATTCAAGAACGTCGCGCTGAATCACAACAAAATCGCCAAGATATTCTCAGTTTATTAATCTCGGCTCGTTATGAAGATGGACAACCAATGTCGGATCAAGAATTGCGCGATGAATTGATGACAATGTTGGTTGCAGGACATGAAACTACTTCCTCCGCGTTAACTTGGGCTTTTTACTGGATTGACCAATTACCAGAAGTAGGAGAGAAATTGTTAAGAGAAATAAATACCCTTGGTATCAACCCGGAACCGAGTCATATTGCAAGACTGCCTTATTTAACAGCAGTTTGCCAAGAAACATTGCGGATATATCCAATAGTAATTAGTGGTTTTTTGAGAATTGTCAAATCGCCTATTGAAATTATGGGCTACCAATTGTCAAAGGGAACAGTAATAGTCCCCAGTATTTATTTAGCGCACCATCGCGAAGCTGTTTACCCACAGCCCAAACAGTTTAAACCAGAACGCTTTTTAGAAAGGCAATTTTCTCCTTATGAATATTTACCTTTTGGTGGTGGAAATCGCCGCTGTATCGGTTTAGCATTTGCCCAGTATGAAATGAAGATTGCTTTAGCTACAATTTTGTCCCAGTTTCAAGTATCTCTGGTTCATAAACGCCCGGTACGTCCTGTGCGTCGTGGTTTAACTTTAGCTGCACCAGCCGGAATGCAAATGGTGGCAACACCACAAATCCAACTGGCAAGTACACCTGTTGTAGTTTAAGCTCATCCCACCTCTAAAAGGGGATGGGATTTCGTGTCAGTGGTCAGTAGCAAAAACAACTAACCACTGACTACTGACACCGGACTTGAAGTTGCAGTCCCTAAATCGATTAAAATATCTGGTATGAGAGCCAGAATTGAAAATGAAGTGCTTTTTATCAATCATGAAGACTTGCCGGAGTTCAAAAAAGGCGGTTCGGTAGTTAGGAACTCTTATTTCTGGGCATTACGTTCAATTGCTGGTAGAGCCTCGCGTTATCGTGATTGGGAATATGAGCCAGAAGTTTGGTTAGCACTTTCGCGAATGCTGTTGTCTTTTGCTGAATCTGGGTATTTGGGTTATAAAGAAACTTTGTTAGAATTTCCCTTATCTCAAGGGGAAATTCCAGCTAGACTGCGAGATGTATCAACCTGGGAGTAAAATAATATACATTTTACTAAAAAATATTTATCTTGCGAAGTATTGACAAAAGATACACTCAAGGTAGACTATCGCAATCATAAACATAATATTTGCCGAAACTACTAGATTGGTAAACTATTAACTATCTATTTCAAAATGAAATATTACATATAGGAATCCGATTTGATTCCTAAATCACTGGTGGAGGTAGGGAACAGAAAATAAAGCGAAAAGTCAAGCCAGTCTAGTGGGCGGCTTTGCCGACTTAAGAGAACTGGCGCTGCGCGTCTCGGTTTCCAGGCACAGAACTTTTCAAGACAATATACTGGGTTTTTTTCAAAAATCAAATACTATAGCAATCCGATTTGATTAATGAACATATTTGCCTAGAGAGGGAACAGGGAGCAGGGAACGGGGAACACTTCGGCTACGCGGTAGTTGAGCGCAGTCGAAACTCAGTGCATCGCAGTAAAAAAGGGATTTAGGGGTGTACTGAGTTTTTTCTCCAAATCAAATATGAGTCCTATAGTCCCAATATCATCATTAAGTAAACGATCGCAATTTAGCAATTACAGACTATGTAACAGCAACTAAAACAAACTATATAATGACTAGGTGTTAATAAAGACAAATATATAGCAGTTCTCAATTACATGATGTACACTCTAGCCTCTAATCTTTGATATCAAAGAGATGTAACTCTCTCAGACAATAAGCGCCATAGCAAGATTTCATCAAACTCGCCATCAACAAACCTCCTCAAACAGTTAAAGCTGAAGGATGGTTTAGAAACACTTTGTCTATTTAGAATTGAGGTAATTAAAATTACGAAAATAATTGTAGTCAATGACTTACTGACAAAATCAATAGTAATTTTGATGTTATTACTTACTATTTATCTATATACAAAGAACATATTAGAAAGATAATTGAAGCTGCACTTAGATATTGGGAGTAAACAGAATGAAAAAACTGTAGGCTAAATATTATTAGCTCAAATTAACGATCAAGTCGTGATTCATGTGTTTGCAAAGCACACTGAATCAAAGTTAAGTTATTATTATTACTACATTTTTATACATGACTTTACAAAATTGGAGACGCAAGCGTGGTGTTACACTTACTACCAAAGGTTTACAAAAAATTCAACAGGCGAAGTTGAAGTCAGAAGCCAAAGATAATTTTGGTAACAGGTACACTCTTGAAGAAATGAGCGCCCGTTCTGGATTGTACACCGGTACAATCTCGAAAGTGTTGAATCGTGAAGGAGGGGTTGATAAACAAACTATTGAGAAGCTTTTTTCAGCTTTTAACTTAAAAATAGATAAAAATGACTATTTAAGTTCAACTAATCGCCTAGATTGGGGAGAAGCTATTTTTACACCTAGTTTTTATGGACGTATAGAAGAACTTGCCACATTAGAGGGATGGATTCTTAATGAGCAATGCCGATTAGTAGCTCTATTAGGTATAGGAGGTGTTGGTAAAACGGCTCTGTCGATTAAATTTGCTCAACAAGTTAAAGATAACTTTGAATATATTATCTGGCGATCGCTACGAGAAGCACCACCCATCCAAACTATTTTAACTAACCTAATTCAATTTCTATCTGATGAACAGGAAACTGAAAGTAACTTACCAGAAAGCTTAAGTGATAGAATATCGCGCCTTCTGCACTATTTACGAAATCACCGCTGTTTAGTGATATTGGATAATGCAGAATCAATTCTACGCAGTGGTAGTCGAGCCGGAATTTATCGAGAAGGATATGAAGAGTATGGAGAGTTCTTCAGAAGGTTAGGAGAAGCAACTCATCCCAGCTGCCTAATGCTAACTAGTCGCGAAAAACCTAAAGAAGTAGCATTATTGGAAGGAGAAGCACCTGTTCGCTCATTACTTTTGAATGGCTTGAAAGTTTTAGAAGCACAGGAAATCTTAAAATTTAAAGGATTATCAGCAGCAGAAAATGAATGGAAAGCAATGATTGAACGCTATGCGGGTAATCCTTTAGCTTTAAAAATAGTTGCAACGACAATTAAAGACGTGTTTGCTGGTAATGTAACTGAGTTTTTGCAACAAAATACTATTGTTTTTGGAGATATTCGTGATCTTTTAGATCAACAATTTCAGCGCTTATCAGATTTAGAAAAAGAAATAATGTATTGGCTAGCAATTAATTGTGAACCAGTTTCGCTATCAGAGTTACAAGACGATATTTTATCACCAGTACCACTACAAAAAATATTGGAGGCTCTAGAATCTTTAGTAAGGCGATCGCTAGTCGAAAAAAGTGCAGCAACGTTCACCTTACAACCTGTAGTCATGGAATATGTAACTCAGGTATTGATAGAGCAAATCTGTGAAGAAATTGCAACTGATAATCTTCAGCTTTTTAGATGCCACTCTTTAATCAAAGCCAGTGCGAAAGATTACATTAGAGAAACCCAAATTCGCCTCATCCTCAAACCAGTAATTGATGGGTTGCTGACTGAACTAAGAAGTAAAAAAGGCATCGAAAACAAATTAACTAAAATTTTAGTCAAACTACGTAAAGAATCACCCCTAGAACCAGGGTATACAGGTGGAAATGTTCTTAATTTGCTTTGTCAACTACAAACAGATTTAAGGGGTTATGATTTTTCTGAACTAACAGTTTGGCAAGCAGACTTGCGAAATGTGAAACTGCACGATGTCAATTTTCAAAACTCTGATTTGGCTAAGTCGGTTTTTGTTGAAACCTTTGGTGGTATTGCCTCAGTAGCCTTTAGCCCTAATGGCAAACTTTTGGCTACAGGGGATACCAATGGTGAGATTCGCTTGTACCAAGTTTCAGATTGGAGACAACTTTTAATTTGTAAGGGACATAATAATTGGGTTCCATCACTTGCCTTTAGTCCGGATGGTAGTATGCTTGCTAGCAGTAGTAGTGACCACAGTGTAAAGTTGTGGGATGCTAGTACAGGCCAGTGTCTTCAAACTTTTCAGGGACATAAACACGAGGTGTGGACAGTTACCTTTAGCCCCGATGGTAATACATTACTCAGTGGCAGTAATGACCGCACGATAAGACTCTGGAGTGTTAGCACCGCTGAATGCTTAAGAACTTTCCGAGGACATACAAGTTGGGTAATCTCTGCGGTTTTCCATCCAGATGGTCAGATTATAGTAAGTGGCAGTGATGACGACACAATTAGATTGTGGGATGTTAGCACTGGTGAATGTATAAAAATCTTACAGGGGCATTGTGATGGTATACGATCAATCACTATCAGCTCTGATGGTCAGACCTTAGTAAGTGGTAGTGATGACCAGACAGTGAAGTTATGGGACGTTGGCACTGGTGAATGCATTAAAACTCTACAGGGACATCATGCTGCTGTCTGGTCTGTTGCCATTAGTCCTAAAGACAATATCATTGCTAGTGGCAGTCTTGACCACACAGTGAGGTTATGGAACGTTAGTACTGGACAATGTCTGAAAATTCTTCAGGGACATTCGGGTTGGGTATGTTCTGTCGTCTTTAGTCTGCAAGGGGATCTTCTTGCCAGTGGCGATGAAGACCAAACAGTGAAACTATGGAATATTAGTACTGGTAAATGCCTTAAAACTCTTAGCGGTTATACTAGCCAGTTTTGGTCAGTTGTTTACAGTCCGAATGGTCAGATTTTGGTAAGTGGCAGTCATGACCACACGGTGAGTTTATGGGATGTCAAGACGGGTCAAGCCTTGCAAACTCTCCACGGACATCATGCTGCGGTTCGATCGGTAGCCTTCAGTCCGAAGGGTCAAACATTGGTAAGTGGCAGTGACGATCAAACAGTGAAGTTGTGGGATGTCCATACAGGTAAAGCTTTGCAAACTTTTCAGGGACATAATGCTCTTGTCTGGTCTGTTGCTTACAGTCCAAATGGTCAAATATTAGCTAGTGGCAGTCACGACTGTACGGTGAAGTTGTGGGATGTCCATACTGGTCAAGCTTTGGAAACTTTTCAGGGACATCGCGCAGCGGTTCAGTCAGTTGCCTTTTGTCCTCAAGGGAGAATGCTAGCGAGTGGTGCTTGGGATCAGACAGTTAAGTTGTGGGATATCAGCACTGGTGAGTGCAAAAGAACATTAGAGGGGCATACGAATTGGGTTTGGTCAATTGCTTTTAGCCCTAATGGTGAACTGCTGGCAAGTGCCAGTTATGACGGTACAATCCGGTTGTGGAGTGTTAGCACTGGTGTCTGTATTCAAACTTTCCAAGTTTGTGTAAATGGTATTGTCAAAGCAGTCGTCTTTAGTCAGGACGGTCAGATTTTAGCTAGTAGCAGTCCCGATTACACAGTTAAGTTATGGGATGTTAATACAGGTGAATGCCAAAAAACGTTACATGGACATTCCGCTTGGGTATGGTCAATTGCTTTTAGCCCAGACAATCAAACTCTGGCTAGTAGTGGCGCTGATGAGACGATTCGACTTTGGGATATTAGCACGAGCGATTGCTTGAAAACTTTGAAAGCTAAGAAATTTTATGAAGGAATGAATATTAAGGGGGTTACAGGTTTAACTGCCGCAACCATCGCTACTCTAAAAGGGTTGGGAGCGATTTCTTAATAAAAACGACATTATATAAAAATGCGATGACCATTTTATTACTCTAATATGAAGAGTATAGTAACACTTGTTTAAAATATAGGTTTCAGTAGAGAGGAGATTTTCTCTGCTTGATAAGTCTCCATCCCTCACTATTTAACTATTACGGTATGTGAGTCTAACCAACTTCTAAGCCTTTTGAAACTCTTAATTTACCACAAGTTACAAGAGCAAGGGATATTGACTCATGATTCAAGCCTTATCTATTAAACTGTGCAGATAAGCCAAAATTAAAAACTAGAAATCAGCCATAGGAATGTCGCTTGGTAATCCTTTTGCAAATTCCTCAAACATGATTCTTTCCAACTCAAACTCTGTATCATCCAAAAACTCTAAGCTGCTAACAGAATCATGAAGATTCAAAGATTCCTGCTTGACAGTAGAATTATCAGAAATCGAAGATTGTTGCTCGATAGCTGTGGTTATTGCTGTTATCACTGTCTTTCCCTGAGTAATTGTACTGAATTGTAACTATTAAGACTGTTTTAAACAAGTTGCACTTGGCTATTAGGTGAGTGCTTAAGCATTTGATAATTAAGCTTCACTGTGATTATTTTTAAGTTTTTAGTGGTTTTAACACATTCTCAATCTCTTCATCTGATATATAAGCTTCTTTGGGTGGGCTGAAGCGCAAAAATGCAGCTTGGTAGCAGGCTTTAGCTACGCGCTGACGCTCCTCAAAAGTAAGCCCCGCAATCACTGCAACTGTCTCCTTGACATGTTCTACCTCACTGCTAACAGCACTATGAGCGCGTAGGCAACGAGTAGCTTTGACATCTGGTGGTAGCAGTGCTTCTACACTCTGGATGTAACCCTCTCCTATACATACCCCTAAACGTTCTGCTGTATAGGAATAGCCCACGCAATCAATTGGATCTGAGTCTTCGGCGCTTTGTACAAAGTAATCCAGTAACATCTTGGCAGCGGGAGGAACAAGCGCTTCAACAACAGCTTCAGCTTTATATCCCATAGATTGAATATCCCGTAGGGCGAGTAGGTCGTGACCTGCCTCTTCTTTAGCTTTCTGTCCAGCCCACTGGGCTAAATTCTGACGGTTTGTCAAAGCGAAACGCTCTTGAGCTGACCTCATCAATCGCGGAGTAGAGTGGCACAAATGGTAAAAACCTGCAAGTCGCCATACCCAACGTGTAGGGGTTAAGGCTGGTGGTCTGCGCTCGGTTTTCACTGTGTGCCAAGCATCTACTATTGCAGTATTTAAAAGTTTTCGAGTTTTGGCTAAGGTGTCTGCATCAATTGTATTTAGAGCGAAGGAATCGTCGCTTCCCGCATGTTCGGGTTGATCTAACCGAGTACGATTGGCGGTCTCAACTACTACTTCGTTAGTCAAAATATATACTGATTTAGTATCATTCAAAAATTTATCACACATTTTACACTTTTATGTTTTCTGGCATATTAACTACTACTTTTGCTACCAAGAGATATGGAGATGGATTGCTATAGAATAGCTTTTTATATGAACTGTTATTAAACATCTCCGAAAACAATCAAAGTTTGTGTCTGAGTAAGTTGTGAGGCGCGAGTGTAATGATCGTGAACTAGCTAATACATAGCATATAATATGGCGTTAAGCGCTTAATTTTAGCATAAAGTTTCTTAATGCTGAAATTGAATACTCAATTTTATACAGACATGAGTCAAGTTACGGGTAATTTACAAATTAGTTCCCGAATCACATCTTCTGCGACTTTGCCTGTTTGTTCGCAATATTGCTCTAAACTTTGAACTTCATTTGATGTTAAGTCTATGGCAATTTGTTGAACTGCCTCTTCCTTAGTAACTGGAAAATTAGAAAAATTACGAGTAGCAATCTTATTCATTTCTTTGGAATTGTACTGATTAAGTGTTTACTTTGTATAGATTGCCAATCTATGAACACTTTTACCAGTGAAAATCTTGATTTTAAGACTGAACTTAAGCTTTTTGTTTTTTCTAGGGTGACATAAAGCACTAAACTCTACGAAAAATGTAGTTTGAGAAACAAAAGGCGATCGCTGTTTACATTACTAAACACTAAATGATTATCATAGAGTTTACCATATACATCTAGCACCACACCGCATAAACAAAGTTACTAAGTTGTTAATAATATCTTATTAGCTTGATGATATGATCAAATTAACTAAGAAACTGGCTCAAAAACCATAAGAGGAATTAATACTTCACCTTGTAATTGTCCAACCCCTAAAAAGCGAGTTTCTTGTTCATAAACTCTCACTATCCCAAAAACATCCAGAGTTAGGGAAATTCGCTGTCCCTGACACCATTTCTGGGCAGATGTTGCTGGTAAATTTACAGATGGCAAATGTTGCAAAGGAGTATCAGGAGCAATAGGTTGAAATATTTCGGCTTGTAATTGAGCTTTTAAGTCGTTGAAAGTAAGACTGTTTGTTAAGTTAAAACCGCTACTTTGAGTGCGCGTTAAAGCGGCAAGAGTTCCACCAGTTGCTAAATCTGTACCTAAATCACGAGCGATCGCTCTAATATATGTACCACTACCACAGGCGATCGCAATGTCCAATTCAGGAAAATCTCCCTCTCGCCAATCCAAAATTTCTATGTGGAAAATTTCGACTATTCTGACTGGCACTTCAACTGTTTCGCCTCGACGTGCTAAATCATAAAGCCGTTTCCCATCCACTTGAATGGCGCTGTAAATTGGTGGTATTTGCTCAATTTTGCCCGTAAATTTTGATAAAGCAGTTTTTACCTCTGCTAAATTTAATCCAGCACAGGGCTGAGAATGAATGATTTCTCCTTTTAAATCATCAGTTGTGGTACGCACACCTAACCGAATAGTGGCTTTGTAAGCTTTGTTTTCTGGCAAATATTGCAATAATCTTGTAGCTTTCCCAAGTGCGATTGGTAACACTCCAATAGCAGCAGGATCTAAAGTTCCTGCATGTCCCACACGTTTAAGGCGCAAGAGTTTTCGCACCCGTGCTACACAGTCATGAGAAGTCCAGTCTAATGGTTTGTTTAAGTTGAGGAAACCTTGCATGGGGCATGGGGCATGGGGTATTCATAGGGCATAGGGCATAGGGCATAGGGCATGAGGCATGAGGCATTGGTGAATTGGGGAAAGAAATGTCTTCCGCAGTCGCTCCACTTGGGGAGACCCCAAGACCGCGCTGCTCTCCTTGTCTCCCCATCCCCTTGTCTCCCTGCTCCCTGCTCCCCTGCCTCTTTTTCCCTGCTCCTCTACCTCTTTCATTCAAATACTGATTCTTCAATCATTGGGCTGCGGAGGTCTTCTACCATTGCTTGAATTTCTGCTGGTGGGGGTGGGGTGAGACGAGAAACTATTAAGGTAACTACAAAGTTAATTAGCATACCTAAAGTACCAATTCCTTCTGGAGAAACTCCAAAAAACCAAGGTTGCATACCGCCAAACTTAACGCCGATGATGTAGGCTATGGTAAAAATTAAACCAGTTAACATCCCAGCGATCGCTCCTGTGGAATTGGTGCGTTTGTCGAAAATCCCTAAGAAAATTACCGGGAAGAAACTAGCAGCGGCTAAACCAAAAGCAAAAGCCACAACTTCGCTCACAAATCCCGGCGGATTTACTCCAAAGTAACCAGCAACAACAATAGACAAACCCACCATAATCCGCCCGACAAACACTCTTTTTTGTTCCGAGGCTGTGGAATCTACAATGCGATAATAGATATCGTGAGCGACAGAACTAGATATTACTAGCAATAAACCTGATGCTGTAGATAAAGCCGCAGCTAATCCGCCAGCCGCTACCAAACCAATCACCCAAGGAGCTAGTTTAGCTACTTCTGGGGTAGAAAGTACGATAATATCCCGATCAATTATAATTTCGTTAGTGTCTTTACTTGGGGTTAACTGGAGACGACCATCCTGATTTTTGTCATCAAAGGTTAGCAGTCCCGTTTTTTCCCACTTAGTCGCCCAGTCTAGCTGCTGTACTTCTGCAACTGTATGATTGTGCAGAGTATTAATCAAGTTATAACGGGCAAACATGGAGAGGGCGGGAGCCGTAGTATAAAGAATGGCAATAAATAACAATGCCCAACCAGCCGAAAAACGGGCAGCCCGTACACTTGGCACTGTGTAAAATCGGACAATAATATGAGGTAAGCCAGCAGTCCCAACCATTAAGGCAATTGTTGTGAACAATACATCGAGCATGGACTTGTTCGTAAATGGCTGGGTATATTCCTTAAACCCTAAATCAACTTGGATTTGATTGAGTTTGTCAGCAACATCACTAAAAGTAAATGCTAATTGGGGAATAGGATTACCTGTAAGTAACCAAGCGATCGCAATTACCGGAATTAAGTAAGCAAAAATCAACACACAGTACTGTGCTACTTGTGTCCAGGTAATGCCTTTCATCCCTCCTAACACGGCAAAAAAGCCGACAATCACCATGCCGATGATTACACCCGTATTAATGTCAACTTGGAGGAAACGGCTAAAAACAATGCCCACACCCCGCATTTGCCCAGCTACATAGGTAAGGGAGACGAAAATAGCTGCCACTACTGCCACTAAACGAGCAATATTAGAGTAGTAGCGATCGCCGACAAAATCTGGCACTGTATACTTACCAAATTTCCGTAGGTAAGGAGCCAACAGCAATGCTAAAAGCACATAGCCACCAGTCCAACCCATCAGATAAATAGAACCGTCATATCCCAAAAAAGAAATCAGCCCCGCCATTGAAATAAACGAAGCTGCGGACATCCAGTCAGCTGCGGTGGCTGCACCATTCGCAATTGCAGGTATCCCCTGTCCGGCGATAAAAAAGTCTTTACTATTTTTGACTCGTGATTGCCAACCAATATAAATGTAGACAAGAAAGGAGAGTCCAACCAACAAAAGAGTCCAAATTTCGACTGACACGGTTTTTTCTTCCTTACTTCTTGATATTATATTTGCGGTCTAACTTGTCCATTTGAAAGGCATAAATAAAAATCAAGGCTACAAATACCAGGATTGATCCTTGCTGTGCCATCCAAAAACCAAAGGGTACGCCAAAAAAACGCACTCCGTTCAATAGTTGAACCAGTAAAATACTAAAAACGATAGAAACCAATGCCCAGACAATTAAAAGGTTACGAATTAAAGCAGTATTAGCACGCCAGTAAGAGCGACGCTGATCTTCATCCATTGTTTTTTATAATGAGTGCATCAAGAATAATATCAAGAAGCCAGTGTTATGCTGTCTAATTCCTGTGTAATTTTTTTAATTGTTTAGTAAACTTAATTGAATTTTGTGCAAGATCCCCGACTTCTTCAAGAAGTCGGGGATCTAACTACTTAGTGCTTGTTTCTAAAGTACGAGACTTCGCCTCACGCTGACTTTTCACAACCATCTGGATAGGGCGCGCTGGGGCTGTTACTAAACCACGGCGTTTCGGTGGCATATCACGATCATCTACTAGCGCCAATTCTTGACTTGTAAGAATTTTTGCCAGTACAACTTTCATTTCAAACTGGGCAAATGCCATACCAATACAACGTCTAACACCACCCCCAAAAGGCAAAAATTCGTAAGGAGAAAATTGACGTTCTAAAAAGCGTTCTGGTTTAAACTGTTGAGGCTCTGGATATAAATCCTCTCTTTGGTGGGTTAAGTATATGGAACCCATGACAACTGTGTTTGGTTCGAGTTTATAACCGCAAAGAGATACGGGTGTTTTAACTACCCGTGGAAAAGTCAGCATAGCCACTGGGTATATTCGCAAGGTCTCGCAGTAAACAGCATTGAGATAAGGTGCTTTAAAAATACTGTTACAGTCTGGATGATCACCTAAACTATCTAGTTCTTGCACCAGTTTTTCGCGTACTGAGGGAAATTTATGAATCCAGTACAATGCCCAAGTTAGGGCAGTGGCTGTAGTTTCGTGACCTGCTACTAACAAAGTCATCAATTCATCACACAACTCTGCATCTGTCATTGGTCGGCCTGCTTCATCGCGGGCTGCCATGAGTAAGCTGAGAATATCTGTACGGGATGAGTCTGGTTGGTCTCGACGTTCTTGAATTTCTGCGTTTAGCAGTTGGTGGACTCGCTCTCGGCGACGTATAAATTTTCCCCAAGAACTTTTTGGGCCAAAATCTTTTTGTAGGGCAGGAAAATAAAGTTGAATAACCCTCCAAGGAGAAGTTTCATTTAGCATGGCAGCTAAAATCTCCTCTAGTTCTTGCGCCCTTAGGCCTTCATATAGTCCAAATACAGCTTGCATAATTACGCGCATGGTAATAAGCTGCATAGCAGAGTGTACACAGAAGGATTTGCCTACTTGCCACTGAGAAATTACTTGCTCTGTGACATCATTAATTACCTGTCCATAAGTTCGCATTCTGTCACCGTGAAGCGGAGGCATCAATAACTGTCTTTGCCGCCGATGCACTTCACCACTGATTGTGATCAGAGAATTTTTCCCTAGCATAGGTTCAAAAGCAGTGTTGCGATCACTGGGGGCTGTAAACTCTTTAGTATCGCTAGTCAAAATTTGCTGGAGTGCTTGGGGATTGCTCACAAACACCATAGGCTCATTCAATTGCATTGTGAAGATGTCGCCATAGCGCTGAGCGCAAGCTTCCATAAAAGACATAGGACTCAAGATCCATTGAAGCTTTTGTACTAGCGCTGGGTACTGGGGGCCATTTGGTAGTTTCATAAACTTGATTTGCTGAATTAATTCTTTTTTGCCAGTGAAACTTCGATAAAAAAATTAAATTTCTTTTAACTTTATTAAAGCTACTTATGCTGACGTTGCAAAAAAGCAATAAACCGTTACAACACGAAAGATGTAAAATTTTTGTTAAATTCAACATGCATCTACAGTTTTTCGTCGTCCTTACAAGGTACTCAGCATGACAGCAATGACTTCAAAAGCATCCTCAGCGCTTCCTAATTTTTGTCAAGGCATTCAATATTTTGGTGAAGCGTTACCAAGTTTTGCAACTTATGGTGCAACACCTGCTATAGAGTCGGGCAAAATAGCGATCGCAGATGCCGCAGATCCTGCTGCTGTGTATCAAACTTTGCTGGCGGCCGATGCCCTGCGTTACCTAACATTACAAGTGACTAGTAGTAAAGCCTCTGGACATCCAGGCGGATTTGCCAGCCAAGCAGAAGCTTATGCATCTCTTGTCATGTTGGGACACAAGAATATTATTACCGAAGTCGGACACCACGCCCCTGGATTTTATAGTGCCATGTTCCTTGATCGCTCCTTGGAGGATATGGGAATTTTAACAGTCCAACAATTGCGCGATCGCTTCCGTGAAAAGCACGGTCTTTTAGGACATCTCTCTGGTTACATACCCGGCATTCTTGCACCTGCGGGGCCACTGGGACAAGGACAACACTTTGCAATGGCAGCTGCATTGCTACACAAAGATAAGTTATTTCCCTTTACTGTGGGCGATGGTGGATTGGGTGAACCCTATATTGTGAGTTCAATGGCACACTTTAACACCGCTTATCCCGAAGCTACTAACTTCTTGCCAGTGCTGGTGTGGAATGGTTACAGCCAAGAACATCACAGTATGGTTTCTCTGAAAACTAATGAACAGATGAAAGCATACTGGCAAGGTAACGGTTTTGCGGAAGTCGTCTTAGTGGATGCTAAAGACTTTGACGATCAAAATCAACCAGGAGATTATGTCGATAGTACCGCCTTTTCCTTTAAGCAGCGGCTAGCCTTCACCAAAGCTGTACTTATTGGTATAGATAAAGCAGCCCATTCTGCCCTTAACGGTAAACTTACTGTTTTTGTTATTAAACAACTCAAAGGTGCAGGAGTTCACGCACGAGGTTCCAAATCTCACAACCTCTATCCTAAAGATACGCTGGATGCTCCTCATATCATCAAAGCTTTACAAGAACGGGCTTTGTCGTTAGAAGCTTGGGAATTAGTACGCACAAATGCAGAACGCGCTGGCGGTGGCCCTGCGGCGAAGACTGTGGTTACAGAATTTGAATTACCATTACCAGAGTTAGGCGAATTGCCTTTAGAAGAATATTCCGTAGGTGGTGATCCTAAAGTTTCGACAACAGCGATGGGACGGTTGGTAGGAATTGTAGGTAAAAAAGATAGTAACTTCTTAGTTACCAACGCCGACGGTAACGAAGCATCGGGAATTGGTAACATCAACCAAGCACTCAAAGTTATTCACCCTACAATTGACGACTTATATAATCAAGATCCCAGTGGACAAGTTTACGAACCGTTGAGTGAAGATGCTTGTGCAGGTTTAGCCGCTGGTTTAGCGCTAATGGGTGGGAGAACTCTGTGGTGTTCTTACGAATCTTTTGCCGTTAACGGTTTACCAATTTGGCAAACTGTAATTCAAGCAATGGCAGAATTACGCCGTCCTACACCTTCGACAATTACTTTATTTACTGCTGGGGCTTTAGAACAAGGACGTAACGGTTGGACTCACCAAAGACCAGAAATTGAAGCTTACTTTGCTTCATTAATGAGAAATGGCAATGTCTTTCCCTTATTTCCTCCCGATGCTAACAGTATTCAAGTCTGTTATGACTGGGCATTGACAACTAAAAATAAAGGAATTGTAATTACTGCAAGTAAGTCACCTTTACCAATTCGTACTACCTTAGAACAAACTCGTAAAGGATTGCGTGATGGTGCAGTTTTATTACAAGAAGTGGCTGGAGATCAGCAAGTTGTATTTGCAGTAATTGGTGATATGACATTAATGCCAGTATTTGAAGCGGCTGCTTTTTTAGAAACTGAAGGTATTGGTGTCAAGATAGTTTCTGTTATTAATCCCCGCCGTTTATATCGTCCTGATGATACTGCATGGGATACTTGTTCTCAAGCTGATGGCGATTTTATGGATAATGCCAAATTTGCCGAATTATTTCATGGTCATGCATTAATTGGTGTGACTGGCGGTGCTGCGGCGATGCTGGAACCAATTATGTTACGTAGTAACTGCAAGCGGGATACCTTCGCTTGGAAGCGTGGGGAAACTACAGCCAGTGCAGGTGAGTTGATGGCGTTTAATGGATTGACTGCGGAGGCATTGACTAAGCGCGCGATCGCATTAGTGCATTAAATGATGTTGCATAAATGCGGGATGATTTTATTGAATTTTCCTTTGCTTTTCATCCCTAGATTCAGCAACGCCCATTAAATAAAACTGGAATTGTTTCTACTTTTATCGCATTTATACGTATAGAAACGCTGAAATAGCGCCGGAATGCGTATATTTGCGTTTTTTTATTGAAGAGAACTTAGCAGACAGGAAAAATGGGAGTAGATTTGCTGAAATTCTTTGACAAAAGCTGGTTTTGGAGTTGCAAAAGTTAGTTTACGAGTCAGAAACTTAGTTTACAGGTCACAAAACTTGATTTTTAAGCTAGGACGAAGGGTGATATTTTTATCTGGAAGCGTGGTAAATATGGAGACTTGAGGAAAAGTGCGATCAGGTGAGTACATTAAATTTAGTATAGATATAATGTAATGTGATACCCCTACCTCAGTGTTTTCCAGGATGGGGATTAATATACATACTAAATTATGCACTGCAAAATATTCTATTCTTGGCAGTCAGACTTACCGAATGCTACGAATCGTGGATTTATTGAAAAAGCTCTTGAAGATGCTGCCAAATCTATCCGCAATGATGATTCTATAGAAGTAGAGCCAGTTATAGACCGAGACACAATTAATGTACCCGGCTCTCCTGATATTGCCTATACAATCTTTGGCAAAATTGAACAGGCTCAGGTTTTTGTATGTGATATCTCAATTATTAACCAAAATACTTCGTCTCGTCCTACTCCAAACCCTAACGTCTTGATTGAACTTGGATATGCAATCAAAACTCTCGGATGGGACAACATTGTCATGGTGATGAATTCAGCTTTTGGTAAGCCAGAAGAATTACCTTTTGATCTGCGGATGAGACGAGTTATCACTTACCACATGCTTCAAGAAAGTGAGGATCGTGCTACAGAGCGAAAGAAACTCGAAAGAACATTGACAGCAGCACTTCGGAGTATTTTGGAAGGACTTGATTTGCAAACTACTGGGGAAATTGTTCAACCATTAAGTATAGGTGAACAGGCAAGAATTGCTGTTGAAAATTATCAGCCTAATCAAATACCTTTAGTTCGTCGGTTCATGACATGGTTAAGGGATGAACTTGACGCACTCAAGCCAGCTTTTACAAAAGGAGGTTTCCCTGATGAGTTGCTAATGCAGTCAATTGAGCAAACAACAGACTTAGTTATACAGTTTGCTCAGATTGCGGAAGTAATCGCAACTATGAATAATTATGATGCTGCTAGTGAAATATACAAACAGTTTGAACTTATTCTAGAACGTTACAATATGCCGCGTACTTTCTTCGGTAACTATAAAAATATTGATTTTGATTTTTATAAATTTATAGGTCATGAACTTTTTGTAACTTTTTTCTCGTTTCTAATTAGAGAAAATCGTTGGCAACTAATTGCAGATTTATTAGAAGAAGAAATCTATGTTGAAAATCATCAAATATCTAAAGAACAAGGTTTAGTATCATTCATCTATGTCTCTAAACATGTTAAATTATTAAATTATCATAAAGAACGCCTGCGCCTCAGCCGAATATCAATTCATGCAGATATTTTAAATGAACGTCATACGCAAGGAGAGCTTGCAAAAGTTATCCCAATTCAGGAATTTATGGATGCTGATTGCTTTTTATTTTTAAGATCGGAATTTATGGCTCCAGCAGCAAGCCAGTGGAATAAATGGATACCTTGGAGTAAGGTATATATGCAAAAAGTACCAAGATACTTGTTGGAAGCATCTCACATTAAATATGCTGAAAAATTATTAAGTCCTCTTGGAATAAAAAATATTGATACTTTTAGAATACGTCTACCTGATGCTTCAAATAAGTTAGAAAAGATGTTTTCTGATGGATTTTCAGATTTTTCTCCATTGGGAATTGATCCTTTGACCATTGGAAGTAAATAGAAGACTTTATTTTTTAGTTTTTTAAATTAAATCCACTTTCTCAAATATTCCTGATAGCCACGCACATAAACAAACTTTACTTTCAGTGATTTCAATACTTTCAGTGATTTCAACGTTTTGAAACCTGTGAAGACCGATTTTGTTTGTATAGCCGCAACTTCAGTCGTTAGGCGATCAAGGCTTTAGTTTAGGAGTACGATCGCACTGTTCACATTAATTCATCATCCGCGATCGCGCAATTTCTCTTCTACCGATTGGATGTACTTGTATGCTGTAGAATGAAACAATTGCCACAGTTTCCTCATCTAATGTGACAAATTCAACCTCCCCCATAGTGCTGATATTTATAGATTTTCCTAATTTCCTACCAGAAGTAGTCTGTAGGGTGGCTTAGCGACAGCGTAACCCACCAAACCAATAACCTAACTGTAAATAGTGGCTGAGCTTGCAAACGGAAATCATCATATTTACCAGATTATCCGGTGCGCCTCGCCCACTCTACCATCATCGCTTTAGTTATAATAAGACAATCACAAAAAATTTACTCAATTTAGGGTTTAAGGTTATTCATAATGCTGCAAATTATCCAGGCAACTTGTACTAATGGCGAACTTATTTTGAATGAAAAACTAAGTTCTGAATTAGAAGGTAAAACCATAAAAATTATGATTATCGAACCCAGCGAATACACTCAAGCAATAGATTCTGAAGAATCCAAAATACAACAATTTTTAGCACAAGTTAATAACTACTCTTTCCAACTCCCCGCAGATTACAAATTTAATCGAGACGAAATTTATGAAAGATAAAATTTTTCTCGATACTAACCTGTGGATTTATCTCTATGCTAAAAATCCGCCCGAAAAATCCCAACAAGTTGCAGAAATTATTAAAAATAGTTATTCATCTTTGCTAGTTAGCACTCAGGTATTAGGTGAGTTATTTCATGTTTTAACTAGAAAAAAATTTACATCTACAACAGATGCAACCACGATTATATTAGATATAGTTAATACCTTTCCAATTCAGGCAATTAACGCAACAGAAGTTATACAAGCCTTATAAATTTACGCTAAATATCACTACTCTTATTGGGATAGTTTGATTATATCTACAGCGTTGTTAAGTGAATGTTTTATCATTTACTCAGAAGATATGCAGCATAATCAGCTAAATTAGGATGTAAATAAGCAATGATAGAAAAATAGAACTATGACTGATACACCTCGAAAAGTCAACCTAACCTTAGATTTATCGCCTGAACTAAATCAAATCCTCGAAGAACTTGCAGAAAAAACAGGTGCAAGTAAAAGCGATGTCTTGCGTCAAGCTATTACATTAATGCAAGTAATGGTGACAGCAAAAGAAGAAACCCAAAAATTAGGAATACCACAAGCAAATCAACTCATAGCGAATGAGATATTTTTCTCATCTAGCCAAAAGCCAAAACCACACCCACTAGACGCATTTATAGAAAAACATGGTGCTTGGGAAGATGAACGCACCGCAGAAGAAATAGTCAAAGAAATTTATGATAGCCGGACTATTTCTAACTATGATATTAGCTTATGACTTATTTATTAGATACTGACACTTGCATTTACTGGATTAAGAACATTAATTCAGTTAGGGATAAAATTCAACAAATATGATGGGAGCAACTTTATATTTGTAACATCACTGTTGCCGAGTTATATTTTGGTGCTTATAATTCTCAACGAATAGCAGAAAATTTAACTCATGCAGAAAAGTCTATAGGTTTTCCTAATTTCCTACCAGCAATGCTTTTGTTGCTGACTCTCCGACTTTTCTCAGTTTACGCGTTAGTTGAAATACCAATAAACTTAAAATACTACAGTGACCAAGAATTGCTAAAAAAGGAGCCATTGTTGATATGTGTTCTCCTGAAGGATATAAAGTAATAATTGGTGCAGCTACCGAAAACAGCCACAGAAAAGAGTTGTTTCCGGGATTAGAAAACAACATACCTAAAATGATTACTGGTAATACAATTACCGCACCAACTGCACCAGTAGCCCACAATAGGCGATGCTGATTTTTCATTAACAATAGTAGTTGAGCAATAACTGCATAGATTACAGCTAAACTACCACAGAAAAATAGAGATACAAAAGCATTGGTTTTATCACCTATGTTGACTCCAGAAATTAAAATAAACACACTTAAACAGATAATAGCAATCATGGCATTAATTGCGATCGCCAGAGTTCCTGGGCTTTTCTCACCCCAAATTAAATCCTTGATTAACTTGCTATGATACTGTCCTTGATATTGAGAAGTATGTCTGTAACGTGCCCAATCTTGTAATGTTTGGCGATGAGGATTGAGTGCAGCGATGAGATATAAAAACAGCCACAAGTTTAAGAAAAATAAGCACGCCAAATTCTCAAATATCGTACGTGAGCCGTAAGAACTATAATAATTACCTATAGCTAGTTTTTGCCAATTCGCACATCCTAAAGTGATACCTGTAAAACAAATAGTTAATAAATAACTTTGCTTTTTGCTCAACATAGTAGCGTTAGGATCACGAAAGCAACGCTGTAAAGATTGCCAGATAAAGTATGCGCCTATGAAGTCAATCAAAATAGCAAAACAAACTGTAGTTAGAAAACTAGTTCCTAATGGTATACCAAACCAATGAAAGTTAATAAAGTTGAGGTTATCTGAAGAAAATATAGAACTAACGTCAGGATGGGGAATTAAGTAATAAGGGTTCATCAACCTTAATACAACAAACGGAGTATCAGATGATGCTTCTGGAGCCATTGCTTGCTTAGTAAACATGAGAAAGCCTAAAACTGCGCCGCTTCCCAACCAAGCTTGGAAACCCCCTAACCAAGAACCGACTAAGCCAAATAATAATGCTCCACTATAGTAAAAAATACTAGCAGCGATCGCGATCGCGTAGAAAATTAAAATCATCGTCAGGGGAATATTGGCTGCTAACCCTAACCACAAATGCAAGGGAACTGCTAACAATACCGCAGCATACAATAATATAGGCACACCTAACATTTTTCCCCATAAAATACTCTGGGGTGATTGGGGGCTAAGGCGAATAAAATTGAGTGTATCACGCCTTTCTTCGTTAGCTAAATCGCTGATGAGTAGATAAGTTCCGGCAACTAAAAGCGTAAAACAGCCAATAAGACTCAGCAACGTAAATGTATCCAAAGACCATAATTGCCAGTTGATAATAACATTGCCAAATTCATCACCTAGACATTCTTTAGCGTTATATAGGGATTTGCCGGTGCAATATCTGTGGGAGTAACTATATAAAAGATTATTTTTGGTTGGTAACTGGGTTTGAAAATACATGAAAACCACAAATTGACCCAGCAGTGAGATAGCAGTGGCTAATATGAGATTGCGGGATTTTAGTCGCCCTTTTAATTCCCGCAACAGTTGAGGATTCCAATCTCCTATTAGATTCATGCAATTAGGTTTCATAGTTATCACTCTCTTAAGTTAACTTAACTGAGATCCCCGACTTCTCAAAGAAGTCGGGGATCTTGTTGTTCAATGTCCTGTTAATAATGCTTTTGTTGCAGACTCTCCTGCTAATTTAACCTGTTTTGTCAATTGGAAATTTAATAATGCTAAAACAGTCAACTCGGCTAAAAGTGCCATAAAAACTGTTGTAGTTGCGGAGTATTCAATACCAGCCCAAGGAAAAGTCGAAAATAGCCAGACAATAGAATTTTTATGAGATGTAACACCTAATAGTTGAAGAATCATTGCTGGTAAGAATAGCAATGCACCTATAGTACCAACTGCAAAGGCAGAACGCTTGGGAGTTTTCATTAACAGTATTAGTTGGGCTATGGTGGTGTAAATCATCATTAAACTAATAAATAAAGCAATTGCTAAAATTGCCTTCATTCTCCCAATATCATTAACCCAATCAATACTGTCATTATGGTGAATGTTCAAAATCGGTGCAAGTATAATCCAGACTACCAAAGGTGTAGTAGCGATCGCCAAATTAATTGCCATTGCTACTAAGGCAGGACTTTTCTCAGCCCAAATCAAATTTCTCCACCAAGAACGACTAGAAACTTTTTGGTATTGATATCTTGCCCAATCTTGTATTTCTTGACGATGTGGTGACAAAATTATCAGCAAAGCAAATAATAGCACTAAGTTAAATAATGCTATGAAAACAAAGTTTTCTCCTATTTGATCGTTAAAATCATAATAACAATCAGCAGAGTTCACAGTTCTATTTGGTGGACAATAATTGTTGTAATATTGTAGAGTGAATCCCCAAAAAATCACTTGAGAACAAGCTACCAAAAAATAACTTTCACCTTTGCTGAAAATTGCTGCATCTGGATTACGGAAGCGTCGTTTCAGTGCTTGCCAAATCCAATAAATTCCCACACCGTAATTAAATAAATGTAAACCAATCAAACCAATAACACTTTTACCTAATGGTAAATAGAAAAACTGTAATTGATTCAATGACGATTGATTATATTGACGAAATAAGTTTCCAAATAGATAACTCATTATGTCAAAAGGACTTAACAACCTCAACCAAGTAGCTGCATTGTGAAAATTTGAACTCTCCGATGCTAGTTGCATGGTTATAAACAAAAACATTAAAACTGCACCACTAGCTATCCAAGGTTGAAACCCCGTAACCCAATGACTAATTAAGCCAAATAGTAATGCAGCACTGTAAAAAAACGTACAACTAGCAACTATAATTAAATAAAAACTGAATATAGCACTCAATGCAATTTTGGCAGAAATTCCAGCCCATAAATGTAAAGGTAATGCTGCTAAAACTATAAGATAAATAACAATTGGTACTCCTAGCATTTTGCCAGTCAAAACACTCACTTCCGATTGGGGACTTAGACGGATAAAATTTAAAGTACCGCGTTGTTCTTCTTGACCCAAGTTATTAATTAGCAAATAAGTTCCAGCAACTAGCAGTGTGAATACAAATATCACACTCAGGCTTAAAAATATGTATTTCCAGTGGTCTTGCCACCACAATTGCATATTGATTTGTTCTGAAGGGCAATATTGCTGATATAAAGTTTTATGAAGATTAGTATGTTTTAAATTCAAAGATGCAAGTTGGGTTTTTAGTTCTTGCAGCTTTGCCAAGTCATAGTTTTTATTACCACTATATAAATTGATTTTTTGCTGAACTTGGTTAATTAGCTGAGAAACTGAGTTTTGTTGCTGTAGATAACCTGAACTCAAGTTGCAGTATGTCCCAGACATGGAATATTTTTCGCCGGGAAAATCACCAAACTGATATAAAAAAATTCCTAGTTGTGTAATTAATGAGATAGCAACAGCAACTATAACATGAAAAACTTTGAGGCGACCTTTGAGTTCCCGTAATAATTGCGGGTTCCAGTCGCCAATTTTGTCTATTAAATTGACCATCATAGAAAAAATCTCCAAAAAGAGGGAGTGAGAATTATTGACTTATTAAGATGCTTGTTTGTGTCCTAACTTCAAGAAAATAGTTTCTAGGTCTTCTTGAGTACAATGAAAATCGTTTATGGGAATACCAGATGTAATCAGCGATCGCAATAATTCCGCACTATCTTCTTCTTTGCCAGAAAAATTTACTCGTACACTGTTTTTGGTGGGTATTACTTCCCATTCTTCCACCAATGGATGATGTTTCAATTCACTTAAAAGCGCTTCTAAATTTCCTAGAGTTGATAACAAAATTTGCTGGCGCGAAAGACGCTGATAAAGTTGCTTAAGTGAAGCACTTTCTACCAAAAAACCCAGTTCCATAATCCCTACGGAAGTACAAAGTTCCGCTAAGTCGCTGAGAACGTGGGAAGAAATCAAAATTGTCATCCCGGCTTCTTGCAGTGCCTTGATGATTTCACGAAACTGCATTCTAGCGATGGGGTCAAGTCCTGAGACAGGCTCATCTAGCAGCAGTAAAATTGGTTCGTGGATAATAGTTCGTGCTAAACTCAAGCGCTGCTTCATCCCCCGCGACAAAGTAGAAATTAAACTATAACGTTTATTACCGAGTTGGATGAGTTCTAAAACCTCATGCAGGCGTTGAGTGCGGCGTGGTTCTCGCAAGCGATACAGACGCGCAAAGTAATCTAGGTAATCCCAAACAGTCAAATCTTCATACAAAGGATAGTCATCGGGTAAATAGCCCAAGCGACGCTTAAGAGTAAGATTACTTTTATCACGACGTAAGCGATCGCCATTAATATAAATCTCACCCGTAGTTGGTTCCTCAGCGGCTGCCAACATGCGGATGAGAGTTGTTTTACCCGCGCCATTCGGCCCAATCAATCCATATACTTCACCTACCTGGATCTCTAAATCAACGTCATTAACGGCAACGTGCCGTTCAAATTGCTTCGTTAGTCCACGGGTAGAAATTGCTAATTCTTTTACCATCGCTGCTTAGAGTGCGGCTTGTGATTAACAGTTAACCTAACCTTTCTCTACAGCTTTTGTCAGTGTCGTTTCGGAAATTGAAACTGAGTTTAGTACAAATTTATCACCTGCAAAAAGTTCAGCAGACGACAAAAGACAGAGGACAAGGGGCAGGGAGCAGGGAGCAGGGGAGAAGAGGAAAGAGTGTTAACCACAAATTAATAAGTGCGAAGTAGTTTCAAATTCCCCCTTGCACCCCGCACCCTGCCCCTTTGCCTTCTTACCATGCCCCATGCTCCCTATCTTTTACAAAATTGAGTAGAGAGACGAAAAAGCACTTGAGG
Source organism: Halotia branconii CENA392 (assembly GCF_029953635.1). Lineage (NCBI taxonomy): Bacteria > Bacillati > Cyanobacteriota > Cyanophyceae > Nostocales > Nodulariaceae > Halotia > Halotia branconii. Next base: position 376,669 of record NZ_CP124543.1, on the reverse strand, counting down.
TTTTGCTCACTCAAGCGCTTTTTCGTATAAATCTGTACCAAATCACTTCACTGATGTAACATTTAAAATCTGCAATACACTTCTAATGAAAAGTATTACGAGAATAACTTGTAACAAACACTAAGTGAGATGGCATCACTCCTTGCATTCTTAACCATATCTCTTTTAGGACAAAACTGAACATTTAATGCGTGACAGTTTGTTAACTGACACCAGTTAAAAATCCCTCTTGTATAGGTTGTATCGACTAAGACAATGGAAAAAATCTAGCTACTGGTATAAAAAGTTAACATTAATTAGCGATCGCCATTTAATCACGGTATTTTGTCCAAAATAAGTAATTCTTATAAAAAATATTCGTTATTTAGTGTCAAGCCCTATTGACTAATTGTAACAATTTTGTTAACTTGGTTTACATAAATTAATAAAACACAATAAATTTTTTGCTCGGTATCGCTTGATCTCATTGTCATTCGTACTTCTCCCTTAAACCTCGGCTGCCAACCGAGGTTTTTTATTGATTTTGAACTGAGCGTAGTAGTTTTCTTGATAGAGTTGCGTAGATATTGCAATTGTGATCTTTTGAACTAGTTATCAACTAATCAAAGGTTCCAAATTGCTAACTTTCATCAAGCGATAATTACCATGACTGAGTTTGAACGCTATCTGTTTGACTTACAAGGATTCTTGATTATCGAGAATGTTCTAAATAGTGAGCAGATTAAAGCAATTCAGGTACTTTTAAATCAACAGATTGCCCTCCAAGATCATCCAGAAGCCACATTTTTGCGTTTTGATAGTCTACTATCTTGGGGCAAGCCTTACCAAGAACTAATAGATCATCCGCAGATTACACCCTATTTATCTGAGTTGTTGGGAGAACAGTTTCGCTTAGATCATGACTATATTCACATTATCCGTGAAGGTATTGGCCCTATTGGCTCTCACCTACATGGAGGTGGAACTCCCTACGATCCTTGTCAGTATTACCTGTTCCAAAATGGCAGGATGTATAATGGCTTGACCACTGTCGCCTACGAACTGCAAGATGTACATTTTGGTGAGGGGGGATTTGGTTGTATTCCTGGTAGTCATAAGAGTAATCTAGCTCTACCGCAAGCATGGAAAAATTTGGAATTTCCTTGTGAGTGCGTACAGGCAGTTTCTGTAAAGGCAGGTAGCGCCATTATATTTACTGAGGCTTTAACTCATGGTACTCTGCCGTGGCGGGGGTTAGGCGATCGCCAGACACTATTTTACAAATATTCCCCTGGCTCATCAGCATGGGCTAGATACTACTATAATCTTGATGATTATCCCAACTTGACTGCTTCTCAACAAAAAATTCTCAGGACACCAGGAGTTTTTCCCTAGATGAGACATTAGGGAATATTGCCAGCAGTCATTATTGAACGTATCAAACAAGTAGCAAAAAATTCAGAGCATAAGAATATTTTTTTCGCTAAAGCCTGAAATTTTAGGTAAAAATCTAGAGTTTCCCAAGGTGTAGCGTAATAGCAACTCTCTAAAATTAGGTAACAGATTCAAGTCTAGAAGCTTAGATGCTGTAAGACTTTCATAATTACGAATTAGGTTGCCGAGCGAAGTCGAGGTACGAATTACGAATTGGTATAACCTCACCTAGGTACAAAACAGTCAGTCTCAAGGGCGGTAAAATTGCAACCAAAAGGAAATTTAGAGCAATTGTGGATAGTACGCTGTTTTGCCGCAGTACTACTCTTTGGCCAAGTCTCACTACATTTACTTCAAGGAAAAACTTGCTCCCGCAAAATTTTGGAACACATGGTAACTGCGGGGCCAGGTTCTATTTCTCCAGTTATTCTGGTGAATATTTTTGCAGGGATGATTTTTACTATTCAGACGGCTAGAGAATTAGTCAGATTTGGTGCTGTCAGTGCTGTAGGAGGTGCTTTTGCTTTAGCTTTTTGTAGAGAATTAGCACCAATTTTGACCGCTAGTATTATTGCCGGACAAGTAGGTTCTGCTTTTGCGGCAGAATTAGGTGCAATGAGAGTTACAGAGCAAATTGATGCACTTTATATGCTCAAAACAGATCCAATTGATTACCTAGTACTTCCTAGAGTAATTGCTTGCTGTTTAATGATGCCAATCATGATGATTTTTGCTTTGCTTATGGGACTCATTGGCGGTGTTTTTGCCGCAGCACAGTTTTACAAAATTCTTCCAGAAATATTTTTAGAATCCGTCAGAAATTTTTTAGAACCTTCAGATTTATCTATTATTTTGTTGAAAGGATTTATTTTTGGGGCTTTGGTTGCTGTTATTGGTTGTAGTTGGGGTTTAACTACCAAGGGAGGAGCCAAAGAAGTTGGAGAATCAGCAACAAAAGCAGTAGTCACTACTTGGGTATCAATTTTTATCATAGATTTTTTTCTATCTTTATTACTGTTTGAAAATCCTGTACTTTAAACCTAACTTTTGACTCGAATATTCAAATTTTGCATCTTTTATCGCGTTTAATAAGACTAATTTTCCTTGTTCAGATCCTCCAGATCCCCGACTTCTCGAAGAAGTCGGGGATCTTATTGTTCAATTTTTCTCTGGTAGATTACGTAAAGGTATAGGTCGTCCACTGTAGAACTGTTTTTGAATCTTATTAAGTAGCAACCATATAACCCCAAATATCAGGGGTGTTAATGTTTCAGCCACTGCGACTGGAATAGATCTTGGATGGAAAAATAATGATAAAACTGGAGTGCTGATTAAAGCAAATACTGTTATAATTCCACACCATAACTTCAATCGCTGAATATTAACAAGTGCAGTTCTACAACTTGCACAATTTAATGTATGCGAGTTATACCTTTCTAGCAGCTTCTCTCTCGGTACTATTGGTGGAAAACTCTCCCCTGGAAATGGTTCAGCATTATATTGGTTGACCCACTGGCGCAATTCAAAAACAAAACTGTCTGCTTTGGTAGGGAGATAAAAGGCCTTAGCAAAGTTATAACTACCTCCTTTGGCTGCTAAATAACGTTCTTGATAATGAAGGAAAATTTGATCGTCTTCTAAAACCCCATTTTGTCCAATATGATAATACCAGCGTGGTCTTAGCTGAATAAATAAACCCGGAAGTTTAGAAGAAAACTTGAAAGGAAAACGCGCAAATAAACGACATTCACCTTTACGAATTGGTGTTGCATAAACAGAAGTGATAATTCTTCCTCGTTCAGAATTGATATCATGCCACATTAAACAAGGAGCGACGAAAGTTGTCGATAGTTTTCCTGACTGGTTTGGTTTTATACCTTGCTGCCAAACGCCTTTGAATCCCTGTTTTCCAGATTCAATGACCTCTAATCCTAAAGCAGTTGCATTGGCTCTATTGCCTACAGTTCGGTGATGTGTGAAAGCTACGTGACTGGGATCAAGTATATTTTCTAAAAGTGTCAGTGCATCGTAAGGTACATCTCTAAATGTATTGATTATGACCCAGCCATCAGGTGATTCTTCTAAAGGTTCGATTATAGGAACTGTTGTTTTGGCGGCATTTTCTGGGTTGCCAACATAAACAAACAATAGTCCTTGTCGTTCAGTTGTAGGTAATGATACTGCACAAGCTCGTGAAGAAGTTTCCGCTGTTCCGCCTGGAGGTTGCTGGGGAATACGTTGGCAATTGCCATCTCCAGAGAATGACAGCCGTGATATGGACACTCTAATAGTCCATCATTGTTAATTCTACCTTCGGAGAGTGGCGCTAAACGATGAGGACACTGATCTGTGAATATTCTCCAGGATTTTGCTTGCTTATCCCACCAAATCACAATATCTTTGCCTAATACTGTTAAAGGAGTTGGTTTTGATTTATCTAAATCCTCAAGATAATGGACGGGATACCATGCTTCTTGCCAATCGAAACACTGCGGGTCACTACCACCAGGAGAAATTTTATCTACAGAAATATTGCCTACAATAGGCTCTGTATCCGACATTCTTTCAATTTATAAATTTTGATTGCACTCTATTAATTGTATCTTTACTAAAATTGCATCCATGCGGCGATCGCTGATTATTTTATTAGTAGGGCTAATAGCCCTAATCATGGCTCATGGAATGGCGCTGATTTACCAAGTTCAGCCGGGAATTTCTCTGTGGTATCCTCCGTCAGGTGTGGCGATCGCTTTGACTTTTTGGTTTGGTCGCTCTGGTATTATCTTGACAGGGTTAGCATCGTTTTTGATGTCACCATTTTGGGGGTTGCACGGTTGGGAGCGAATGATTGGCTGGGTCGATGTCATTGAACCTTTAATTGCTTGGTTACTTTACCGTCGTCTTTGGCGGGGTTCCCTCACACTAAATAACCTCAGAGATGCTACTCTTTTTATTCTCAGTGTGCCTTTAGTAGCATCGGTTACTATAGCCACAATTGGTAGTTTGACTTGGGTAGCTATAGGTAACATGTCGGCTTCTAGCTTGACTCAAAATATTCCTTACTGGTGGTTGGGTAACGCTATAGGTATTATGGCAATTACGCCTACTGCCCTTCTAGTCATAACACCGTATTTGCAGTCTCGAAATTGGTTAACTAATTCAGAACCATCCAAATCTTCATCTAGCTGTCTCAGTTTTCCCACCTCCCGCAGCCTTTTACTAGAAGTAAGCGCAATACTACTGTTTTGTATAGCTACGGCAATTCTCACTGTTTTAGAAACTGACCACTCAAATTTTAGATTTCAACAATTATCTTTTTTAAGTTTTGTGCCTGTTATCTGGGCTGCAACTCGCTTTGGTGTCACTAGCGGCATGTTAACCTCTAGTTTTTGCGTACTGGTAACATTGTTTTGTTACTTGGTTGTTTATCCCAATGCCATGTCATTGCCAAGGTTCCCAGTCCCAGCAGAAGTTTTACATGTTCACAAACTGAGTTTACTAGTGCAGTGTGCTGTCGGTTTATTGGTAGGAATTGCCATTACAGAAAAAGCCAGGATTCAAGTAACGCTGGCTGTAGAAAGAGTACGACTAGGAGAATATCAAGCTCGTGCAGAATTATCTGAAAAACTGATCCAACTTAATGATTCACTAGTTGAAGCTAACGCTCATCTTGAAGAATCTCATCATGATAAAGATGAATTACTGAAACGTGAGCAAGCCCTTCGTAGTCGGCTGGGCAATATTCTAGAAAGCATGACGGATGCGTTTATTGCTGTCAATCAAGACTGGCAAATTACTTATGTTAATCAACAAGCAGCAAAAATTAATGGAGTAGAAGCAGAATCCATTCTGGGGAAAAATTTGTGGGAGTATTGGCCTCAAACGAAAGATACAAAGTTTGAGTGGGAATATCATCGTGCCATGTCTGAAAAAGTAGCTGTCCACTTTGAGGCATTATGCGAACCGTTGAACAAGTGGTTTGAAATCCATGCTTATCCTGCTGAAGATGGTCTAGGTATCTTTTTTAGAAATATCACTGAGCGCAAACAAGTAGAAGTAGAGCGTGAACATTTACTGATTTTAGAACAGACTGCACGCAGTGAAGCTGAAATGGCTAACCAACTTAAAGATCAATTCTTAGCAGTTCTTTCTCATGAATTGCGGACTTCACTTAATCCTATTTTAGGTTGGGCAACACTATTAAAAAGTCGTAATTTTGCAGGAGCAACACTAATACGTGGACTAGAAGCTATCGAGCGTAATGCTAAATTACAAATTCAATTGATTGAAGATTTGCTGGATGTTTCTCGCATTCAACAAGGAAAAATCATTTTAAATACTCAGCCTGTGAATTTAGTTAACACCATAGAAGGGGCACTCGAAACTGTTCAGCTAGCAGTAGAGGCAAAAAGTATTCAAATTCATACCTCCTTGGAATCAGATATCGGAATGGTTGCAGGAGATGCCGCTCGCTTACAACAAATTTTGTGGAATTTACTTTCTAATGCAGTCAAATTCACACCACCAAGAGGGCAAGTGAAGGTGCGATTAGAACGATTTGACAACTTTGCTGAAATTCAAGTTCAAGATACTGGCAAAGGCATTAGCACGGAATTTTTACCTTATGTATTTGATTATTTCCGTCAAGCTGATGGTACAACAACCCGACAATTTGGAGGTCTGGGATTAGGACTAGCTATTGCTCGTAATCTTACCGAATTACACGGTGGTTCTGTCAAAGCAGAGAGTCCAGGAGAAGGAATGGGGGCAACATTTACAGTCAGATTACCGCTAATATCTAATCTGCTACAGACAAGTAAAAGTAGTGTCAAACAAACTAATTATTTGAATTTGACAGGGTTGTGCATTTTAGTTGTAGATGATGACACAGATACAGGTGAATTTCTGTTAATGATGTTGAAAGAGTTTGGTGCATCTGTCACTACAGTTACATCGGCAGGTGATGCTTTGGAAGTAATCGCAAAATCCCCAGTTGATTTATTGTTAAGTGATATTGGAATGCCAGGAATAGATGGTTACATGTTAATGCGTTTAATTCGAGCTATGCCAGCAGAGCAAGGAGGAAAAATTCCGGCGATCGCTTTGACTGCTTATGCGGGAGAATTAAACCAGAAACAAGCATTAGCAGCAGGCTATCAGATGCATTTGGTGAAGCCGATTGAGTCAGAGGCATTGTTAAAGGCTATATCACAAGTTTTGACATATACAACATAAATTATAAATAATTCATTGAACAACAAGATCCCCGACTTTTTAAAAAAGTTGGGGATCTAAACTCAAAAAAAGTAGGAATATTAAGTAAATGCAAATAGCTCAGAAATGGTTGGCTGAAAAAACTAATCAAGTAGTGTTTTGTTTGCTGGTTGGAGGACTGCTGTTTCGAGCTTTTATTGCTTTCTGGCTTTATCCTACTTTTGATGAAGCTTATTACTATCTTTATAGCCTACATCTGGACTGGAGCTATTTCGATCATCCTTTGCTAGTAGCGCTAACAACTGGTTTTGGCCCTTGGTTGACTGGAGTTGTATCTCAGTTCACCATTCGTATGGGGGCGTTGATTGCACACACAGGCAGTTTAGTATTGTTATATCTGACTAGCAAGAAATTATTTTCTCCTCAAGCTGCGAAAATAACTTTAGCGATCGCTACTATTAGTCCGATTTTTCAAGTTGGCTTTGGTATACTCAGTCTACCTGACAGTCCGTTGATATTTTTTTGGTCAGCTAGTTTATTTTGTGCAACCACTGAATTTTTTCGACAACCAGATTCATCTAAATCCTACATCCCCAGTTACCGCCTAGCAATTCTAGGTATTTTAGTGGGATTAGCCTGTCTAAGTAAATATCACGGTTTTATTTTAGGATTAGGGCTGGTTGGTTTTTGTGTAACAAATCCACGTTATCGCTGTGTTTTTCGCTCCCCTTGGGCATGGCTGAGTTTAGGCTTATTTCTAATCACCATCTTCCCGATTTTGTTTTGGAATATTCAGCATGATTGGGTATCATTCCGCTTTCAATCAGAGCGAGCAGTGCCTAGAGGCGGCTACAATTTGCTGAGTGTAGTACTAGTCTGTTTAGCTGGAGTAGCTTACCTGTTCCCAACCATAGGATTACCCCTCTGGTGGGTAAGTTTGCGACCAATGTTAACTGGAACAGTTCAAGTTTTTTCCCAAAAATCATTAAAATTTGGTAATTTCTTTCCTGATTCCTGGCTTTTAATTTTATGGGTATCCTTACCCGTAATTTTGGGGTTTACTCTGATTGGAGGATATCGACAAATTCTGCCGGCTTGGTCAATGCCAGGATTTTGGGGGGTAACTTTGCTATTAGGTCAACAAGCAATCATCTGGGAGCAGCAATCTCGACATTGGGTGCGGCGATGGCTTTTAGGTTCAGGAATTATGGTTGTCACTATCTTACTAATTGCTTTGTTACAAGTGACAACGGGAATCATGCAAAAGCCTAGCCAGTACGCTTTTATGGGAGGTTTCTTACCTCCCAAAGATGACCCTTCTACAGAACTAATTGATATTCAACAACTGCGGCGTGGTTTTGCTGCATCTCCTATTCTGAGTACAGCTTTAGAAAAATCTAGTTTTATATTTACTAATCGCTATTACATTGGTGGGCCAGTTGCGATGTCCCTGGAACCCTTAGCAAATATTCCAATTACTTGCTTTGATATTGGTAAAGATGTGCGTGGCTTTGCTTTTTGGTCAGTAGCCACTCAATGGTTGGGAGAAGACGCGCTGTACATTACTACTAAACCCTTTAATCAAAGAAAAGACTTGATGGATAGCTATCAAAGTCACTTTAGCAGTTTGACTGAGATTGCAACGATTCCCATCCGGCGAGGCGGGGTAGTGGTCAACGTCATTTATGTCTATCAAGCCAAGACGCTGCTCAAGCCTTATCCTCGGTCTTACGGAATTTGAAGACTTGCTCTCAAACTCTTAAGTAGTTAAACAAAATTAATTACACAATGTCATTGCGCTAAGCGAAGCCATGCCCGAAGGGCTTTATGGAGCGGAGCGTAATGAAGCAATCGCAAAGGTTGAGATTGCTTCGCTTCGCTCGCAATGACTGTAATTAATTTTGCGTGGTTATATCATTTCACGAAATATTTGAAACAAATTACTTTTCTTACTCCCCCTGCCTCCGGTCACTGAGCGTCTTGTACTGACGCTCTTGCGTCGCTACCGCTACGCTAACACCACAGCGCTGTCTTCCTAACGCACTGGCTTCTCTGTGGTTTAATTTTTGTAGGGAACAGGGAACAGATAAATGTCCTAACAATTTTGGCTACTGCTATATTTTAAAAAGGAAGTTGCTACAGTTTGCGCGTAATACGTAAATGTTCAAGCTGTGGCTCTTGCAGGGAAAACAGAAGTTGCTACAACTTGCGCGTAATACGTAAATGTTAAAGCTGTAGCTCTTGCAGGAAAAACAGAAGTTGCTACAACTTGCGCGTAATACGCAAACGTTCAAGCTGTAGCTCTTGCAGGAAAAACAGAAGTTGCTACAACTTGCGCGTAATACGCAAACGTTCAAGCTGTAGCTCTTGCAAGGAAAACAGAAGTACAAATTGAACTTTGTTCCGCTTCTGTGCGAGACGCTACGCAAACGCTAACACCCGCAAGTGGCATGAAAGCTCTCTTACTCCTTTTCTTTGTTAACAGGACTTACGCAAAAATAACGTAACTCCGTCATTACGAGCGATAGCGAAGTAATCTACCTTAACGCTGGGATTGCTTCCCTACACTTTGTTCCGGTCGCAATGACAATATCGGCGTTGCGTAAGTCCTAGTTAGTTGAAATCTCACCCACAAGTGGCGTAATTTTTCCCCCTGCTCCCTGCTCCCCTGCCTTTTCAGTTTCCCTCCAAAGATTTTTTAACGTATTGCCCAATGCATAAGATTTAATGCAAAAATCTTGCTAACAGTTCTTCACGAGATAATGAAAGACACATTGGCGTAAATTCTTCTGCCGATAACTGTAGTAAACTATTGACTACTTTTGATAGTTCTTCATCCACTTCACCAAATCTGAATCTCAACAAATTTTCTACGACTTGGCGACGTTCAAGTTGTACTCCCTGTTCAACTCCCTCTTGTACAGCAGCAGCCCTGGCTTCTTCATAAGCTTGAGTTAAATCGTGCGGTTTTATCGTCATTTTTTCACAGCTAATCGAGTTGTATTATATTGCAATACAGTTCAATCAACGCTAAAAACCTTAAATTGCGTAGGTTGGGTTGAGCATCAGCGAAACCCAACATTTCTGTTTGTTTGCTTAATTGAAAGATATTGACAGTCATCTCTTCTATCAACTGGAGTTTAGCTGATAACTTAGAAAACCTGAATTTGATTGGTAATCAAGATATTTATGCTACGGGTAATAGTGTTGCTAACCGACTCACAGGTAATAGTGGTAACAATACTTTGAGGGGTTTAGATGGTAATGACTATCTCTCTGGGGAGGCTGGCAATGATTTACTCATTGGTGGTTTGGGGAATGATACCTTAGTTGGTGGTTCTGGTGTAGATATGTTTGATTTGACTGGTGTTGTTGCTGGTGGCTTTGATACTATCCTGGATTTCAAAGTCGGTGAGGATATGGTGTTAGTTTCTGGTGCTGAGTTTGCATTTGCACCTGGGACATTGGACGCGAATCGGTTTGTGTTGGGGATGAGTGCGACAAATGATAGTCAACGCTTGATTTACAATCAAGCTAAGGGTGAATTGTTCTATGACAGCGATGGTATTGGTAGTAATGCACAGGTGCAAATTGCCCTGTTCTCTAATCGTGTCGCTGTTACTGCTGCTAGTTTTAACGTAATTGCTTAATTTTTGATTTTAACAGCGATCGCTTGTTCTCTATTTTAAAAGGCGAAGGGCGATCGCTGTTGAGTCAGCTTTCCGAATCCCTCCAGCCATTTGATATTTATGGCTATTAAACTGTATATTTCAATTACGAATTACGTTAGCGAAGCGGAGCGAAGCCCATTACGAATTACGAATTACGAATTGGTAATTTACTGCCACATCTTTTACAAAATTCAGCATCGATATCATGAAAAGTTAAACCGCAATCTGAACAAACAGTTTCTACCTGATTAACAGTTTTGACTACTCGCTTAATCAAATCTCCCACTTGCCAGGGAATCAAGGCAATTCCGGTAAAAATCATCAATACTGTTAGGAGACGACCTAATTTTGAAATCGGAATCACATCGCCAAATCCCACTGTTGTCATTGTGACAACAGAAAAATAAACTGCATCTAAAAATGTACTAAAACTTTGCGGGTTAACCGGATGCTCAACTTGATAAATTAAGCCAGAATAGACAAAGACTATGGCGAATAATGTAAACAGTATTCGCGCAAAAATAACACCATCTTCAGTACTAATACTGGCAAAGAGGAATTGATTATCTATAAATCTAATTAACCTTAAAATTCTGAACCATCGTAGTAAACGAATAAATTTAATATCTACTATTCCAAGTAAAAATGGCAAAATTGCGATTAAATCAATAATTGCATAAAAACTAAAAATATACTTAATTTTATTTTCCGCACTCCAGAGTCGGATAGCATATTCTACTGCAAAAATGATGAAAATAGCAGTATCAATTATATGTAGCTGATAGCGAACATTGTCAGAAATATTATAGGTTTCTACTACAAAAATTCCTGATGATAATAGAACTAAAGCGACAATTGCCAAATTAATCGCTTTACCTATTGGCGTTTCCAAGTCTTTTAAGTAAAATTCTGTTTGTTCTTTACTCAGTAACATATTTGACCAGCAATAACTTTAATACATTTGCAGAACTCACATCATAAATGCGATATTCTTAACCATTATCCTTGTCAACACCTAACTAGTATGAACCAAGAAGATTTTATGCGTTTAGCATTGACAGAAGCAAAAAAAGGTGATGCGCCTTACGGTGCAGTGATTGTTAAAAATAACGATGTGGTTGCAGTAGCTCATAATACTGTGAAGCGAGATAACGATCCGTCTGCTCATGCGGAAATAAATGTCATTCGCAGTTTAACAGCTAAACTCAAAAACCCCTCTTTAGAAGGTTATAGCATATATACAACTGGAGAGCCTTGTCCGATGTGTGCAACAGCTTGTGTATGGACGGGTATATCAGAAATTGTTTATGGTGCTTCAATTCAAGATTTAATTTTGATTAAGCAATCACAAATTGATTTGGCTTGTGAAGAGATTATTGCTAAATCACCTAGAAATATAAAAGTTACAAAAGGCGTTTTAAAACATGAATGTTTAGAATTATTTAATGGTTAAAGTTTTAATTATCTAAATAAGATAAAAACGTATTGGCAATAATAGCGGCTTGAGTACGATCGCGCAAGTTCAATCTGTTTAAAATATTTGTTACATGATTCTTTACCGTACCCTCAGAAATATATAATTGTTGAGCAATTTCTCGGTTATTAGCACCTGTAGCAATTAACCGTAAAACCTCTTTTTCTCTGGGAGTAAGTTCTGTTAAATTAGGTGGCACAGGTGGCAGTTGAGTTGGTGTCATATTGGGGAATTGAGTCAAAAGTTTTTTGACAATTCCTGGCCCTAGCTGTGTGTATCCTTTATCAACGGCACGAATAGCAAAAGCTAATTCTTCTGATGGTGTATCTTTGAGTAAATAACCCATTGCCCCATTTTTTAAAGCCGCTGTGACATATTCATCATCATCAAAAGTTGTCAGTATTAAAACTTTAACGCCAGCAAACTGCTGTTGAATTTCTCGTGTAGCTGCAACTCCGTCCATGATCGGCATTCTGATATCTAACAGCACTACATCTGGTTGCAATTCTGCCACCAATTGAATTGCAGTTTTACCATTTTCTGCTTCTCCTACTATTTCTAAATCTGTTTCTAGTTCTAATAATGCTTTTAAGCCTTGACGAATCAAACTCTGGTCATCTACAAGTAATACTTTAATCATCGGATCAACCTTGATAAGGGAATATCAACTATAATTTGACAACCAGAACCAGGAGTACTATTAATATTAAATTTACCTCCCAGAGCTAAAGTGCGATCGCGCATACTTTGTAATCCAAAACCAGTAGTATTTTGCTGAATATCAAAACCTTTACCCTTATCTTGAATCATCAAATATAAACTACCTTTAGTCATCATGATATCTAATTTAATTTCTGTAGCTTCTGCATATTTAGAAATATTAGTTAATGATTCTTGAATAATTCGATATATAGCAGTGTTAACTTCCGCAGATAGAGAGTGATCAAGACTGATTTGACAAATGGGTAAAATACCATTTGAACGATGAAAATCTTCTGCTAATAAATGAATTGCCTGGGTTAAAGATTTTTCTTGTAAAGGATTAGAACGCATCGTTGAAACAGATTGTCGCACATCTTGTAATGCTTTTGAGCCTAATTCTTTAGCTTGCATCAAGAAACTTTGTGACTTATTTGGGTTAGATTGAGATAATTTTAAAGCAGTTTCTAATTGAAGATTTAAAGCAGTTAAAGAATGCCCCAATGAATCATGAATTTCACGAGCGATGCGGTTACGTTCTTCTAAGGTAGCTTGATTTTCAATCCGCAGGGCATATTGCCGCAGTTTTTCATGAGCGATCGCTAATTCTTCTCGACTTTGCCGTTCCGATAAGACTGCATTCATTAATAGTAGTACAAAAACTAAACTCAAACCAAATATTAAAGCTAAACTAAAACTAAAAAACCGAAAACGTTCTTGGTCTTGTGGCCGTAAAGGAAATCGTGGAAACCGATGTTGCAGTGTTAATAAAAAGAAAATAAATGATAATCCAGTAACTAATAAACGCCCAGGTAACTTAAAAATTAGACAACTACGAGTTACTAAAATTATGTATAAAAATGGAAATAGTCGAGCAGACCTTCCTCCAAAAATACCAGTGACTAAAATTAGTAATATCTCACTGGCCGTATAGATAATTTTACTAAAGTTGTTATTAGTAGGTAATCTTAAACCCATTAAGCCAAATAAAACGAGGCTACATATTGTTAGCTCAGGGAACTTAGGAGAAAAGCGTGGTGAAGGCGGTAGTATGGCAGAAAAAACAGCGATCGCTAATAATATCCACTCTAAATAAAGCAGAAACCGAAAAGGATGATTCGTAATTTGAATGGGACGGCTCATACTCTTTGAGATGGGAATTTTAGATTTGCAAGGACTCTGAACGTGTTATAAATTGCTTCACAGTAATATATTGACTTTGACAGCTATTTTATATATTTACTGTAATTTATACATAATTATTAATCAGATTTTTGCCAACTTAATCATGACCAAAGTCATGGGTATAACCATGACTTTCTCCTCATGTAGTTACTGGATGTAAGTTTCTATGATGGTGACATCCAACCAGGAAAAATACCAAGGCCATAAATGAAACTTAAGTCATTGTCATTGATAGCTGGAGCAATTGCCCTAACCTTAACTGCAATTCCCTTTACAGTCAAAGCACAAACATCCTCCTCTTCACCTTTGATTGTTGCCCAAACTCCTAAAAAACAAAGAGGCGCTTGGCAAGGCTTAGAACTCACAGATGCACAAAAAGCCCAAATGCAATCAATTCGTCGCGACACTCGCGCCAAAATTGAAGCAATTCTCACCCCAGAACAAAAAGCAAAATTGGCAGCTGCCAAGCAAGCACGTCAGGCGCAACGCCAAGCAGGTCAAGGTCAACGCCAAGCAAATCGAGGTCAACGTAAGGGTTGGGTTGAATTGAATTTGACTGAAGCACAAAAAACCCAAATGCGGCAAATCCGCGAGTCATCGAAACAGCAAATGCAAGCTATCTTGACTCCGGAACAGCAAGCTAAACTCAAGCAATTTCAAGAAAATATGAGACAACGCCGTCAACAAAGTCGCTAATCAAAAATTACCAGACTTCTTGCAGAAGGTGGGAAAGGAGATCAAATTCTATCTTCTTTCCCTTTCTCTCTTCATCTATAGCGCTTATCGTTTTAGTAAGGTACATCTCGTTAAGTTCAGGGACTAGGGCATGTTTTTAAACTCAAACTGTAGGTTATACCGTTTCACTTTAAAGTTGATACATTTGGGCAAGCAGGGGAAGCAGCACTTCGGCTACGCGGCAGTTGAGCGTAGTCGAAACTCAGTGACCGGAGGCAGGGGGAGTAAGAAAAGTAATTTGTATCAATAATTTCGTGAAATGGTATGAACAACTGGCGTTGGAAACCCTCCGACGCTCGCAGACTCGCTACCGCTACGCTATGACAACTTTTCGCTGCGTCCTTTGTTGTAGCCTACGGCAAGCCCTTCAGTCTACGTTTTCTGTTACCTGTGCATAAGTCCTATAAATTACGAATTAATTTCATCCCCTAGTAAAAGTTATAAGTTATGAGTTATGAGTTATGAGTTAATCAAAACTCCTAACTTTTTTAGCATGTCTAACGAATTTGCCATTGGTAGTAAAGTCCGTATCGTGGCACTACCGCCTTACGTCAAAACAGCAGACCCCATGCCTATGTTACGTCCTCCAGATGTGATTTGTATTGGCGAAGAAGGTATAGTTATTGACCGCCGTCCTGGAGGATATTGGGGTATTCGCTTTGCCAAAGGAGCCTTTCTTCTAGATAGCCAATATATTGAAAGCACAGATACCCCCCCTGAATCTCACTTGGAGCAATAATAAATTAAGAGGGAACTCATTAAAATTCACTTTATTAAATCCAGGTGAATACAATATGCTAAAAACCAAGCATTCGCCATTGATTTGTTTGGGCGTAGGTATGACTCTAGCAACTTTAGCAGCTATGAGCGCCCCAGTTGCCGCCCAGCCTGTAATCTGGATTAATGGCGCTTCTGGAGTTAACAATTCGCCAGCTGTTGGTTCATTTATTTACGGTAGTCCGATTTCTACTCCCATGCCTGTAGATCCAGCAACGGGACTGATGCCAAGTCGCACTAATTATCCCGTTTATTCCTATCCACGCGTTAGGCAAAGAGTGAGAAATTCAACGCTAATTAATCCTACGTTAGTTAATCCTGTAATTCGTGACTCAACATTAGTTAATCCGGTGATTATCAATAATTCCAGACATGACAGACCATTGAGGCAGCGATCGCGGATTATTTTGACTTATCCTTAAAAATTATCAGGTGGGCTATTTACCCACCTACCTCATTCACCGAAGAAGCAGAGGGGAAGGGGGCAGGGAGCAGGGGGAGCAAGCCTTTTCCCTCTGCGTGGAGCAAAGCGGAACATGTGTATGTTCGCGTAGCGTGTCGCAGACATGCCCCGCCCTTCTAAGGCGCTCATCTCAAGCGGAGTACAAGCTCCGTCTGGTGTTTTTCCCCCTTGCTCCCTGCTCCCCTGCCTCTTTTGACTAACGTTTTGGAATAAACTGGGAACCGAGAATCATGGTTCCAATACCAACATCTGTAAAGATTTCTAATAGTAAAGCGTGAGGAATGCGTCCATCAATAATATGGGCTGCACTGACTCCTTGAGCAAGCGATCGCACACAACAATTTACTTTCGGAATCATCCCTCCACTGACTACACCACTGGCAATCAGTTCGCGGGCTTCACGAATATCTACTTTTGGAATCAAGGTAGATGGATCTTTATAGTCTTTAAAAATCCCTTGTGTATCAGTCAGTAAAATTAACTTTTCTGCCCCTAGTGCAGCAGCGATTTCACCAGCTATGGTATCAGCATTAATGTTGTAAGCTTGTCCCTTATCGTCTGCGGCGACGCTAGAGACTACCGGAATATAGCCACTGCTAGAGAGAGTTTCTAAAACTTTGATATTGACATTGCTGACTTCCCCTACAAAGCCAATGCCTTCTTGATCTTGAGGACGGGCTGTAATCAAGTTACCATCTTTACCGCAAAGTCCTACCGCTAAGCCCCCAGCCCTGCTAATCAAAGAAACAATTTCTTTATTAACTCGACCGACTAACACCATTTCGACCACATCCATTGTGGGGGCATCGGTAACTCGCAGACCATTCTTAAATTGTGCTTCGATTCCCAGTTTATTTAACCAACTATTAATTTCTGGGCCACCCCCATGTACAAGGATGGGACGCAAGCCGACGCAGGATAAAAATACAATGTCCCGCATAACTTTGTCTTTGAGGGCGCTATCTTTCATTGCCGCACCACCATATTTCACAACAACCGTGCGACCGGCAAATTGTTGAATGTAAGGTAATGCTTCGCTGAGTACACGCACACGAGTAGCTTCAGCTTGCCTGATGTATTCAGAATCGTTGACCATCACAAGGAGCCGTTAAAACTTAAAATATATCCAGTCAGTGTAGAACGACTTTGGAACGTGTAACAATCTCTCATGCCAGATATTTTGTTTAATCAAGTTTTGCACAAGGCGATCGCAGCTGCACAACTGGTAGGCTTAGAAGGTTGAGTCGTAAAAATAGACATTTCTACTGGGATGCTAAATCAGGCAAAACGCAAAATTGAGGTGTTAAGTTTAACTAATACCGCAATGTAGCATGGGGCAAAAAATAAGTTAACGTAAATATAGATATTTTTCTCAACTAACCTAGAAAAAACACTACCACTGTAGCTCCAAAACACAGGTAATTATTAATTTCCCATGAACATCTTCAGTAATTTACTTTCTCAGAAAACTAAACCTGCACCTGTAAAAAAACAACGCCGGGGTATTGAAATTAAATCGCCGCGTGAAATTGAAATTATGCGGCAATCAGCAAAAATTGTAGCTACTGTTCTTAAAGAAATTTCTGAGTTAGTCAAGCCAGGTATGACTACAGCTGACTTGGATGCTTACGCAGAAAAGCGTATCCGAGAAATGGATGCCACACCAAGCTTTAAAGGATATCACGGTTTTACTGGTTCTATTTGCTCTAGTATTAACAATGAAGTTGTGCATGGTATCCCCAGTGCCAAGAAAGTAATTCGGGCTGGGGATGTATTAAAAGTAGATACAGGTGCTTATTATCAAGGTTTTCATGGTGATTCTTGCATTACGATTGCCGTAGGCGAAGTCACTCCCGAAGCTGCTAAATTAATTCGTGTCGCTGAAGAATCTCTTTATAAAGGCATTGAACAAGTCAAGGCGGGTGCATACTTGCTTGATTTAGCTGGGGCAATAGAAGACCATGTCAAAGCCAATGGTTATAGTGTAGTAGAAGAATTTACCGGGCATGGTGTTGGCCGTAACCTGCACGAAGAACCTTCAGTGTTCAACTTCCGGACTCAGTACATGCCAAATGTCAAACTCCGTGCGGGGATGACATTAGCCATTGAACCAATTTTAAATGCAGGTTCTAAGCATACCCGGATATTATCTGACCGATGGACAGCGGTAACTGTAGATAATGCTTTGTCAGCCCAATTTGAGCATACAGTTTTAGTAACAGAAACTGGTTATGAGATTTTAACCGATCGCACCAAAGTTTAGTTTTTCACTATGGCACTAATGGCTGCATAATTAGTTTTATAGCTAGCAAGCATTTCCTTAGCTTGTAAAGAGACCGCAGTATTTTCTGGAATAGCTTCTAATAAATTAATTGCTTGCTGCCATTTTGCTTTAGCTTGCTGCCAAACTGTCACTGAATTAGGCGAAGTTTGCACAAAAAAAGCAGCTTCTATCGCTAACTTGTGGGCTGATTCTAAGTTTGCCAATGCTTGTTTTTCAATTAACACTTTTTGACTAATGGCATTGTAGTTAATTTGATAGCGAATTAATTTTTGCTTTGCTTTAGCAGTAATTGATGTTTCTTCAGGAACACTTGCTAATAAATTAATTGCTTGCTGCCATTTGTTTTGTGCTTGTTGCCAGACTATGAGAGAATTAGGTGGACTTTGCACCAAGGCGGAAGCTTCAATACCAAGTTTTAAAGCAGCTGTAAAGTTAGCAGTTGCATCGGTTTCTTGATTGGCGATCGCTCTTTGTTGTTGAAGATGAGGCAGTTTGTCTTGATTAACCCAACCGCCAAAACCTAAAACTACTAAACTTGAAGCTATAACAAAAATTGAACGTCCTAAGATGAAAAGCTTTTGTGTTTTTTTTTCTAAAAACTTGGATGTTAATTCTGCTGTATCTTGAACGTTTGGCTTTTCTTGCTCAATCTTAATAATGCCTTTTTCTGCTTGTAATTTTAATGTCTTACTTCTTAAAAGCAAACTATCAATTTCTTGTTGAAAAAATTGACATTCATCGATAATTTCTGTTAATTCTTGAAACTTACCATCACTAGACACAATTAATTCGTGTTCATGATCTAACCATTCTAAAGTAAAGCCAGATTTACCAAAAAAGGATGATATACCTAATAAAATAGTTAAGAGACTATGACTACTCTTAATTGTATTAAGAACGTACTCTACCCTTTGCTTTACTTCTAATATTTCTTCGGAAACACTACTAATCTGTAAAGATTGTTGTTTGAGATTGAGAGAATTTCCAAATACTAAATCATGTTCTAGCTTTTTGCGAAAATATTTAAGTTTAGCTGGTAAACTGAGATAGTTAATATGACAATTTAATTGATTTACTAATTGAGCGTCACTTAAAATATCCGCGGCTAGAGCCTGAAGTAAATTACCCCATTCCTGCCAGTAATCAATTTTTGTTTGTAGATCAGTTAATGATATTTCTAAATTACTAAAGTTTTCTATAATAAACCTTAATCTGTGATTAATATCTCTATCTACTAAATTAGTATTAGCAACCAATGAACTGGTTGCTTGAGCAACTGCGGCATTTTTAACTTTAGCAAAGCTTAATTCTTGAATAATTAATTTTTGAATATTTTGTAGTTGTTCCTGAGCCTGATTAATCAGGACAACTTGTTGTAAGATTTCATGAGAAGTACCAATAGTCAAGTTCAAATGATGAACAATTTGTGGTAATTCATTAACAAGTTTTTCTAAGTCAACCATAAATATCCCTAAGGGATTTGTAAAAAGGTGATGCAAAACAATTAAAATGTCTTTGCAATGAAGTTATAGATTAGTTAGGAGACTAACCAACCTAGTTGAAACTAAGCATCCCGATTAATTAATAAATCTTAGGAGCGATAGATTTATAGTTCCCGTAAATTTTGCTAAAGTAACAAGTCCAGTTTGAAACTTGTAGAAAAAGACAAAACTGCCCAATAACTAATCTCATGAATGAAATTGATTTAGCTTTCACCCCAGCACTAGAGTTGGCACGGTTAATAAGTCGCCGGGAAGTATCGCCACTAGAGTTAGTAGAAATATATTTAAAACGGATTCAGCAGTTAAATCCCCAATTGGGAAGTTATTTTACGGTAACGGCAGAATTAGCGATCGCAGATGCTACAGCCAAAACCCAAATGCTGATTACTACCTCAGAACTACCGCAGTTTTTTGGCGTACCAATTTCGATTAAAGACCTCAACGCCTTAGCTAGTGTACCTTGTACGTACGGAAATCCAGCTTTACTAAATAATATTCCTGAATATGATGATGGAGTTGTAACCAAGATTAAACAAGCTGGGTTTATTGTTCTTGGTAAAACAGCAACATCAGAAATAGGTTCATTTCCTTACACCGAACCTACAGGATTTCCCCCAGCCAGAAATCCCTGGAACTTAGAATATACTCCAGGTGGTTCTAGTGGCGGTGCAGCCGCAGCAGTCGCAGCCGGATTATGTGCGATCGCTCAAGGTTCTGATGGTGGCGGTTCAATTCGCGGCCCTGCGGCTTGTTGTGGTTTGGTGGGTATCAAACCATCACGGGGAAGAGTCAGTAAAGCACCATTAGGCGATCGCCATGCGGGAATTGCCACCAATGGGCCGATTGCCCGGACTGTGGCTGATGCAGCTGCTTTGTTAGATGCTATCTCTGGCTATGTTACAGGCGATGCTTATTGGCTAGAAGACCCCGAAACATCATTTCTCGCCGCCACTCAAGAAAAACTTGGTGCTTTGCGAATAGCTTTTGCTACTAGTATTCCTCCCTTGGGCGAAGCTGATGCCAACTGTCAGCAAGGTGTTTTAAAAACAGTCGATTTATTACAACAACTTGGTCACAAAGTTGAACAGAAATGTCCTGACTTCAGCGGCTTAGTTGAACCGTTTCAAGTCGTGTGGCAAGCTGGCATCGCAGCTTCAGGACTACCTAGTGAAATATTGCAGCCTGTAAATCGCTGGCTATTTGCCCGCACGGGTTCTGTTGCTGAATACCTGCAAGCGGTTTCTCAAATGCAGATAGTCGCACGGCAAATAGTGGCCTTTTTCGATACTGTAGATGTGTTGGTATTACCAGTCTATTTACATTCACCGATTCGCATTGGTGAATGGTCTAATCTCAGTCCAGAAGAGACATTCCAAAATATTGTGCGCTGGGTTGCCCCTTGTCCAGCAGCAAACGCCACCGGACAACCTGCGATCGCAATTCCTGTAGGTTTTGATAGTAATGGATTACCCATAAGTGTGCAGCTGATTGGTAAACCTGCGGCTGAAACCACTTTGATTAGTCTAGCAGCACAATTAGAAGCAGCTAATCCTTGGATTGATCATCGTCCAGCCATTGAATTTGACTTATGAACCACCAAGACACTAAGGCACAAAGGTAAAAAGGGCTTTGTGTCTCCTGCTTTTGTTTGTCAATGTTCGTGTAATATTAATTAGTTTTCTTCGCTGTTATTTAATGATGGGCGGGAAATTCAGCCGCCAAAAATGACTCAAAAAACACCTTATGAATCAATTAATGCCTAAAGATTGGATGTTGCTCAAACAACGTCTAACTCCTTATTTATTTTTGTTACCTGCTTTATTTATCTTGATTTTGACTGTTTTTTGGCCTGCATTGCAAGCATTTTATCTCAGCTTTACTAGCTACGAAGATATTGCTCAACCACCAAAATGGATCGGGTTTGCCAATTTCTTACGCCTGTGGAAAGACGCAGTTTTTTGGAAAACTTTGGAAAACACTTTTCTTTATCTTGTGGGTGTAGTGCCAATTTTGGTAATTGCTCCCTTGGGACTGGCGATTTTGGTAAATGACAAACTAAGGGGGATGAATTGGTTTAGAGCAGCTTATTACACACCAGTAGTAATTTCAATGGTAGTTGCGGGTATAGCTTGGAAATGGCTGTATGCAGAAAGAGGTCTACTTAATCAGTTCTTACAGACTTTAGGGATTTTTCCTGAAGGTATTCCCTGGCTGACTAGCCCAGCTAAACTGCTAGAAATTATCCCTATCTCTCTGGCTAGCGTTATGGCTGTGACTGTATGGAAAGGATTGGGCTACTATATGGTGATTTATTTAGCGGGTTTGCAATCAATTCCCGCTGATGTATATGAAGCCGCAGCTATTGATGGCTCAGATGGTATCAGCAAACACTGGGATATTACTGTACCTTTGATGCAGCCTTATTTAGCATTAGTAGGAGTGATTTCAGCTATTTCCGCCACCAAAGTCTTTGAAGAAGTTTATATTATGACTCAAGGAGGGCCACTTAATAGCTCAAAAACAATTGTTTACTATTTATATGAACAAGCGTTCAGTAACTTGGAAATTAGCTATGCCTGCACAATTGGACTAGTCCTATTTTTGATCATTTTGGGGCTATCAATTTTACGACTAGCTATTTCAAGTCCACAATAACGCTTCTTAGTATTAGCTTATTTTGGCTATCTCACCAATTCTTCATCGCTGCTCCCTTCGACTTCGCTCAGGGAGCGTTCTTTTACGACTTCGCTCAGGGAGCGTTCTTTTGCTGGCTGAGCGAAGTCGAAGCCAGCCTACTGTAATGAGTTTCATTTTGACATTCGGCTAACTCATGCAACAAATTTGTATCCCCTAGAATCAAAGCTTGCTTCTTCTTACGACTCCAGCCTTGTACCTGCTTCTCACGCTCAAAAGCATCTACCACGCGTTCATAATACTCGCAGAAAACTAGCTTCACAGGCAACCGCTTTGCCGTGTGGTTTGCACCCTCTCCCTGTTGATGTTGCCACAGTCTTCGCTCTAAATCCGTCGTACTACCCGTGTAATAACTACCATCGATGCACTCAAGAATATAGATATAAGCCATAGTTGATTTGTGCAATCGCTAGACACTTACTAAGAAGTATTCCCTGAGCGAAGTAGAAGGGAACAAACTCTAACTATAGTGAATAGGACTTTTACGCACTCTTAACGATAACCTAAGCTTTTGCGATTACTACTCTTCGAGAAGCCGCTAACGCGTCTACGCTGCACACCCTGCGGGAACTCTAAGAGCGAACGTAATGACATAAAATCGTAATCCCTGCGTAGTCCTGATGACTACTGCTGGCTGAGCGAAGTCGAAGCCAGCAACCATCAAATATCTTGTAAAAATTCTGTATAATTACGCTTCATATATAGTAGATAGCTTCAGCCAAAACGCGATCGCAAATCCGAAGCTTTAGCTCATTCTTAGCTTACACAGTTGTAGAAGTTCATCCTTGCAAAACTTCAGTAGCAGTCAATTTAAGGTTAGCAAATACGGGGGAAGCGATCGCCTGATCTCCTACATACACTTTTTGCTCATAAAAACCCTCCACCTACTCCAACACCGTCACTTTTTGGGCAATTGGATCAACAATCCAATATTCAGCAACCCCCCGCGCTGCATACTCAGAACGCTTGTAACGATAATCCCGATTTTCCTGATTCGGACTCACCCTTACGGGTTTGTCAGTTGCTTCAACGCGGGGAACCCGCGCAACGCACTGACTCACCACCTCAACCACCAACAAAGGCGGCGGCATATCCATTAAAATTAGCGATCGTGTAGCTTTTTCCATTAACTTTGCTAATTCCTCAGAATACACTACCAAATCAGGCACACGCACCCCCACCTGTCGGCTATGCACAGCTACCTCTGCCTTCATTCGCAATCGATAAGATGGAATTTCTAATTGCAAGAAATAAGCAATTAAAAACATCGCTATCCTTTAATTAATATCGCTTTCTGAAGGCATGGAAATCAGTTCTCCATTTTCTAACTCATATAAAGCATCTGTCCCATCGTCATAATTGAGAAATTCTTCAAAGCTCATCTTTTTAGTAGCTGCAACTGTCATTGCTTTTTCTCCTATAAGTTGCTCGTGTTGATTATTTTAACAATGCCTCTAATTTCTCTATTCCTTGCTGATTTGCCAACTCAGCAAGGATATCTTCATACCATTTCACGAAATTACTGATACAAATTACTTTTCTTACTCCCCCTACCTCCGGTCACTGAGTTTCGACTACGCTCAACTGCCGCGTAGCCGAAGTGCTGCTCCCCCTGCTCCCCCTGCTTGCCCAAATGTATCAACTTTAAAGTAAAACGGTATTAGGTGCATGGTGTTCCACTTCAAGGTTTCCAACCTGTGAGCAAGTTCGGATAAACCGCTGGTTTTGAGAAAATTTGCTGAAAACCAGACTGACGCTTTGAGGCTGTTTCTGAGCTAAGATTCCATAGGGTCTCATAAAAAAAGAAAGAGACTCCGGCAAAATTGCGATCGCGGACTTTTTGCACTTGTGTCTGAATTTGTTCCATCGGAATTGGTCTATTTTTTAAGCCAGCCAAAATGCCAATACTGACGGGAATATGACTTTGTGCTGCTTGAACTTCTGGATACTCTAATTCACTCACAAATACATTTAAGTCATTACGGTATATCTGCAATACCAATTCTTCGATTAATCCCATACGTTCCCATCTTTGCCAGTCTGCTAAGAAAAACTCGTAGGAGAAACGCTGAGGATTAGGTGCAACAGAAACAAGACAATCTTTTTTGTTGGCTTTGATGGCTGTAAATACCCGCTTCATGAAATCGGTAATTTTGTTAGCTCTCCAGCGTACCCATTCTGGATCTTTCGGGTTTTTGGAGGGAGCTTTGCCACCATGTTCTTTTTTGTATAATGCCACTGTGTAAGCATCGTAGCCTAATTCGGAAGGCAAGCCAAAATGATCGTCAAATTGAATGCCATCTATGTCGTAGTTTCTAACAATTTCAACGATTAAATCTTGGATAAAATTTTGTACATCGGGGCGAAAAGGACTCAACCAAACACGGTTATGTGTACCTTCTTTGACAATTTTTGTGCCGTCGCTACGACTGGTGAGCCATTGGGGACGATTTTTAGCTAAAAGAGAATCAGCAGGAGCCATAAAACCAAATTCAAACCAGGGAATCACGGTTAACCCTTTTTTATGTCCCTCGCTCACAATTTCTTTGAGCATATCTCGCCCTTGCAGTCCCGGTGTGGGATCAAGCGATCGCCCAATCACTTTAGCTGCTACTTTACTAGGATAGAGTGTATATCCCCAATTCCACACCGCAGGATATACCGTATTAAAGTTTAATTCATCTAGGCGTTGTAAAGACTTTTTCAGGCGATCGCGCTCAAACAATACGTTACTATCAATATTTGTTAACCATACCCCTCTTAACTCTGTTGCAAGCGATCGCGAATAAGTAGTTTGAGCATTCAAGGGCAAAGCTAACATTACTGTGGCTAACATGCTCAAGCTGACAACTACTGCAAACAAGCCTTGCTTAATACTAGAACGACTTTTCAATTTTGAAAACTTCACACACCACTTCATAAATCTTTTCATAAATTGTTACAAACAAAAAACAAGAAAACATGAATTATGACAGGTATATTTTGACAGAAGTTGCGTTTTTACCTATCAATAAAATCCTTTTTACAATCAGATTATGCTTGATCAGCTTTTAAAGCTTAAATTTACTCGTTACTTATCTTAATTTAGATTAAATTTTTATAAACACCACAGCATTTATTAATTTATTGATGTGAAACGATACACTACTTGCTTACTTAAGCATGAACGTTTAGGATGATAATAGGTTTTAGAAAAAAGTGTTTTGACAAGATAAATATCTTGACTTATTGATAAAAAAGGCAACGATTAAATAGTATATATACGCAGTTACTTGTAAATTTTGAAACTTGCAATACTGGTATGATGAACTTAAGTAATCAGCAAGACCACCTAGCAAACAGTACAGCAGCCATGAAGAGACTATCAAGGGCAATAATGCTTGCTGATGGAGAGTTTTCGCTGATATTAGCTTGTTGTAACTCTGTTAAAACACAGCAACAAGTACTGAGTTCGTTAAAGAAATCTTCATCAGCAGATATTCAAGAAATCATAATCTGTCCTACTGCTGAAACTCTTTATACAACGATCATAAATACGATAGGTGATTCTCAGCCAGAGGCTTTGATAGTACAGGGTTTAGAATCTGTAACAGCGATTAATCAACTTCTTCTTAGTACCAATCTAATGCGAAATGAATTTCGCAAAAACTGTCACTTTACCTTGGTGCTATGGGTAAATGACGAAATTCTCAGCAAGTTAGTTTGGTTAGCACCTGATTTTAAGAATTGGGCAGCCAGCACTATTAGATTTGACGTTGCTTATCAACATTCAATTGAGAGTCCAGCACTCAGCGCCTAATCTCGCTTTATACCCATTATAAAGATATTGATTGGAGTATATCAATTGAAGGGCGATCGCTTTATACACAAAAAGAGTATATAAAGCGATCGTAAAATCTCAAGGAACAAAAAATCAGTACACCAGCGTCTATCATCACATCTGCACAAAATGACGCGTATTTTATAGTTAATCCCAACTAATTTAGTCTTGGGATAATGTAGTATCTTGTGCTTAATTGCTAGATGTTAGTGTTTAGTTTTTTAAACACTGAGTTAGTTACTAATATTAGCTTCTTAACTATGAAGACTATGTTGAAAAATTATTGTACCACAAACCAAGCCCGAATTTTCACCGCTTTGATTTTGACTGGCATTTTATCTGTTAGTAGTGGTGGAACCCTGATTAAAAATGCTATGGCGGCTACTGCAAATCAGCCAACACAGACAACAAGTGAAGTTCTTAAAGGAAAAATTAAAACCAATCGCCTACCAAATCAGGTAGTTAATGCGGTACTGCGAGACTTAGCTCGTAGAGAAAGAATTTCAACCAAAGAACTCAAAATAGTTGACTATAGTCAACAGACTTGGCGTAATGGTTGCTTAGAATTACCTCAGCCTGATGAACTTTGCACCCAAGCACTAGTTCCTGGTTGGCGGGTTGTAGTGTCGAATGGTCAACAAAACTGGGTTTATCACACCAATAGCAATGGACGTTTCTTGCGCTTGGCTACAGCACAGACTCCCTCAGTTAACTTACCGACATCTGTAAAAAATGCCGTTTTGCAAGCTGCATCTGGACGTTTGCAACAACCAGTTTCTCGGCTCAACATCACTCAGGCTCAACAGAAGACATGGCGAGACGGCTGCTTAGAGTTGGGAGGTATAGATGAATTATGCCTCGCTGCTTTGACACCTGGCTGGCGGGTAGTTGTTAGTGCAGTTAATCAAACATTGGTTTATCACACTAATCAAACAGGTTCTGTGATTAGGTTAAATGAAAAGGCTAGTGAAAATACTGATGATGATAAAGTTAAACCTGTACCAATTCCTACAAGTGAATTACCACCACCTTTAGATCAAAATGTGGTATTTCGGCAAATCTCTAGTGGTGGGTTTGCTGGCAGAACCTACGAAACTGTTTTACTTAAAGATGGGGGTTTAATTCGCGTGCGAATTGGTGATGCTAATGATTCTGAGCGTAGTGTACGCCGTATTTCTGTGCAACAAGTAGAACAATTTCAGAGATTGTTACAACGTTATAGATTTAGTAACTACAAAAATTTGAATTACCCAGCACCTAATGGTGCAGCCGATTATATCACCTATACCCTTACCAGTCGTCAGGGTACGGTTCAGTACAACGATATTTCGCGCAATGACCTCCCGCAAAATTTACTCAAAGTAATCAATGCCTGGAATCAAATTAACAGTAATACCCAAACTTAACTAACAGATTTTGCCATTAGCGATCGCTTGTACATTATCTCATCAAGCGATCGCCTTTAATTTCAATAATCACACAGAGCTTTCATACTACTGAATTTTGAATATAAAAATACCAATAAATACGGCAAGGCCTAGCGCTCTGCGAAAATAGTTAACACCTTGAAATAACTCCAGCCAAGCCCAAGTAAATAAAGAGCCATTTGCCAGTACATCTAACACTACATTGATTTTGCCGCTTGTAAAAACTAAAGTTAGTAAACTAGCTACTATCCAAAGAATAAGCGGTGGGTTGGGCATCTGTGCTATAACAATTTTGCCATCGCTATCACGAAAGATTTTATCAAATAATGTATTTTCTGTGTTTTCCATCATTTTACAGTTGCCAATTAGCTAAAAATTATTAACTTACAAAAGTTACTGAGTTATCTATAGGACTTACGCACTCGTATTGAATTAAAAATTCTTTAATAACATTAAAACATTCAGATAAATCTCGAACAAGCATCTAATTACTGAGATGGTGGTTAAGCATATCCAGGTATGACTATATCGAGAGGCATACTCACACGAAATTCGTATTTCAGATGAGGATTAGCCAAAAAGATGTCATCATAGTGAATGATATCCATAACCTTTTGGAGACAAGACAACGGTTTACGCACGTCCTTTAGCACGGTTAATTGAGCAGTTGCAACGCCTACCAGGAGTTGGCCCCAAGTCAGCCCAACGGTTAGCTTTACATATCTTAAAACGACCAGAGTCAGAAGTAGAGGCTTTGGCACAAGCCCTCATACAAGCAAAAAAACAAGTAGGTTTGTGTTCTGTTTGCTTCCATTTATCCGCTGACCCGATTTGTGAAATCTGCCGCAATCCCAACCGTGAAAATCAGACTATCTGTGTGGTAGTAGATTCTCGTGATGTGATTGCGTTAGAAAAAACTCGCGAGTTCAAAGGCAAATATCATGTCTTGGGTGGAGTAATTTCTCCGATGGATGGTATTGGCCCAGAACAGTTGACTATTCAAGCTTTAGTACGACGAGTTAGCCAGCAACAACCCCAAGAAGTAATTTTAGCAATTAGTCCGAGTGTAGAAGGCGAGACAACAACTTTATATGTTGGTCAGCTGTTGAAGCCATTTACCAAGGTGACGCGGATTGCTTTTGGTCTACCCGTAGGTGGGGATTTAGAGTATGCAGACGAGGTAACACTAGCAAGAGCGTTAGAAGGACGACGAGAGTTAGATTAATTTGTATCTTACCTATTTAGGATTCCCCACAGTTAACTGTCATCAGTCAACCGTTAACATGATTATGTTCAACTACAATCCATTAGACTGCCTACCTTCATCAGCAGAATTGCCAGATTCAGATGATACTCCTGTGGATAACGAACTGCAAATATTAATTCCCAATTTGTTGTTAGCCATATTAGCCTCAATTTGGCAAAACCGCGAAGATTGGTTTTTTGGCATTAATATGGGAATTTATTATGCACCTAGTAAACCTGCCATAGTTCCTGATGGTTTCTTGAGTTTAGGTGTAGAACGTTTTGTTGGAGAAAATGGACGTTCTAGTTACGTTTTGTGGGAAGAAGAAGGCATTCCACCAATTTTAGCTTTAGAAGTTGTCTCTCCAACTTACAACGGCGAATACGAACAAAAAAAAGTAGATTATGCCCAATTAGGCATTTTGTACTATGTAATTTATGCTCCAACGCGGTTACGTCGTAAGCGTCAGCGTTTAGAAGTTTATCGCTTAGTTGAAGGTAAATACGTTTTACAACCTGGGGATAAAATCTGGATGCCAGAAATTGGATTAGGTATTGGACGAGAACAGGGTACTTATCAAAGAAGAATACGAGAATGGCTGTTTTGGTATGACGAAAATAGTAACAGATACCAAACTCCAGAAGAAGTAAACGCGCAACAGCAACAACAACTAGAACAAACTCAGCAACAACTTCAGGAACTTTTAGCCAGATTACAGCAACAAGGAATTGATCCCAATACACTGTAATATCTTCTGGCAATATTATGATTTGTAGCCAGTCACAATACTCCAATATCCGAAAGTCGGCTTAACTTCAACATTTATGAAACCTACATCCATCAGCATTGTTGATAACTCATCAGCTGAATACTGCTGACCCTCTGTCCACAAGAGCATGGCAATATCATAGGCAGCAACAGCAGAATTAATTTTTTGGTCATTGTAAAGCATCTCATGAATGATAATGCGACCTCCTTTTTCTAAGCTGTCAAAGCTTTTTTGAGCGAGAAAGTGACCTTTTTCTAGTGGCCAATCATGATAAATATCAGAATAAAAGTGAATATCTGCTTTCGGAAAAGGCTGACTCCACATATCACTTACCTGAGTTTTAATGCGACTTTGTAAGCTGTAGCGTTCCACAAACTCTTGCGCTACTTCACATATAGGAGCAAGATCAATAATCAAAGCTTGTAAGTTTGACCATTTCAATGTGGCGTGAATAGCATGAACACCCGAACCTCCGCCAATATCTAACAAAAGTTTGTGTGCTGATAAATCAATAAGTTCTGGCCAAGCTTGGGCTGCTCCTAGATTACGACTATGTATGGCATTAGTAAAAGTCCGCGCTAAATCAGCTTGTTTTTCATGGGTTTGAAAAAGTTTTTCACCAGAGTAAATTTGTGAGGAATTAGAAAGTACTGCTTTTTTGATGTTCTCAAAGGAATACATAGAGGCGGTAGCAACTGTCAAATCTAAGAAATCGCCTAAATAAGTTGAACTGCTTTCGAGAAGATAATCTTCCGCAAACAAGGTAAGTGAATAACAGTCATCTTTGACTTGCAAAAGTCCTAGAGATGCATTCATTGATAAGAGAGCTTTAGCCGGACGTTGATGAATTTTTAGCATTTCACAAACTTCTGTAAGAGTCCGTGGTTTTTCGGCTAAAAATGGAAAAAGCTTCAGATCATAAGCCACAAGAAATGTACCAAATCCTATATTGCCAGAAATAAGATCCCAAAGTAGTCGCTCATCTGTTTTTGGCTTGGGAATTGCTACAGAAGTATGTTGGTTCATTTCAATTTTCCTTATCGGGTTACAATTTTTTGACTGCAATTCATTAGGTGAAAGCGTTTCTTTAGCGATAATGCACTTAAAGCAAACATCAACACTGCCAATACAACAGAAGGTTCAGGAACAGATGCTTTTAAAAGTGCTGAAAATGCTAATTCTCCGATTAGCTGATGCATGGCGGTTGTTGGGTGAACTTCGTCCCAAAACAAAAATTTGTCTGGGATACATACAACTGGTTGTGGGAAAATCTCGATAGGTACTATTGGCGAGTCTCCGATACAAGAGTCGGTGACATTAGTAAAACCAAATTTGTTGGGATTGGCGATCGCCTGATTAAATAAGTAATTAACATCAACAGGAATAATGTTGATATCAGGACTGAGTTGCTGGCTCAAAAAGTCAACAGACGCAGCCAAGTTAGAATTATGGGCGCTAATCAAACTACTAAGTTCGTTGTCACTGCGACTATCGCCCCCAGTAACCGGAAACTTCCCCAAATCGGGTAGATTAACCACCATAATATCTTCAGCTCCAACAGCAGCAAGAGAATTTACGGCTGCTGATAAATTTGCGACTGACTTAGTGGGATTAGGAATGTTACCCAAAAAATAATCAAGGTAATCATTAGTACCAGCCCACACCACATAAAGGGCGTTGGGATTAGCAGAGTGAATAGCTGTCGTAAAACTACTTATCTGTTGCTGCAATCCTGGCAAAATAGAGAGTCCGATATTATCGAATCCAGTAGTAGCACCACTAAAAGCGAAGTTGGTATTGGGATTGAAAGTTAATTTCAACTTTGAGGCTAAATATTCTACCCAAACCGGGCCATTAGAAAAACGTCCATTGAAGTAAGGGCTAGGAGGAATAGCGCCGGACGTAAAGTTGAATACGTTACCTGTATCAGAAAAGCTATCGCCAAAAACATAAATCTCGTCATAATTCTGTGCCGATACTTTCAGCGGCAACACCAAAGATAATAGGAAAAATCCTACCGACAGAATTTGTTTTTGCATACTTATGGGATGAAATTTAATTTATTAGAATCTCAAACTCCTTATCTTCTCTGCGTCTCTGTCTTGAAAAGTTTGTTACGGAGGAGCCAGTGCGGTCTTGGGGGTTTCCACGCCACTTGCTTCAACGGGGGGAACCCCCGCAACGCAGTGGCTCCCCATGAGCAACTGGCGTTGGAAACCTTCCTTACAACTTTTCGCTGCGCCTCTGCGTGAGAAAAAAATTATTCATGTAAGAGGTCTACTTAACAAACAGCGAAACTCTGGTCTGAAGAACTTGTCAATAACGAGTCAAGTTCACCCAAATGTGGAACAGTACCGAGCGCCACATCGCCCCAACGCATTACACTTGCAGAAGCAACACCTGCTGCACCCAAACCATAGATGAGAACTAAATCATTTTCGTGAATTTTATTCAACTGGGCAGCATAGTAAAGATTAGCTACCGTAATTACTGGCCCAATGTTTGCATAATGAGAATAAAGATTGATTGTACGCTCTATGTCAATGCCCAATACTTGGGCGCAGAATTGTGCGCCCCAAGCTGTGGATGTATTAAAAATAAAAAAGTCAACTTGGTCTAAAATGACACCAGCGGCGGCGACTGCACCTTCACAACATGTCCGCAATTGATCCACAGCCGTTTCACGAATTGCCCTATTAGCGATTTTATCCATCCGCATCTGCACCTGGGGATTGCCTTGTTCATCCTCAGTGAGTTTAGCAAAGAAAATGTCACATAAAGCAGCAGTATGAATGGTCTTAGTACCAAGAATACCTTGATTAGGTGCAAGAGAACCAACTACAAAAGCTCCCACACCATCACTCATAAACCATGAGAGGGTATCATCTTCAGCAAAAAAGCGAGAGTATGAGCATGAAATTACCACTAACACATTACGGTACTCTTGCGATCGCACCAAAGCACAGGCAGTTTGCAACGCCACTGGGGTAACTCCACAGGCAGCATCGATATTCCAGGCTGCACCTTGTAAGTTCAATTGACGAGACAAAAAAGCAGCATCACCAAATCCAATGTGTTCTGGCCAAATCGAAGCTACAAGCATTAAATCAACTTCTGAAAAAGTCAGATTTGCTGCATCCAAAGCCTGACGAGCCGCACGTTCTTGTAACATCAGCGAGGATTCATCTGGAGCAAGTACCCACCGATTAACAGTGCCACGAAAGGGGTCTTGCAAATAAGGCAACATCTTGAAGTCAAACTCGTTGTTGGGGGTAGAGTTATTAACCGAAAATAACCTAGCTAAACTTCTTTGTTCGGACTGAGCAATTAATTCCGGATATTTTTCTCTGTAATAATCGTTTGAACGTTTGATACTCGGTAAAGCCATTGCTAGCGATCGCACACCTACTGGATAATGCATAATCAAAATCTCCTTTAATTTTTAGCGCCTTGTGAAATCAAACTAAAAATCCGAGTGCCAATTGGGGCAATTCGAGTTGGGTCGATGAGTATATCAACAACAAATGGACTAGTCGAAACCATGGCCATTTCTAAAGCTGCTTGGATGTCAGACTCTTTTTCTACACGGATACCATCGGCTCCCATACTGCGAGCAAGCATGACGAAATCGGCTTGGGGGATATACACATCCATATCCTTGTAACCTTGCATTTTTGAACCCTGGTCGCACATGTTGTAGCGTCCATCGTTGAGTACAATCCAAACGGCAGGAATGCGATAGCTAACAGCGGTGCTGACTTCGTTGTTCATCAGCATTGCGCCATCGCCGACAATCGCCACAGCTTTATCGTGATGTGTTAAAGCTGCACCCACGACGCTAGTCACAAAATGACCCATCGCCCCGAACCCAGTACTGACTCGAAAACGATTTGGTTTATTAAATCGCAGTAAGTTGATTGCCCAAGCAAATGAATTGCCTCCTTCAGCCATCACAATTGCATCGCTACCTTCCACGATGACTCGTTGCATGAGATTCATCAGTACTTCTGGTCGCACTGGACTATCTTGACTAGGATTAATCGCACTACGTTCAGGTCTGGGCAGAGACTGGATTTTTGATTTATTTTGCCGCTTAGGAAAGCGCTTGAGCAGAGACTTGACAAATATTTTCACGTCAGACTGAATTGCTACTGTCTCGGCAGATGGATACGCAGTTCCTGGAACTTCTGGGTCGATATCTACATGTACAAAGCCTCGTGATGGAACCATTGCCGGACTCCAAAAAGAGGTAAATTCCCCAAGGCGTGTTCCCAGTACCAACGTCCGCAGAGGACGACACTCTGCCATATATTTCAAAACCGACTCATGGCCAGCAAAGCCCGTAATCCCGACAAATTGAGGATGGTCTTCAGGAAAAATACCTTTAGCGCGTGGCGAACACATCACAGCTGCCCCTGTTTTCTCAGCCAACTTACGAATTTCCGCAGCTGCAAACCGCGCCCCAAAGCCCACCCAGATAGCAAACGACCCTTCTGTAAGTAACCGCGCACATTCTGAAATCGCTTCTTCGCTGGCTGTTGCAGGAGTACAAGAGAGATTGACTGATGCCAAAGATGTCTCAACTAAATTTGCTTGGATGTTAGTAGGTATGCTCAAGTGTGCGACAAAGCCGTTTGGTTTAGCTAGACCTTTCGCCAGCCGTCGAGAGACTTCTGGAAGTTCCTCGCTACATTCAAGAGTTGTTGCGTAATGAAATAGTGATTCTGAGGTAAAAATTCCCGCACTGGGCATAGTGTAATTACTAGTCTCTTGCAGCGCCCACCGTCCTCGCTTTGGTGCTGAGGTAGAAGCCGAGATAAAAATGACTTTGGCATCTTCCCAACGGGCAGTAAATAAACCTGTTAAGGCGTTTGTGATCCCCGGTCCTGTTGTGGTAAATACTACGATGGGACGACCGCTGGCAAAATACGCTTCTGTGGCTGCAAAAGCGGCTCCGGCTTCGTGACGAAAGTGGCGTAATTTAATGGAACTATGTTGCAGTGTATGCCATATTGGAGCGATCGCACCTCCGGAAACTCCAAATGCATATTCCACTCCCAAGTCTTCTAACATCTTTACAATTGCAGAAGCAACTGAGATAGACTCTGATTGCTGACTATTATCAGAAGATGTA
The DNA here is from genome assembly GCF_029953635.1 of Halotia branconii CENA392. Classification (NCBI taxonomy): domain Bacteria; kingdom Bacillati; phylum Cyanobacteriota; class Cyanophyceae; order Nostocales; family Nodulariaceae; genus Halotia; species Halotia branconii. The sequence continues at coordinate 342,162 of NZ_CP124543.1, read as the reverse complement.
TCCAACAGCATACTTGGTTGGATATCTGCAATAGATGATTTATTTAAAGAAGGCGAAGATGGAAAGGAAATAAAATCCGTTTTTGGTAGTACTAACATATTTGTTTTTGGCTCTAAATATTGAGGCATACAAGGATTAATAGAAGAGTGATTTGAACTCATACTAATAGCGGAGTGCCACATATTAGGTTGTAAGGACATAGGGATCATTCCTTTATGTAAGATGGCTCAAATTATTGTTGTTATGACACAAAGTGCCTAAGTCCTTTTCCAGAGAAAATTAAAAAGTGCCTAAGCCCTTTTTTAAAGAAAACTAATCTGAACTTTAGTCCGACTCTTATACTTTGAAATTGCAACTTCAAAATTCCATTCACATTAGAGTCTTTCGTTTTTATCTATCGATGAAAAATTTTTTCACCACCAAGTTGTACTGTCAAAACTTGAAATTACAAACAGAGTAACTGAATCAAGGCGGCAACTTATTTTTAGGCTAGACTTAGTATCAATTCGTTAAATGCTATTATAGTCATCCATGATTTTGGTTAGATTATACAGAAACAACTATACAAAAATCTTCTCCGTTTATCATAGTCTACTACTCATATTTTGCATCTACCTAAAGAAACTCTTTAATAAACGAAAATTTACTTCAAGGTTAAGAATTGATTGCTGTATGATTAAAAGATAACAATAACTGACGTTTTTTGTAAACAACGTTATCTTTTTGGTATTTTTCTGCATCAAATCAGCAACATAACTATATAAAAGATAACGAAATCTCACAAAACAACTAGATATTTCATCACTAAACAAGTTAGTTTTAAAAGCATTTCTAGTTGATGTAATTTAGTCTCGCCACTTAATCAAATCTTGTCGATTCAAGATCATAAACTTAAGGATCAACTTAAGGTTAGCTGGCGAAAAGTGGGATATTTGTGATCTAGAATACAAAATCTTACTATCACTTCCAATCAAGCATTAACAAAATAATTTCTCACTTATCTAAAGATTTTCTATTGTTATTAGATACTATTCCTTCTAAAGTCTAGTGCTAGACGGCATAAATAACTGGTCTAGGTGAAAATGCTCAAAATCTTTATTTACAGGCCAAGTTGGGTTTTCGTAGTTAAGACTAAATTCCTGAGCTTAAGCGCTGTTCTAGCAGGGTAACGCTAATTACCAACCTAATTTAGATAGAGACTGGAAAATAATTCTTTTACTTAATACCAATTCTTTATAAACTTGCACTTAATAATTATCCTTTTCTTCCTTGGCGCTTTTGGTGGTTCGTAATTAAAAAATTTAGTGCATCTTCATGAAGAATTGGTATTAAATACTAAATAGGAACTTGCAGATGTACAAAATTATTCGAGTACTACTTGCTGAAAAAAATTCGTTGGTAAGAGTTGGAGTTCGCGCGACTCTCAATATCGAAGAAGATTTAATCTTAGTAGGTGAAACAAATGATGCCTTTAAGCTTCCAGAATTAAATCTGAAACTTCAGCCAGATCTATTAATTATTGATTTGGATTTACCTAGTTTAACGTTACCTCAATCAATCGTTGATTTACGCAAATTTTGTCCATATTCTCAAGTGCTAGCATTAGCCAGTTCTGATAAATTTGACTTGTCCATTTTAAAAATAGGTGGGATAAAAGGCTGTATTTTCAAATCTGAAGAACCACAAACATTAATTAGTGCTATTCGTACAGTGGTTAAAGGCAATACGTGGTACAGTCAAAAAATTATCGACAAACTTATTCAACAAAAAATAGACGAGCAAAATGAAAATGTTGAAGCTACACTAACGAAGCGAGAGCAACAAGTCATTGGCATGATAGCACAGGGTTGGGATAATGCTCGCATTTCTGCTGAGTTAAGCTTGGCTCAACAGACAGTACGTAATTATATGAGCCGTATATACACTAAACTAGCAGTAAGTTCTCGATCTGAGGCGATTATCTGGGCAATAAAACATAGTTGAGGTGAGCAACTGATTGTGTGTAATAAAGGCTGGCAAAAAAGTGTTTTTTAACGTAAAGGAGCGCAAACAGGACTTACGCGCAAGTAAGGGAAAATAAACCGCAGAGGACGCAGAGAACACAGAGAAATAGGAGTTTCAGAGAGTTATTGCGTAAGTCATAGCAAAGTTTTATGGTTTGGGCTAACTGATTTGCGACAGAGCAATATGAACGCCGAGGGAAATTAAAATACCACCTGTAAACCATTGTTGGAAACGAGAGAATTTTGGGCGATTTTTCAGCCAATCACCTGCAAAACCAGCCATGAAGGCTACAATTATGTTCCACAGAGTACCTATGATATTAAAAATGATGCCTAAAGTTAGAATTTGCCACCCGACTGCACCTTCTGACATATTTACAAACTGAGGTAGAAAAGCCAGAAAGAATAGTGCTATTTTAGGGTTCAGCACGTTTGTAATAATGGCTTGGCTAAAAATCCGTTTGAGACTTGCTTGCTTTAGCTTTCCTAATGAGCTAATACTTTTTTTGCTCAAAAGCATATTAATTCCTAAGAATATTAAGTATGCAGCGCCTACATACTTCACAATACTGTAAGCAAGAGGTGAAGACATTAGCAATGCTGAAAAACCAAGTGCAGCACCACAAGTATGTACTAATAACCCAACGCTAAAACCAAAAGCTGAAACAATTCCGGCTTTGCGCCCTTGTCCAATACTGCGTGCAATGACATACAACATATCAGGGCCAGGAATAGCACACAAAGTTAGTGTAGCAACCAAAAAAACAGCAAAATTTTCTGTAATTAGCATAGTTTTTTAATGAATCATAACTACATCAAGATTATGAGACGCGATAAATCGCGTCTCTACATGAGGCTTTTTAGTTAAACTGAACTAAACAAATTTCAGTTCATCTAAAATTTGTTCTAAGTAATCAAATGCAGGTATTTCAAACAGTTTATTTTGAAATTCATCATATTTAATATTGGCATGAATTAAAGCTTGTAAATCAAATGAGTAAACTTTAGCGCGATCGCTTAAAGCATAGTGAATTTCATCAAAGCTTGATAACTGACTTGCACCATAAACTTTGCGTTCCCCATTTTCTTGACAAATACCGGATTCTATAGTGTACCAATAAATATTGGCAATTTGCTGTTTTTGTATTCTATTTTTTGTCAACCAAAGTTTCGCTATCTCCTCCACAAAATTGCTATATAAGGGAGATGTTAAAAGTGGTAAATGTCCAAAAATATCATGCCAAACATCTGGAAGCGGTGAAAAACCATCATTGTTGGTGTCTCTGATATTCACCGCAACAGGGAATTGTTTGTTTGCTAAATACATGTAATATTCTTGGCTTTCGATCATACCCACAACAGGGACAAGTCTCCAGCCGACAAATTCTTGCAGCCGTACTGAAAGTATTTCTAGTTTTGGTAGAGGCTGAATTAGCTCTTTTAACATTTCAATCCCGGCGATAAATTCTTTACATGCTTTACCTGGGAGAATATTTAGCTGTCTATTAAATAATTTATTCCAAGCTAAATGCTGCTCTTCTGTATAAACAGAATAGTCCCGTGAAAGAGTGATAGTTTTCATGATATCTACAAAAATTGGGAAGTTGTTTACTTTGAAAAATTGCTGTTGAACTCTGTTTAAGAGTAGCGATCGCCTGCAAAATCTTATTGAAGAAAAGAAGCTTTAATGCAGTGCGCTGTTCAATTGCTTATCAATTTACGAAATATTTTTTGCTCTGTATAGACACACAAATACTCTTTTGATAGGTATTTTTGTACTCAGCAGTTAATTTGCTTAAATGTAAATACTTAATGTAAAAAAGCTCACAAAGTATTTTGCAGAGCTTAAGTTGTTAGTTATCTTTGCGAAGTTATGTGGTCAATTTTTAAAAAATCCAAAAAAATAGGACTTGTTCCCTTTTTTTGAAAACAAAGATGATTTTTTATGCAGCCAACTATAACTATCCCCCGAAATTGGGCATACCCACGATTTCCTCTAGGCCAGCAAACTAAGCAAGGATTAATAGTGGGAATTGAGTACTTAACTAAAGAGCATCGTGGCTCATGGCGCTATGCTGTTCTAAATTCTCAGAATGCTGAAGAATTAAACTATTTAGCAGAAGATGATATTCAGTTATTTTTACCAAAATAGTTGTCAGTTTCTAGACTTTAGACAGCACTTTAAAATTTGATAGAGGATAAATAAATGAGTCAAAGGCTATTACTAAAACCAACAAATAAAGGATTATTAGCATTAATAATTGCTGCAACTGCAATGACAGGTGGAATTGTTATTTATAGCGTTTCTCAATTTGGGCAAGTTGAGCAAACAGCTTCATCCGAACCAATACCAACTACACCTGCTAAACCAAAAGTCACATCATTAGGACGACTAGAACCAGAAGCAGAAGTAATTAGTTTATCTGCACCCCTAGCTTTAGATGGCGATCGCGTTGCCCAAATTTTAGTCAAAGAAGGCGATCGCGTCCAAGCCGGACAAGTTGTAGCAATTTTAGACTCACGCGATCGCTTGCAAACAGCTGTAGTCCAAGCCCAACAACAAATTAAAGTTGCTCAAGCGAAACTTGCTCAAGTTGAAGCAGGGGCAAAAACCGGAGAAATTCAGGCACAGCAAGCAAATATTGAACGCATCCAAGCACAATCACGAGGAGACAAAACAGCCCAAAAGGAAGCCATATCACGCATAGAGGCACAGTGGCAAGGCGATAAAATAGCGCAAGGGGCAACAATTAAAAAGTTAGAAGCAGAACTGAAAAATGCCGAAGCCGAATATCAACGTTATCAGCAGCTATATTCTCAAGGAGCAATTTCTAATTCTTTGTATGACAGTAAAGGTTTGACTGTAGAGACTGCCAAACAACAATTAGATGAAGCCAAAGCAGTTCAGAAGCGTATTAACACCACTGCTAGCAAACAACTAGCCGAAGCCAAAGCAGAACTCGCCCGTACTCAAGCTACTGGCAATAAACAAGTTAGCCAAGCCCAAGCCACACTGACTAGTATTAGTGAAGTTCGTCCTGTAGATGTACAAGCAGCAAGAACAGAAGTTGAAAATGCGATCGCCACATTAAAACGTACCCAAACTGAGTTAATCGCTGCTGATATCAAAGCACCAATAACGGGTCAAATCATTAAAATTCACACACGAATCGGAGAAAAAATTAGCGATGCTGGCATTGCCGACTTAGCACAAACTGATCAAATGATGGCAGTTGCAGAAGTTTATCAAACCGACGTTGGAAAAGTGAAACTGGGACAGCAAGCCGTAATTACCAGTCAAGCATTTGGGGGGGAACTGCGAGGAACCGTTGATCACATTGGCTTGCTAGTAAAGCGACAAAACGTTTTCAGCAATCAACCAGGAGAAAACCTAGATAGCCGAGTCGTGGAAGTGAAAATTCGTCTCACTCCTGAAGATAGTAAACGAGTTGCAGGTTTTACTAATTTGCAAGTACAGACAGCAATTGAATTGTAGATGGGTATGGGGCATTGGGCATTGGGCATGGGGAAAAGTCTTAACTTCTCTTCTTTTCTGTTCCCTCTTTACACCAATAAATTTAATTTTGTGTAACTACTTATGAGATTTTTTCGCAAAACGCCGCTAGCATGGCGGCAGCTAATGAAAGAAAAAACGCGTCTGGCTGTGGCAATTGCAGGTATTACCTTTGCCGATATGCTGATGTTTATTCAGTTGGGATTTGAAAGTGCGCTGTTTGATGCAGCGGCGAAACCCCACCGCAATTTACAAGCAGATTTAGTTTTGATTAGTCCTCAATTTCAAACTTTATCTTCGGTAAAAAGTTTTTCTAGAAAACGACTATATCAGGTATTGGGTTATGAGGGCGTTCAATCAGTAAATTCAGTTTATATCGGCACTGGACAGTGGCGAAATCCTCAAACACGTCTGGAACGCGCTATTTTGGTTTGGGGTGTCGATCCGGCACAACCTGTTTTTAAATCGCCAGAAATTCAACAAAATCAAGATCAGCTTAAACAGTTATATCAGGTGATGTTTGACCAAGCAGGCCGCCCGGAATATGGGGCAGTTGGCGATATTTTTAATAAAACAGGCAACTTTGAGACGGAATTGAATAGTATAGCTATCGACGTTAAAGCTTTGTTTACTGATGGGGCTTCTTTTACTGCCGATGGCAATGTTATCGCTAGTGACTCCACTTTTTTACAGTTATTCCCAGAGCATCAACGCGATCGCATTGAAGTTGGATTAATCACGCTCAAACCAAATGCGGTTCTCGAAACAGTGCGATCGCAACTGTCCGACGGGCTACCTGAAGATGTCAGAGTCTTGACTCCAGAAGAGTTTGCCCAAATTGAAAAAAAATACTGGGAAAGTAGTACTGCTATTGGTTTTATTTTCGGTTTAGGTACAACAGTCGGGTTTATTGTCGGCATCGTTATTGTTTACCAGATTCTTTATTCCGATGTTTCCGAACACCTGCCAGAATACGCCACCCTTAAAGCAATGGGCTATAGCGATCGCTATCTTTTAGGAATCCTGCTTCAAGAAGCATTATTCTTAGCAATCTTGGGTTTTTTACCTGGATTTATACTTTCGGTTGGATTGTATCAAGTTGCCAATACTGCCACAATGCTGCCTATTTTCATGAAGTTAGAACGAGCGATCACTGTTTGTATTTTGACTGTGATTATGTGTACTTTTTCTGGGGCGATCGCCATGCGAAAATTACGCTCTGCTGACCCTGCTGATGTTTTTTAGTTAGTTGTTAGTTGTCAGTGGTCAGTTGTTAGTGGTGTTTTTTTGTTCGTTGTTTTCTACTGCTATTATGTTGCAAAAATCTTTACCAGTTACTTTAAATTCCCAACTTTCTGCTGTAGAACCAGTGATTGCTGTCCGCAATCTCAATCATTACTTTGGTGGAGGTGCGCTGCGTAAACAAGTTTTATTTGATATTAACTTGTCAATTAACGCTGGCGATATTGTGATTATGACTGGCCCTTCTGGCTCAGGAAAAACTACTTTATTAACTTTGATGGGTGGATTGCGTTCTGCTCAAGAAGGAAGTTTGAAAATTTTAGGACAGGAAATTTGTGGAGCTAACAAACAACTGTTAACTAAGCTACGCTGTCAGATTGGCTATATTTTTCAGGCACATAATTTGATGACTTTTTTGTCAGCTAAAGAAAATGTACGCATGTCTTTAGAGTTACACGAAGAGTTATTGAATCAGGATATCAATGCTCAAGCGATCGCTATGCTTGAAGCTGTTGGTTTAGGACAGCGTGTAAATTATTACCCAGAAAACCTATCAGGAGGACAAAAGCAAAGAGTCGCGATCGCTCGTGCCTTAGTTAGTCATCCTAAAATCATTTTGGCAGACGAACCTACAGCTGCACTCGATAAAAAATCTGGGCGCGATGTCGTGGAATTGATGCGGAGGCTAGCTAAAGAACAAGGCTGTACAATTTTGCTTGTTACTCATGACAACCGGATTCTGGATATTGCCGATCGCATAGTTTATATGGAAGATGGTCAGATCAAGACCAATGGCGTAGATGCTGCCGCTACAGTTAACCAATAACACATAAGGGACTTCCAACTTAAAAAATATCCCGTCGCTGGGGTAGGCAGGGGAGCAGGGAGCAGGGGGAAGACAACAAATATTATCTGAGTAAATTGGATAATTTATTCTCTGGAAGTCCCTAAAGCAAAGATTACACCGTCACTTCCTATTTTTGCACATCGCCTAAAGTTGATTCTTATCTTGAAGATATTCAGTTGTTAAAAACATCCAATGTTTTAACATGGCTAAATGAGTTACTTTTTTTGCCACGAGATAATTTATTTCATCAGCGTAGCTATTGAAGTATTACTTTGTATATTTTTTAGTTGTCGCACTCAGTATTTTCTGGTTAAAAACTAGTAACTCAATCAATTAAAAAAAAGCATGATTTTAAGTCTAAAAATAATATTTAATATCATGCTTAACTATTTTAGGACTTACGCAATAACTCTGTGAAACCCTCTTAACTTCGTGTCCTTTGTGTCCTACCCTGCGGGAAGCCGCTGACGCGTCTATATGGTTCGTTTTATCATGATTTTGCGTAAGTCCTGTATTTGAACAGATTAATTATGAAAATTTTATCAGCAACAAAAATCAAAATCAAGTTTTACTGACAATAACAGAACTTAGAAAGAAGTATGTATGACAGTGGCTAAAAATGAAATCAGAGAATTTGAAGTAGTCAAGGGAACTATACCAAAATCTCTAAAAATTAAATTCAAAGTTTTCTGTGTCCAAAAAAATTTAGAAATGAGTGAGGTGCTAGAAACTTTAATTAGACAATGGATACAAACAGATGCACCTGTTTCTCAACTATCTGATAATTTAGCGCAAGAAGAACTAGAAGAACTAAAAGGATACGTTCCTAAAACTCTAAAATCTCAGTTTAAATCTCTCTGCAAACAAAAACGAGTGACAATGCGCTCTGTTTTATATGCACTGATAATTCAGTTATTAGAGATGGATGATTTAAGAGAATAAAAGTTTTCTCCTACTCAACTTCACTCAATAAGTCTTTTGACTTTTGCGTAGCGGTACTAGTTCGTGTTCCTAAAAAAACCATCTTCACACCATCACCAGGCACAAGGTTTAAACCGCTAAGAACAGGGCGTACAGGTCGGTTATTAGCCAATTTTAGTTGATAGTGTGACAGAATTGTTGCTAATACCAACTTCATGGTAAATTCCGCAAATGCTGAACCTGGACAGCGGCGATCGCCACCACCATAAGGTAGATACTCATAATAGGGAAACTGCTTTTCTAGAAAACGCTCTGGCTTAAATTGTTGAGGTTCCGGGTATAAATCTTGGCGTTGATGAACAAGATAAATAGAAGGAATTAATATTGTACCTATTGGCAACTCGTATCCTAACAATTCAACTGGCGATTTCACAATCCGGGGTTCAGCTTGGATTTCAACGGGACTAATCCGCAGAATTTCTTTATAAACTGCATTGAGATATGGCAGTCGCACAATACTAACATGATCAGGTGAAGAGCCTAGAGTATCAATTTCTTCAATGAGCTTTTCACGGATATGAGGTAGGTGATGAACCCAGTACAATGACCAAGCCATTGCTGATGCTATACCATCTTTACCACCAACCATTAATGTTAGTAACTCATCGCGTAATTCTTCATCAGTCATTGGCTCCCCATTTTCATCGCGAGATGACATGAGTAAACTGAGAATATCAGTACTTTCAGGGTTACATTTTTGGCGGCATTCTTGAATTTCACTGTACAAAAGCTCGTCAATTTGCCGCATCAAATGACAAACATAACCCCACGGACTCCATCGACCTAAATCTTTTCTCAAAAAAGGTAAAAAGAATAAGCTGGAAACAAATGGATACTTAGCATATTCCAGTATTGAACTTACAAGTTGATTGAGTTTTTGTAAACGCTCTCCTTTATTAACACCAAATACAGCGTTGAGGATGACTTGTTCTGAGATCTCTTGCACAGCAGAACGAGCCAAAAATGTTTTCCCCGGAGTTAATTGGTTAAATACCTGCTGAGTGATGTCACAGATCTGATTTCCATAAGCTTTTAAACGTCCTCCATGAAATGAAGGCATGATTAATTGGCGATGACGACGATGGCTTTCACCAGTGAGTGTAGTTAATGAATATTTTCCTAAAATTGGCTTGAAAAGTTGATTACCAGTATTGTCAAATTCTTTGGACTCACCAACTAGTATCTGTTGAATTGCTTGGGGATTACTAACGTACACCGTTAAGTTCGAGTTTGAGCCAAGCCTAGCACTGAATATGTCACCATAAGACTGAGTTGAAGCTTTCATATATCCTAGTGTGTCATTTGACCACTGTAGTAACTGCAACAAGGGAGAAGTCTTAGGCCCATCAGGTAGTTTCATAATTTTATTCAAAAATAGTTCTCATCTATGAACAACTAGCACCAGTCGATTAATGTACGAAAAAGTACTTTAGCTAAAATTATTATTTGTACTCAATAAAGACTCTATATTTAATTGATTAAGGCGCTATTATAATTAGTTTATTCTTTAAGTCTTTACACAGTTCTAATTTCTCTTACCATTTAGTGGAATTGGGAAACACAAAAAAACAGCCAAGCCGAAGTCAGTTAACGAACCTCAAGAATTTATATGAGGATTAAGAAAATATTGGGATTTGTTAAAATTTAGGTTAACAATTTCTAGTAATCTTCAACTTAAGTAATTCAACTATATTTATTCTGGTTTATGACTGGAGCGTTGCAACCACAACATGAAGCACTCCTGACAAGCTTATCCGTTGTCAAGAGATGATTTTTCACTAACTTTATCCTTAAATTTTAGATACTTGCTGGTTAAAATCATCAAGAATTGGCATTCTTATCAATAACAAGGGTTACGAATAAGTTTAGTTGCTGTAGCAGATAGGCTTTTGCAGGTTTTTTATCTCTCTGTTGAGAAAAGAAAACATTGAAAGGTGTTGGATATGTTTGCAAATTTATTGTTGACTGCTACAAATTTACAAACTTGAAGTTTAATCAAGAGCGATCGCGTTAGTAATTTTGATTCCTGCGACTTTAATTTTCCATAGTAGAAAAATTTGTTTTATTTGTTCGCTAATAGAAAAGCTAGACCACAAATCTTTCGTGATTACAGATTTCAACTCAACATTCTGCTTTGGGAGAAAGACAAATTATGGCTTTAATTTCTCAACACTGTAATAAGTCATTAGCAGGAAAAACGATGAAAAACATCTTAGTAATTGAAGATGAAACAAAAACCCGCAACCTTTTTGTTAATTGCCTTAAATCTGAAGGTTTCTCTACTATTGGCGCTGAAAATGGCATTGTTGGTATTCAACGCGCACGGGAATGTTTACCTGATTTAGTACTTTGCGATATTCTGATGCCAGAACTTGATGGTTATGGCGTTCTCAACACACTACGCCAAGATCCTGTTACAGCAATTATTCCGTTTATTTTTCTCACCGTCACACTTACCAAATCTGAACTCCGTAAAGGTATGAACTTAGGAGCTGATGATTATCTGACTAAACCTTGTACGGTAGAAGAATTATTAGGAGCGATCGCGGCTCGATTAGAAAAACAAACTGCTTTGAAGCAATGGTATGTGAATCAGCAACTATCAGCTAAATCACAATCAATAGACACCACAACTTTCTATCCTACTAGCTCCCGACTGAGTAAAGTTTTTCAATATATTGAAGAGAATTATCATCAGCAAATTAATCTTTCTGATGTTGCCCAAGCAGTGGGTTACTCTCATGCTTACTTAACTAATTTAGTTAAACGCCAAACCAAGCGATCAGTACACGATTGGATTGTTGAACGCCGGATGACAGAAGCGCGTTATTTACTACTCAATACCGACGAAACCGTTAATCGAATCGCCACAAAAGTTGGATATGTAGATGCAGGTTATTTCATCCGCTTGTTTCGACAAATTCATCAGCTTCCTCCAAAAGAATGGAGAAATACATCTCGGATGAAACTAGTTGATGAATATTTTTCCGTCTCACCTTCTTTAAACTAACTGTTTTCATCTTTGTGTCTTCGTGTCTTCGTGGTAAAAAATATCAAACCACAAAGACACTAAAAGATAAAATCCTAATTAGACAAAAACAATGGAAAATTTAACTTCCGCTAAACCAAACTCTGCCTTTTCTAATGGACTACCAGCTTTATACGTCATTGCTTTTTTATCGGGTATATCTATAGGGCTGTTTAATCCTTTTATTTCAACACTGATGGCTCAAAATCAAGTTGAGGAGTTATGGATAGGTGCTAACTCGACAGTATATTTTCTCATGATATTTATTGGAACTCCTTTAGTAGCAAGAATATTACGCCAAATAGGACTCCGTAAAACCATGACATTAGGTTTAATGCTGATGGGTTGTAGCGCTCCTTTATTTCCTATGACAACTCAATTATCTTTGTGGTTTGTTATCCGGGCTGTGATGGGTTTTGGTTGTTGTTTGTATTTAGTTTGTGGGCAAACAGCATTAAATTATTTTTGTCATGAAAGTAATCGAGGCCTTACTAGTGGCTTGTATGCTTTAGCTTTTTCCTTTGGATTTGGTATGGGACCAGTTATAGGTTCTTCTCTCTACAACTTTTCTCCACAATTAACTTTTTCTTTAGGTAGTCTTTTAATTCTCAGTGGCTTAATTGTGGTCTGGCTCAACTTACCTGAAAAGTCTATTGTTTTTCACTCTTCTATACGCATAGAGCTTTTTAGAAAGTTGAAACTTCCTCTTTACAGCGCTTATGCTTATGGTTTTGTTGATGCTACTCTGGTTTCTTTATATCCAGTTTATTTACTAAAACAAAACTATGGTGTGGAACAAATAGGGTCTACATTTGTTTTATTTGTACTAGGAGGTTTACTGGCTACCCTTCCTGTTACCCATTTAGCAGACCGCTTCGATAAATTAAAGGTTCTTTTGATAACCGTTTGTATCATTATATTTTCTCTTTCGTCTCTTTCATTAATTACAAACTCCATGACTATTCAGGTTTTGGCATTTATTTCTGGAGCTAGCATCAGTCCTATTTTTCCCTTAGCGATCGCCATGATTGGCAACAAAGTTTCCCGTAATGAATCATCTTCTGGAAGCGCCTTATTTACAACAGTCTATGGTTTTGGATGTGCTGCTGGGCCTGTACTTTCTTCCACCGTCATGCAAATTTTTGGTGTGCGTCAAATTTTTATCTTGTCAATCATGAGTTTTGCTTTAGTTTTGGTCTATACAGTAAGCGAATTGAATAAATCTGATAGAGCTTACTAACAAACATTTATCAACGTTTGTGCCACTAATTACAGGAGATATTTTAGGTATGAAAAACTTACAAAATGTCACTAAAGAATTAACAAATACTAGCTTGTTACAGTTTTTTAAAAGTAGTCATAATACACTACTTGAGTGTATACAAAACCTTGGTAACAGTAGAGAAACCTTCTTGTATCGGAGTGATGTTGAAGCACGACCTTTACAACAGCAGTTTCAAACAGAAGAAGTTATTGAAGGCTGGTTAGTTTTTTATCTTTCTAAACTGCTGCTAGTTAATCACAGTGAAATTAACATTCATCTGCCCTTTGAATACTACGGAATAACTTCACTAGAAGCATTACGTCTAACATACGCCATAGAAGTTTGGTTAGGACGTAGATTTTCTCTTGAGTTGGTGTATGAATATCCCACAGTTAAGGTATTGGCACAACATTTAGCTAAAGAAGTTGAATACGTCTGTGTATCTTAATTACGTAGCTTGCTTCTCGCCAAAGGCGAGTATTACGAATTATTATGATCACTGTTGATTGCCTGTGGCGTTCTCCCCCTACAAATTGGTCACTGTTAAGCGAAGATGTTCATGTCTGGTGTACTTTCCTCAACCAATCAACATCTCGCGTTCAGACATTAGCACAATTACTTTCACAAGATGAACGCACCAGATCTGAGCGTTTTTATTTAGAACGAGACAGGAAACGTTTCATTGTTGGACGTGGCTTACTGAGGACAATCTTAGGTTCTTACTTAGGCACTAATGCCAGTCAATTACAGTTTTGTTATGGACAGCATGGCAAACCAACTCTAGCAGAAACATCTGGTGGAAGTATCTTGAGTTTTAATTTATCTCACTCCCACGAACTTGTTTTATATGCCATAACCCGTAAACGTGAAATTGGTGTTGATATTGAATATATTCGCCCTATTTCCGACTTTGAACAAATTGCAGATCGCTGTTTTTCAGAGCGCGAAAAAAATGTCTTTCATCAACTTCCTACAGACCAAAAGCTAGGAGCATTTTTTAATGGTTGGACACGTAAAGAAGCTTATTTAAAAGCTACTGGTTATGGGCTACTGTTTCCGATGGATCAGTTAGATGTTTCATTATCTCCCAGTGAGCCAGTTCAACTTTACAGCATTAAAGGCGATCGCTCCACTGTCACCCGTTGGTCACTCCAAGAATTTACACCCGCTTACGGCTATGTGGGTGCTTTAGCGGTCGAAGGACACGGCTGGCAACTCAAATGCTGGCAATGGGAGTAGGAAGGCAGTTATCAGCGGTCAGGCTTCGACGCGAGCGCTCATACCGTGTAAATTTAAGCTGTTTCGCTTTGTTTAAGTGCAGTATATATACGTAGGCTTTATTAAAAATTGTTGCTTGATGAGTAGTGTTATCCAAGATAAACGCGCCCTTTCCAAGCACCACCGCGTCCTTGCCAATGACGAATAGCAGAGTCGATAGTCATTAAAGTGTAGAGAAAAGCGATCGCACTTGCTATTATGTAAGTACACCTTGTACATACGTATGAATATGAGCAACTCCTACAGCATTCGGAGTACCAAAATTGGTAACAGCGCAGGATTTAGGTTCCCCGCAGAGTTTTATCGTGAGCATCCTCAGTTTGCTAATGCAGATGGTTGGATAGAAGTATTATCACCAGATACTGCAATTTTGCGGATTGTGCCTCAGCTAATTGAAGAAGAAGAGAACTCAGTATTAATGCGACTGTTTCTTGATTTTGCTATGACAGAAGCATTAAAAAATAACACGATGCAACCTTATACAATTGAAATGTCGGAGGCTGCCCAGCAACTAATTGCGGGTGTAGAATTAGACGATGAGTCATTAGAAGATGGCGAAGTTTATTAGTAATGGCTGGGAAATATATTTTCACCCACAGTTATTTGGTAGTCAGTATCAAGAATTATTTGAGCGTGTTTCTCGGTTACAAGAAAAATTACCAGAAGCTGAATATAAAACCCATGCAACAGTAAAATTATTTGCAGCAATTACTGTGGCTATTGAAACAAAAATTCCTTCCGATCCCTTGGCAAGTCATTTTGCTTTGACAGGAGCATTAAAACGCTATGGAAGGGTGAAAAAGATGGGTTTACCAGACAGATATCGGTTATTTTTTCGGGCGTTTGATACAGAACAGTTAAAAGCGATTGTGATTTTGTGGTTAGGGTTTCCACGGAAAGAGGGAGCAAAAGATGACTGCTACCAAGTGTTTACTAAAATGATTGAACACGGGACATTTCCAGATAGCTTGGATGAGTTAGTTAGAGAAGATAACTCTTAACCAAGATAAACTCGTCCTTTCCACGCACCGCCACGCCCTTGCCAGTGACGAATAGCTGAATCGATAGTCATTAAAGTGTAGAGAAAAGCGATCGCAGGTAAACTAAAAGCAAATAAAGGTGAGCATCGATAAAAACGAATGATGAGAAAATCAGCATGAAAGTACAGGGCGATCGTATCATGTCAATAAGACTAGCTTATTCTCAATAGGCTTAAGAAGAATATCATTAACCTCTGCTTGTTGACAAAGATTTTAGCGTAGACGCTTTGCGGCTTGCCTTTGGCATCGCTTTAAGTTTTGGAAAATAAATCAAACGATAAAATGCTGATTTTTTCGTTGATTCTTAACCTCAGTAGTAAGTAAATATAATTTAGGTGGGTTTGCCCTAGTATTTTCCTTCCTGCTTTCTCCTCTCCCCATTTTCTAAGATACATCCCTGATTAGCGAAAGATTTTCCATTGATTATTCATCTCACATTCCGTAAATTTAACTATGTTACTGATAGCTACAACTTAAAAGTATTCACAAATCAAATATAAATAGTTGAAGCAAACATATTCTTTAACAATTAGTTAAGATATCCTTCCACTAAATCAACTCTTCCCAATTCTTATCTCTCTGCGACTTTGTCTTGAAAAGTTTGTTACGGAGGGAAACCCTCCTGACAACTTTTCGCTGCGACTCTGCGTGATATAAATTCATGTTTTAATTCACAACAGAGTGATGAAAATTTATTTTTCTCTAATCTCTAGTCCCTAATTCACACAACACCAAGGAAAAGGTAGTATGACTGTTTCCTTTCAATATTTAAAATTTTCTTCACTAGTAGAACTACTGCGCTACAGAGCCTTACACCAACCTGATAGATTAGCTTTTACTTTTTTGCAGGATGGAGAAATAGAAACAGCTAGTTTAACTTATCAAGAATTAGACCAAAAAGTACGAGCGATCGCAGCTTATCTCCAGTCTATCAAAGCGAGTGGCGAACGAGCCTTATTACTCTACCCGTCTGGCTTAGAATTTATTACCGCTTTCTTCGGCTGTTTATATGCAGGAGTTGTAGCCGTTCCAGCTTACCCACCCAAACAAAATCAAAAGCTCACCAGATTACAATCAATCATCACAGATGCTCAAGCAAAGGTAGCTCTAACCACCACATCTCTATTCGAGAATATCAAAAAACGCTTTGACCAAGATACAGAACTAACAGATTTACATTTACTCGCTACCGATGGCATTGCTGATGACTTAGCCTCAAACTGGCAAAAACCGGAAGTTAACAGCGACACTTTAGCCTTTCTACAATACACTTCCGGTTCTACTGGTTCGCCCAAGGGAGTCATGGTCAGTCATGGCAACCTGCTACATAACTTGGAGTATATCAGGCAAGCATTTGAACTTACTCCTGATACTGTATCTGTGTCTTGGCTGCCTGGATTTCATGATATGGGTTTGATTGATGGACATTTACAACCCATATATACAGGATTTAAATGTATCCTGATGCCCCCTGCATCGTTTGTACAGCGTCCGATTCGCTGGTTGCAAGCAATTTCGCATTATCAAGCAAATCATTCGGGTGGCCCTAATTTTGGTTATGACCTCTGCGCTAGCAGCAAATTGACTCCAGAACAAATAGAATCCCTCGATTTAAGTCATTGGCATAGCGCCTACAGCGGTTCTGAACCTGTTCGTCAAGAAACAATGGCACGGTTTGCAGCGAAGTTTAAGCCCGCTGGTTTCCGGACTAACTTATTTTATCCTTGCTACGGTTTGGCTGAGTCCACTTTGATGGTTTCAGGTGGCAATGTCAAAGACGAACCGATTTATTGTCAAGTTGAAGCCGAAGCACTCGAACAAAACCGGATTGTTCCAGCTAATGCAGATACTAAAAATATTAGACATTTGGTGGGGTGTGGGCATTCTTGGCTAGATACAAAAATTGTCATTGCTAACCCAGAGACAATGACGCAATGTGCAGTCAACGAAGTCGGAGAAATTTGGGTTGCTAGTTCTAGTGTGGCTCAAGGTTATTGGCAAAGACCAGAAGCGACAGCGCAAACATTTCAAGTATATTTGCAAGATGGAAGTAAGCCATTTCTGCGTACCGGTGATTTCGGATTTTTACAGGATGGTGAGTTGTTCGTTACCGGACGCGTCAAGGACATGATTATTATCCGGGGTCGTAATCACTATCCCCAGGATATCGAATCGACAGTGGTCAAAAGTCATCCAGCTTTACGGATTGGTTTCGCGGCGGCGTTTGCAATTGAAGTAGATAGCGAAGAACAACTCGTTGTGACTTGCGAGGTTGAACGGACTGCGATTCGCAAGTTGAATGTTGATGAAGTTGTGGCGGCTATCCGACAAACGGTGTCTGAGGAACATGAGTTACAGGTTTATGCTGTAGCGCTGCTGAAGCCTGCAAGTATTCCGAAAACTTCTAGTGGGAAAATTCAGCGTCATGCTTGTCGGGCTAAGTTTTTGGAGGGTACGTTGGATGTTGTGGATATGTGGCAGGGTCAAGCAGGATATGAAAGGCTCACGCAAAGGCGCAAAGGCGCAAAGGCAGAAGGAAAGCAAGCAGAAGTTATTCAAGTTTGGTTGGTTGATAAGGTTTCACAGCAGTTAAAGATTGCGTCTCAAAGCATAGATGTTCAAGAACCTTTTGCGCGTTATGGTTTGGATTCGCTGGCGGCGATGATGCTTTCTACGGAATTGGAAGATTGGTTGGGATTGAGTCTTTCTCCGACTTTGGTTTATGATTATCCTTCTATTGCGGCTTTGGCTGAACATTTGGCTGTGGTGGTGGAAAATTCCCAGCCAGAATTAGAGTTTGATGTGGTGACAGATGAAAGTGGTAAGAATGACGCAACAGATGCGATCGCAATTATAGGCATAGGTTGTCGTTTTCCAAAAGCGAAAGACCCGGAAGCGTTCTGGCAACTGTTACGAACTGGTACTGATGCCATTGTAGAAGTACCGGGCGATCGCTGGGATATTCAGCAAGTTTACGATGACCAACCAGCAACACCAGGAAAAATGAATACCCGTTGGGGGGGATTCCTGGAAGATGTGGATCAATTTGATGCTGGTTTCTTTGGCATCAGTCCCCGCGAAGCCGAAAGTATCGACCCGCAGCAACGGTTGGTGTTAGAGGTGAGTTGGGAAGCGTTGGAGAATGCTGGCATTGCCCCACAAAAATTAAAAGGCAGTCAAACTGGGGTATTTATCGGTATTAGCACTAATGATTATGCGCGGTTGCAGTTTAACCATCCCACTGGCACTGATGCTTACTTTGGTACTAGTTCGGCGTTCAGCATTACCGCCAATCGCTTATCTTATTTACTAGATTTACGTGGGCCGAGTTGGGCAGTAGATACAGCTTGTTCTTCTTCACTCGTTGCAGTGCATCAAGCTTGCCAAAGTCTGCGTCAAAAAGAGTCGGAATTAGCTTTAGCTGGTGGGGTCAATCTCATCCTAACTCCCGAATTAACGATCGCTTTTTCTCAAGCGCAAATGATGGCAGACGACGGCCATTGTAAGACATTTGATGCTAGTGCTAACGGTTATGTTCGCGGTGAAGGCTGCGGTGTTGTTGTCTTGAAGCGTCTTGGTGATGCTAAGAGGGATCAAGACCAGGTTTTAGGAATTATTAGAGGTTCGGCAGTTAACCAAGATGGTCGTAGCAATGGATTGACAGCACCTAATGGTCCTTCTCAGCAAGCAGTTGTGCGTCAGGCTTTGGAAAAGGCGCAAATACAACCTGCACAAATTAGTTATGTGGAAACGCACGGTACTGGTACGCCCTTGGGAGATCCGATTGAGGTCAATTCTTTGAAAGAAGTGCTAACGCCATCATGTTCTTGCTGGATTGGTTCGGTAAAAACCAATATCGGTCATTTGGAGGCGGCATCGGGAATTGCTAGTTTGATTAAAGTGGTGCTGGCGTTACAGCATCAAGAGATTCCAGCTAATTTACATTTGCAGCAGCTTAACCCTCATATCAAGTTAGAGGGCAGTGGTTTGGCGATTCCTACTGAAGGTCAGGTCTGGACGAAAGAGCCGCGATTTGCTGGTGTAAGTGCGTTTGGGTTTGGTGGGACTAATGCTCATGTGATTTTGGAGGAAGGTCAAGAAACGAACCGCAGAGGACGCAAAGGACACGGAGGAAGAGTTTCAGAGTTTGAGCGTCCTAAGCATTTGTTGACTCTCTCGGCGAAGAGTGAAAAGGCGTTGCGAGAATTAGCGCAGAAGTATGGACAATTTTTAGCGACAAATCCCCAAGTTGCTGTTGCTGATGTCTGTTTTACTAGTAACACGGGGCGATCGCATTTTGATTATCGTCTAGCTGTGGTTGCTGAATCTACTGCTCAGTTAAGCGAACAACTTAATACTTTTGTTAATTCGGCAATAGTTAATCGGCCAGAAATAAATAAGTCTCGTAAAATTGCGTTTCTCTTTACCGGACAAGGTTCTCAGTATGTCGGAATGGGACGACAACTCTATGAAACCCAGCCAGTTTTTCGCCGCACCTTGGAACGCTGCGATGAAATTCTCCGGGCTTATCTAGAACAACCTCTATTGTCAGTTATTTACCCTGAGTCAAATACAAACTCGGTGTTAAATGAAACTGCCTATACGCAACCAGCTTTATTTGCCTTGGAATATGCCCTTTTTGAACTGTGGAAATCTTGGGGAATTGTCCCAGATATAGTTATCGGTCACAGTGTTGGGGAATATGCTGCGGCTTGTGCTGCTGGGGTGTTCAGTTTAGAAGATGGGTTGAAGTTAATTGCCGAAAGAGGGCGACTGATGCAAGCGTTACCTCCTAATGGCATGATGGCGGCAGTTTTGACCGATGAGCAACGGGTAGTGGATGCTATTGCGCCTTCTTCAGACGTATCTATTGCTACTGTGAATAGTCCCAAGCAAACTGTGATTTCGGGAACCAAAGCAGCTGTGCAAAAAGTGTTGAAACACTTCGAGTCTGAGAAAATTTCTGCCAAGGCGTTAAAAGTTTCCCACGCTTTTCACTCTCCTTTGATGAACCCGATGCTGGAGTCTTTTGAAAAGATTGCTGCCTCGGTGAAGTTTAACGCGCCTCGCATTCCTTTAGTTTCTAACTTGACGGGTGAAATCCTCAGCAATCAAGATGTTCCTGATGCTAATTATTGGTGTCGTCATATTCGAGAAGCGGTCAGATTTTCAGCAGGGATGGAGACGTTACATCGTCAAGGTTATGACTTATTTTTGGAAATCGGCCCCAATTCTACGCTGTCGAATTTAGGAAAGCAGTGTTTACCAAAAGAAGTTGGGACTTGGTTGACTTCTCTTACCAAAGAGGATAACTGGCAGTCGTTACTTAACAGCTTGGCAACACTATACACCCTCGGCGTAGATGTGGACTGGGACGGCTTTGATCGAGATTTTACACGCGCTAAGTTAGCACTTCCTACTTATCCGTTTCAGCGTCAACGTTTTTGGATTAAAACCGACGGAGGAAATAATACCAAATTGAATACTACAACAGATGAACTCGGCAAACAAAGCCCGCAGAATTATGAAGAAACGAACCGCCAAGGACACAAAGTACGCAAAGAAATGAGAGTTTTAGAGAGTTCTAAATACTTTTATGAGTGGCAATGGCAACCTCAGCAGCTAGTTGAAACGGGAGAGATTCCGCCAGGGGCTGTCCTCATTTTTAAGGACGCTCTTATGGTTGCTAAAAACCTGGAGAAGCTGTTTGATGCGGAAAAATATCCTGTTTATTTTGTAACTGCTGGTCAAAAGTTCCAACAAAAAACAGAACGCCATTTTATTATCAATCCTGCTTCGCCATTCGATTATGACCAACTGATTCAAGCTTTAAAAGAGCAAGGTTTGACGATTACAGCTATTGTTCACCTTTGGAATTATAATCAAGCTGCTATCTCTCGGTTGCCTGTAGATTCTCACGATTCTGTACTGCAAGAAGGTATGTACAGTCTGCTGTATTTGGGGCAAGCACTTGTCAAACATTACGGTAATTCTCCCATCAATCTCCTACTGTTAACTCAGGGTGCTTACGTAACATCTGCAAATGATACTCTTCAGGGTTTACACCAAGTAATGGGCGCAACTTTAGCCCAGACAATTACTCAAGAACACAATAATATTCAAGCAAAGGTAGTAGATATTACACCTGGGAGTGCATCTCCAGAAACACTGGCTCAAATTTTGTTCCAAGAATTGCCAGCTAAACCTGACAAGGAAGGGATTGTAGTTATTCGCCAAGGACAAAGATTCATTCGGCTTTTAGAAAGAATGGAAATTCCGGCTGGCAAGGAATTTCAGTCTGTCTTGACACCGGGAGATACTTGGTTGATTACTGGTGGTGTGAGTGATGTTGGGGCAGAAATCGCTAAAGGAATGGTGAGTCGCGCACCGATTAATTTAGTCCTCACTGGTCGTCATCCCCTACCACCAAAAGCAGAATGGCATTTGCATGAAGGTGACAATAAACGCATTCAGATTATTCAAAATCTAGAACAACTAGGAGCTACGGTACTTTATCACGCTGTAGATGTGACGGATGCCGAAGGGATGCAGCTGTTGATGGAAACTATCCATGAGCAGTTTGGACAGTTACATGGAGTCATCCATGCGGCTGGGGTGCAGGATCAAACTCGATTTAAACTGTTACAAAAAACACCCGAAACAGTGGCGGAGGTACTTGCACCCAAAGTTGAGGGAACCATTATTTTAGATAATGTCACCCAAAACGAACCTTTGAAATGCTTTGCTGTGATATCCTCTGCGGCGGCATCAAAAGCTGAATGGGGAGCGAACTTAGGAGACTACGCAGCAGCTAATATCTTCTTAGATAACTATGCAACATACCGCACCCAACGCGGCGCGCCCGGACATTCGCTTGCTGTTAATTTCTCTCTGTGGCGCGACAAGGGAATGGCAAAAATCGGCGGACAAGCGCTGGTAATTTTGGCGAAAGTCAAAGGATTGAAACTTCTAGAAGCAGACCAAGCTGTGAATGCTTTTATTGAAGCTTTGTCTTTAGATGATTCTGTAGTTCACATTGTGGATTTACTGGAAAAAGAAACAAAATCCCCAAAAATCACTGAATTATCCCAACCCCTAGCCCCTAGCCCCCAGCCCCTAGCCCCTCTTCCCCAACCCCTAGCCCCTCTTCCCCAACCCCTAGTCCCTCTTCCCCAACCTAAAACTCAAAATATCCGGCGACTGGTTCGAGACATACTCAGTCAATATGTGACAATTCCCCAAGAACAAGTAGAAGGATACAGGTCTTTTCAAGAGTTAGGGCTAGATTCTCTAGGCGCTGTAGAAGCAATTAAACAATTAAGTCTAACCTTCAAACATCAATTATCTCCCACACTTTTCTTTGAATATCAAACACCGGATGAATTAGCAGACCATCTAGAAAAACAGTATGGTGATGCAATTTCAACCGCAGAAACGCCTATCAACAAGCCTAAAAAGGAGACTCCAACTAATTCGATGCTGCAACAATCAAACTTTAAAGCAATGGATGTAAAACAAGAAGATATTGCAATTATCGGCATGGCTTGTAAAATTCCTGGGGCTGATAATTTAGAGCAATATTGGCAGTTTCTCGATGAAAAACGCTCCTTTATTAAAGAAGTTCCGAGCGATCGCTGGCTAGTTGAAGATTATTATGAGGAGAATGGAACAGCCCCGCATACGACCTATTGTAAACGTGGTGGTTTTATCGAAAATCCCTTTGACTTTGACCCGATGTTCTTTGGCATTTCGCCACGAGAAGCAACGGCGATGGACCCCCAACAACGGGTATTTTTAGAGGTATCTTGGCAAGCTTTACAACAAGCAGGTTATGGCGGCAAATACCGCACGAAAGATATCGCTGTCATTGTTGGTGGCGACCAAAATAACTATGTAGAACACTTTTTTAATTATCAGTACGGTACTGTTCTCAAGCGGCGTTTGCACAAAACTTCTTGGTTTGAGCAACTCACTCCTACTGAGCAGAAAAACTTACTCGATACAGTTTCAGATGTTCTCAAACCCAGCGAATTGATGCCCGAAGCAACCGCAGGTAACGAGTTAAATCAAATCGCGGCGCGGGTGAGTCACTGTTTAGATTTAATGGGGCCAAGTTTGGAAGTAGGTACTGCATGTTCTTCTTCTTTAGTCGCAATTCACCTGGCTTGTGAAAGTATCCGGGCGGGGGATACTTGCATGGCGATCGCAGGCGGTGTTAACCTCAACCTCAGTCCTACTCCTTTTACTTTCCTCAGCCGCGTTCAAGCTTTTTCTCCCACCGGTGAATGTTTCCCATTCGATAGCCGCGCTAATGGTATGGTTGTCGGCGAAGGTACAGGCGCAGTTGTTCTCAAATCCTTGCGAAAAGCCTTAGAAGATGGCGATTACATTCACGCTGTCATCAAAGGTTCCGCCATCAACAACGACGGACATTCTCAAGGCATCACCGCCCCGAAACCAGAAGGTCAAGCCGAAGCGATTCGTAAGGCTTACAATAAATTTGGCATCGACCCGGAAACTATCTCCTACATTGAAACTCACGGCACAGGCACAATGTTAGGCGACCCCGTAGAAGTTGAGGGCATTACCAAAGCTTTCCGTGATTTCACCAGCCGTAAAGGTTTTTGCGGTATCGGTTCTGTTAAATCCTCTATTGGTCATTTGATGGCTGGTTCCGGTGTTGTCAGCTTGATTAAAGTTGTACTCGCCATGCAGCACGGCAAAATTCCGCCAACTGTAGGCTTTGAACAACCGAGTCCTCATATCGATTTTGCTAATACACCTTTATATGTAGTAGGTGGAGAAGGTAAACCTTGGACAAGCGATGGCGAATTGTTACGCGCCGGAGTTAACGGTTTTGGATTTGGTGGTACGAATTGTCACCTAATTGTGGAACAATCTCCCATTTCACAGTCTGTTAAGTCTGAAGAACCAACTTCCCCACATTTATTGTGCTTAACTGGACGCAACCAAAAAGTTCTCAAAGAAATTGTCAAACAACTACACGAGCATGTTATTCAACATCCAGAACAAGAACTATCAGAGATTTGCTTGACCCTGAGTAATTCTCAACGAGAACTATCTTACAAAGCGGCATTAGTTGTGAATAACCGCCAACATTTGTTAGATTCTCTCAATGCTATTTCTTTAGAACAAAACCAGTCCAATATTCAACTTGGTCGTTCTAATCCCCAAAAAGCTACACCAACTTATCTAGTTTTAGATAACAGCTGTACTTTTACACCAGAAGAGGCGAAAATATTAAGCGCTCGCTATCCTGAATTTAGAAAAGCCTACGCTGATTGTGAGTTTCTCTGGCGACGCACACTATCCAATTGGGAGTCAAATAATACTACTAACCTCTCACAAAAAGCACATAGTTTTGCTGTTCAATATGCCTTGTGCAACTTGTTGATGTCTCTCAAAATTCAACCAAGTGTCATATTAGCAGAAGGAATAGGAATTTTAGTTGGAGCTTGTTTAACTGCAATGTCCTCCCTTAAAGAAGCATTCATCTTATTAGCAGAATTAGAAGGAAAACACACCAACAATTCTGTCGAAGAACCAAGATTAGAAGCTCCATTAGTCACAGTTTGGAATTGCTCTATAGTAACCCCACTAGGTACTTACAAACCTTCTGGTAAGTTTACAAGTACACAATTGCAGTCACTTTTACATGTTTCTGGTTCATTAAAAGCCGAACAGTGCCAAGAAGCATGTAGTGAAACAGGAGCTTATTTACATCTAGGAAACTCTGAACTTATTAGACAGCAATTAAATATTGCAGATGACCCCCAAACTTGGATTCATGCCGAAAAAAGTCAGCCAGTCATTAATAGCTTGCTGACAATAATAGCTCGGTTATATACCGCAGGAGTCCAACTTAATAGCCTAGGTTTATTTCCTCAAGGACTGCGGAGAGTACCGCTACCAACTTATCCATTCGAGCGCAAAACTTATAAAGCACCAATTGATTATAGCGAACCGAAATTTACAGAAGCTGTAGAAATTGATGGCTTGCTATTAATAGAACACCTAGCAACACTATCACCAGAACAGCGACAATCTAGCTACAACGCTTTACTTCAAGAATTTGGTTTCGCTGCTAAAACTGTGGAAAATATCAATAATTAGAGTGGAATTTAAACGCAAAGGGGCGCAGAGTTTAACGCAAAGGAACGCAAAGTTTGTTTTCATGCCACAAAGCAAAACCCCTCTAAAACTCTTCCCCTTTGTGTACTTTGCGTCCTTGGCGGTTCGTTTCTCTTCATCTTTCATTTACTAGTATTTATTGGAGCATTATGAGCCAGAACAACTTGCAACTACAAATCTTCACCTTTATTGCCAAAATCACAGGACACGATGTCGAAGACTTAGAACCAGATATGTATCTGGAAAGCGATATGGGACTAGACTCTATCAAAATGGTAGAGCTACTCAACACCTTTATTCAAATGGTTCCCCAGGAAAAGCAAGCTGAATTTTTGCAAGTTGTCCCAATGGAACAATTAATGCAACTGCAAACTTTAGCAGAAGTTTTACAACTCGCTCAAACTTGGATTGCACCTCAAGAATCAGTTACATCTACACTAACTGTTGCTATATCTGCAACTACTACTGTTGTATCATCCCAGCCAGAAACAAAAGCAGAAGAAGTACCAATTTTAGATGCTCAATATATCTTCTTAGCTTCCCACTGGGCTGTATCTACTTGTAGTTTATGCTCCACATTGCGGTTGAATGGGGCTTTCAATCCCCAAGTTTTTCGCCAAAGTTGGCAAGAACTACTGACTCGCCACCCGATGCTGAGAGCATACTTTTCCATTCCTGCTGGGTCAACTAGTTTTAAAGATTATCGCTTGATGGTGCTGGATAATCCCACGCCTCCAGAAATTGCCATTACAGATTTAAGAAATTGCGATCGCTCTACTCAAGAATACCGCATCAATGAGGAAGTAAATCGTTGCATCAATTCCAGATGGGATATCTCCCAGTGGCCATTGCATAAGTTCTTTGTCTTCCAGCTTGAAGATGCCGTTTACGAAGTCTTTTTCACCAATCATCACCTGATTTCTGATGGTTTGAGTAACCAAATCGTGTTACGCGACTTCATGGAAATTTATAGTGCAAGACTCAATGGCACTGAACCAATTTTACCAGCTGCGATCGCAGTTGCAGATTATCAAGCGATCGCTAACACTCTCAATACCTGGGAAAATCAACAAGCAGAACAATCTCTGCACAAATATTTAAGCAAGCAGGGCAAAGATAAATCTGTTTGGAATCCCCAAGGCAGTACCGTCAAATATAACTCTACCAACATCGCGACTTTATCCTACCGCCTGAGTCGCAAAGTCACAGATGACTTAATTAGCCGTACCCGCGACTGGCGTTTACCGCTAAATTCTTTGGTAGTTGGTGCTTATTTAAGAGCTGCTGCTAAGTTTTGCAAGTTGCCCGATTCTGCGATCATTAACGTCCCAACAAGCGGACGCATCTATCCAGGGGTAGATATTCCTAACGAAATTGGCTGTTTTGCTCAAAATCTCGCCCTGAGTTTCCGAGCGCCAACGGCTGATGAGAATTGGTCTAATTTCCTCTATGGGATTCATTCGGAAATTCATACAACCTTAGCAGCTAATCACGACAACGCTCAAACTCGTCAAATGGGGATTTGGCTGCGAGAAAAAGTAGCTTTGGAAAATGGCAAAATTCCTCCAACTGCTGCTAGTTTAATGCAGATGGGAATGAAAGCTAACTTATTCCTCTCCAACATGGGTCAAACCCATATCAAACCTGAGTATGGTTCCCTGAAGATTCTCAACTACCGTTCGGCTACCGTTACTAATGCTGGCACTGTAGACACATTGGTAGAGATATTCGATAACTGCTTACACTTAAATACTAGTTATGACAGCAGTTTCTTTAGTGAATCTCTCGTTGATAGTTTCTGCAAACAATTGATTGCCAACATTGAAGAACTCGCATCTTTGCAAGTTCAGCCCCAACAAACGACTCAAGCACTATCATCGTTACCAACAGATAATCACATCAAATCTATCCTGCAACAGATAGCCACAGAAGTTTGCCATAACTCCATCACTGACACAGCTTTAGACAAAGATTTAGTCGTGGATTTGGGATTAGATTCCCTAGAACTTATCCGCATCATTACCAAGTTAGAAAAACAGTTAGGTAAGGTGAATCGTCAGGCTTTACTATCTTGCCGAAGCCTGGGAGAAATGCTTTATACACTCAGCCAGGGACAAGCACCAGCGATTGTTGCAGCCACTCCCCAGCCAATAGAAATCCCTTACTTAGAAATTATCGAACAAGTTAAGCGCACTCCTGATGCAGTGGCTATTATTGATGGCAACGTCAAACTCACATATCAACAACTGCATCGTCTGTCTAATCAAGTTGCTAATTACTTGCAAACTCTAGGAGTCAAACCAGGAGTTTTAGTAGGTATGATGCTCAACCCTGGTTATTTGATGTGGGTTGGCATATTAGGCATTCTCAAGGCTGGAGGAGCTTATGTTCCTTTAGATCCAACTTATCCTCATGAACGCATTCAATACATATTAGAACATGCTGAAGTGCAAACTTTATTAACTGAACATCAGCTGAATGCAAAATTAACAGAATGTCTGACAGCACAGTTACCGTTGTCTACTTTAGTGTTCTTGGATGAGGGAGAAGCTTTAAGCGGGACAACTTTAACCCAAGTTAATCAAAGTGCTTGGTCTGGTAGTTCTGAACAAGTTCCTACTAGCGTTAATACTCCTGATGATTTGATGACAGTGTTGTATACCTCCGGTTCTACAGGTCGCCCCAAAGGAGTGATGCTGAATCACCGGGGTTACATGAACCGCCTCAACTGGATGCAAAAAGCCTTTCAGTTGTCGCCTGGGGAACGAGTCGCCCAAAAAACATCTTGCTGCTTTGATATCTCAGTCTGGGAAATATTCTGGCCGTTGATGGTAGGCGCTACAGCTTGTCCTGTGAAGCGGGAAGTTGTGAGAAATCCCTGGAGTTTAGTGCAGTGGATGCATGACACCCAAATTAATATCATGCATTTCGTTCCTTCCCTATTCGGAGAGTTTGTCACTGCTTTAGAAGAAGAAGCGTGGACATTTCCTCACTTGCGTTGGTTAGTATTTAGTGGTGAAGCCTTACCAGTATCTTTCATTCAACGTTGGTTAGATAAATATGGCACTAAAGTTGGTTTAGCCAATCTTTACGGTCCTACGGAAGCATCTATAGATGTTACCGCCCATATCATTCCCGATAGTGTACGGGAAGAAACTAGTATTCCGATTGGCAAAGCAATTGACAATGTGAATATTGTTCTCCTAGATGAACAAATGCAGCCTGTGCAGCCGGGTGAGTTAGGAGAACTGTGGATTGGTGGCGTACAGTTGGCGCTTGGTTATCTCAAAAATCCCGAAAAAACAGAGCAATCTTTCCGCCCCAACCCCATTGCAGACATCAATAGCAAATATCTCTACCGGACTGGCGATTTAGCCAAGCAATTACCTGATGGTAGCTTTGAATATCACGGACGAATTGACCACCAAGTTAAAATACGTGGTTTCCGTGTGGAATTGGGAGAAATCGAGAATGTTCTCAACACTCACCCAGATATTCGAGAAGCCGCTGTTGTCGCTATAGATTATGAGTCAGGACAGAAAAAGCTAGTAGCTGGTGTAGTTAGTCAACAGGTAGATAACAAACAACTCAAAGAATATATAGGACGCTGGCTACCTGATTACATGATTCCGCACCGGATAGAACTGTTAGACAGTTTACCTAAAAATCATAACGGCAAACTGGATCGTAAGGCGATCGCAGCTATCCTCAACGGCGAAACCCCTTGTACAGATGCGATTAATCGCGTCTCTACAGATGAATACCTACCCCTTGGCCCTGCACAACGCTGGGTAATGAAATACTTTGAACCTCCTTATCAATGGACTGGTTACACCCGTTTTCTTTACCGCCATCCTTTAGAATTGAGTGTTTTCCACCAAGCTTTTAACCTCCTTGTAGAACGCTATTCTGCTTTGCGGACAGTATTTGTTCAAAAAGACGGTCAATGGCAACAAAAAGTCATTCAACCAACTGAACCATTAAAGGCAGTACTATACGATGGCACTCATCTAACAGCCCAAAAACGAGATGAAGAAGTTCGTAACTTAATTCAACAAGCTGGTGAACAACTGCAAATTGACCAGTGGCCGTTAATTAAGATAATTATCGTCAAAGTCAATGATTCATGTTACGACATCGCCTTCATTGGACATCATTTAATTGGTGATTTACTCAGCAACGGTTTAGTTTTCCAAGAATTTTGGTTTACCTACACTCAAAATTTAGGCAATCCAAATAATATTAATCTGACAACAACCAACAAACCTGCTTACAATGATTATGTGCGTCTATTAATGGAAAAAGAAGCCCAAGGTGATTTAGATAAGCACATTTATTACTGGTTGTACCAATTTCCATCACAAAAATATGCTTTTCAAGTTCCTTTTGATTTTGAAAAAGGAGAAAATATTGAATCTTCTGCGGCTCAAAAAAGATTTCTTCTACCCAAACCCCAAAGTGAAATTTTACTAACCAAAGGTAAGCAATATTATGTTTGCAATCTTTATAGCCTTTTACTTGCTCCTCTATATCGCTTGCTGGCTGAATGGAGTGGACGAAATGGAGTAGTATTGAGTCATCGTAGTCACGGTAGAGACTTAGGCAATAATCACAGATTCTTTGACAGCGTTGGCAATTTTGCAGTTAACTTCCCTATGGGTATTACGGTTGAAGAAAAAACCAGATGGGAACCAATAATTAAGCAAATCAAACAACAATTT